>CAJWHT010000262.1 GCA_913041495.1 uncultured Desulfobacteraceae bacterium | reverse complement strand
GGCAACGGCCGCCTGATGAAGGCCGCCATCGACATGGCCGCCGCCATCCAGGGGGGCCGTGACAAGTTCAGGGAACGCCCCATTATTTCTTTTAACACCTGTCCCATCAGCCCCCTGAAGCTGGTGCGCGACTGTACGGAAATCATCATCGGGGGGGCGCGCGAAGGCGTTTTAGTCAACGTACTGACCCAGGCCCTGGCCGGCGGCTCCGCCCCGGTAACGCCTGCCGGCACCCTCGTGGTTCACAATGCCGAAGTGCTCTCCGGCATCGTACTCGGCCAATGTGTCCGCAAGGGCACACCCATGATGTTCGGCAGCTCCACCTGCCCACTTGACCTGCGTATGGCAACAGCAACGGTCGGGTCCCCGGAATGCGGCATGATCAACGCCGGCGTTGCGGCCCTGTCCAATTACTACATGCTGCCCTCGTGGGTTGCAGGCGGATAGGCTGACTCAAAAGTACCCGACGGACAGGCTGCCCATGAGAAAACACTCACAGGCCTCTTAACAGCGTTGGCAGGTGCCAACCTGATCTATGGTCTGGGAATGTTGGAATCAGGGGTTACTTTTGACTACGGTCAGCTCGTCATGGATAACGAGTTCGCAGAAATGATCAAGCATGTGGTAAACGGGATCCCCGTCAACGCGGAGACCCTTGCAGTGGATGTAATTGGACGGGTAGGATCCCAGGGCCAGTTCATCACTGAAAAACACACGTTTGAGCATATGAAGAAGATGTCACAGCCGTCTCTCATTGACCGCAGGGTTCGGGATAAATGGGAACAGGCCGGCGGCCAAACCATGCATGAAAAAGCCATGGATAAGGCCCGTGAGATCCTCGCCACCCATAAACCCACACCCCTTCCCGACGAGGTGAAATCTCAGATGAGATCCATCGTGGAAGATTGTGAGGCTCAGATTGCAGAAGAAAAGATGCGGGCAGGCAAATAATGAAAGGGCGCCTCTAAAAACGATTTGAGGTGACCGAATTGAATCCAGGCGAAAGTCCTGACTGTTCTTTTTCTCGATTAAAGCAATACAAAAAAGGCGGTGTTCCCTTAACCGGGGGCACCGCCTTTTTGCCGTTTGTAGGCTTTCCATCCGGACGGACATCCTGTCCCCCCCAAAGTGTCCACTGCGCCAGCTTGCAGGTCCGGGCAAAAAGAACCGCCGGCACAGGAGACGTGGTCCCTGCACCGGCGGTTTCTTTAGGCGCCTTAGCAAAAGGCTGTGGTATGCGATCTTACGTTTTACATCTCCCCTGCCTTGGCGGCTTTCACCATCACATAGGTGGAGAAGATGAAGGCGATTCCCACGAAGAAGAAGGGGGCGCCCACGACAATCGCCAGTGCCTTGATGGCATTGAAACCGCCGGTGAGCTGGAAGATGATACCGGTCAGGCCGATGATCACGCCCCAGAGCAGCCGCATGGAAATCTTCGGATCGGGATTGCCCTTGGACATCTGCATGGCCACGAAGAATGAGGCGGAGTCGGAGGTGGTTACGGCAAAAATTATGATGTTGAACAGGACGATGAGGCTGATCCACCAGCCGCCGTTCATGCTGCCCAAAAGGTTGTATACGCCGGTTTCAGGGTTGGCCTGGACACTTTCCCACAGGGGAAGGATGCCGTTGAGTTCCGCATAGGCAGCGGAGCCCCCCCAGATGCCGAACCAGAGGATGGCCAGGATCATGGGAACGAAAATTACACCGAACATGAATTCCCTCAGGGTGCGGCCCTTGGAAATACGGGCGATGAAACCGCCGCAAAAGGGGATGTAGGAGATCCACCACAGCCAGTAGAAAACAATCCACCAGCCCAGCCAGTCTCTCTGCTCAAAGTTACCGGCATCTGCCCAGAAGGTGTATTTCATGATGCCGCCGAAGTAATCACCGGTGAGCTGGGTCATCATGTTGAAAAGATACTGGGTGGGGGCGTGTCCGAAGAAAAGCAGGATGAGCAGAACGCAGCCGGCCATGATCATGTTCACCTGGCTTAGGATTTTGATACCGCGTTCTACCCCCGTGGCCGCGGAAATCACATAGGCCACAATGAGAAGCATCATAACGCCGGCCTGGCCGCCGGTGCTCAATTCGATGCCGAAAAGGGTTTTAATACCGAAGCTGATGGAGGCGACACCGAGACCGATCATGGCAGCGTTGCCGCCGATGGTGCCAAGCGCCCCCAGACCATCGGCGATCCGGCCCCAGATGGAAGTGTTGCAGCGATCCCCGAGGATACCGTAAAGGCCTGTGGATACGGTGAGGGGTTTTCCCTGACGGTAGGCAGGGAAGGCAATGGCCCAGGCAGCCAGGGCAAACAGGGCCCAGCCGTGGATACCCCAGTCCAGCAGGGTCATTTCAATGGCCTTGGGAACACCGGCGGCTGTGCCTGCCATACCAGCATCAATGACGTGGGAGGACTGGTGAAGGTGCGTTAAGGGTTCGGCCACGGAGTAGAAAACAAAGCCGATGCCAAGGCCGCAGGAAAAGAGCATGGCAACCCAGGAAGAAAAACTGAAATCCGGCGTATCGGTTTCTTTTCCCAGCTTCAGATCCCCGAAAGGACTGATCGCCAGAAAGATACAGAAAAACAAGGTGGCGCCCACGCCGAACAAAAAGGCCCAGCTGAAGTTAAAAATCAAAAAGTTCCGGATGGTCACCAGGGTTTTGCCGGTGGCACCGGGGAAAGCCAGCGCACAGATAATAATTGATATAAAAGATATCAATACCGGCCAGAACAGGGGGGCATCATACACCCCGAGGAGTTTTTCAATACCGTTTTCCCGGCCGTTACCCTTGAGTGTTTCTTCCCGGGTGGCCGCATTTGCCATGGTTGATTCCATTTTTTCTCCTTTGTTGCAGGTTAAACGTATTCGGATTCAATCATCCGCTTTCGTAAAGGTGTACAAAGGGGTTAAATCAACTTCCGTGCCAGTGCCCGGGCAACGAACGAAACGCAGATAAGCCTTATGTTTTGGGTGGTTACAAGAAAAGATACCATCGAAAAAACTGCAACGGATTACACCAGTGTAAAAGCAGAAGTGTAAGGCCAATTTGAATAGGATGAAACCAAGAAGCGCACAAAGGACACGAAGATGTTATCCTTCGTGGTCTTCGGGGTTTAATTGGGCGTTTGGTTATTTGAGGAAGTGGGATTTTCTGCGCCGGTCGGCCCAGGCAAGATAGTCATCCGCGGATGCGGCTTCCAGGCCGCAGCCCTTGATGACGGGCAGGATGGTATCCAGGCTCCGCCGGGACTCTTCAATATCCAGAGACCGGTTGGCAACGCCGGCCAGTCCCTGTTCCGGAGGAACAATGGAGGTAACGACATTGGCCCCGGCGGAAAGACGTGCCGGCAGGCCGTCCAGGCCGTCCACATCCAGGGAGGCGGGGATCAGGCAGTCCCGGAGCACCAGCCGCATCACGGCGATGGTGACAAGCTCCCGCAGGTTATCACGGCCAGGGAGACCGGCCATGGGGGTGCCGGGCTGGGGGACAAAGGTCATGACACGGGCCTGGTCTACGCCGAAATCCCGCATCCAGAGGATGGAGCCGGCAATATCTGCAGTGGTCTCCCCCACACCTGTCAGGATCCCCTCTTCCACCAGAATCCCTGCGGATCGCGCCTGGTGTTTCCGTGCGATTCTTGTGTCGAAATCCTGCCCTTGGCGAAGATCCGTATAAAGAGCCGGGGTATGGGTTTCCTGGTAGCAGGCGTACCAGTGGACGCCGGATGCGGCAAGTCTTTCCAGGACGACTTCCGGCAGCACACCCGGGGACACCATCACCGGCAGGCCGGTGCGCTTGTGCACCTCTTCCACCAATTCTGCCAGCCGCTTGAATCCTGCCTCTCCGTTTTCATGCCAGGCCGGATCTTCTCCCATGGTCAGGTCGATGAGATGAACCCCGCTGCCGGCCATGCGTTCTGCCGCATCAATGATCTCTTCCGGGGTTTTCCGGTACCGGGGCAAACCTGTGTTGGCACGGCGGTACTGGCAGAACCGGCAGTTGTTCCGGCAGAAGGTGGAAAAGTAAAGGAAGCCGTAGAGGAAAATCTGATTGCCGAAGTACTGTGCCCGTGTCCCGGCGGCGGCCCTGAAAAGGATATCCAGGTCTTGCGGTGCCGTCAGGTTCAGTAGAAATTCAATTTCCTCCCTGGAAACAGGGTCCCCCGGCGCACCGTCCCGGAGGCGGTGCAAAAGGGAATGCAACATGTCGGCGGTTCTGATGGTGGTCATGATCTTGTCGTCCGGGGGACTTTTTTACAATGGCAATCAGGCTGCCAGTTCCTTTGGGCTTTAGTATTTTGGCGAAGAGTCCGGGAGTTGCACCCGGCTGCACGGATTTAGAGTCCGTGTGATCCCATCCGATCCACCCTTCGGCTGACGGTAACGCTCAAAGGACTGGAATTTTCAATATCCATGCCAGATACATAGGCTTCGCAAATGCCTTTATTATGGGGTATCCGGGCGGCTGCGGGCGTTTACCGCCAACTGCAACATGTGACACAACTGCAAACACAGAGGTGTAACACCCCGGACAAACCAATAAGGGCTGCGGAACCTCTCCGCAGCCCTTATATCAATCGTACAGCATATTATTCGTATAACGTGATACCGAAAAAAATGTTCCGGATTATTTTCCCGGTTTCACCTTAAACATATCGGTTTCCGCCTGGAAGAAGGTGACCTTCAGCCATTCAAAACCGAACTGCAGGAGTTTGACGTCATCCTCTTTGAGTTCTTTCAACGTGGCTTCGGGGATATCATACCGTTCCAGAAAAGAGGATTCAAAGACAAAGGTTTTGAACTTGTCAATGTTGTAACAGGCGGTGAAGAACATCTGCTTGGCCTGCTCGGAGAGCTTCATGCTGGCGGGCAGGGACTTTTTCCGGACCATGAGATCCATCCAGCCTTCATTGACTTCGTCTCTCAGGTCGATACCCTGGTCTTCTCTCCAGTCGGCCACCGTCCACTCCTGGTCTTCTTCAAAACCCTTGCAGTGGGATTCTTTGACGCTGAAGAAAAACTCATCTTTTTCCCCCTGCTCACCGGAGTAGGAAAGGGAGCCCACGCCGATGGGGTAATACCGGCAGGTGGAGGGACGGTCTTCATAAATAACGCAGCCGTCCTCATCTTCCACAAAGGGGCAGGAGTTGCGGTCGTCATCGAGAAGTTTCAGGGTGACCACGGGCATATCCGCCTTTTCAAGGATCTGGGGGGTGGTGAATATGGCCAGGAATTTTTCCGAACTCATGTCCAGTTTTTTGCGCATGGTCAGGATATCGTAGGGGGTGAGCATGATGTCAATGCCCCGGCAGCAGTCGGTGAAGCAGGAGACGCCTTTATGGCATTTGAACTTGAACCTGCTGTTCATGCTCATCTGCTCGGGGGGGATTTCAGCATTGCCGGAAGCGGCCTTTATATCGTCGGTCATAAATTATCCTCATCATCTTATAACACATCAATCAAAGGTGTGGACTATACTTAAAAAATTTAATAATGTCAACCGGATAGGTTAACACCCCCGTCCCTGTTGGGTTTCGGGGACTTTGGGTCTTTTTATTTAAGGATTTGACATCATCGCAATTTATTCTTAAGTAAATGGATTAAAATTTAATCCTGTAAATTCGTCCCACTCATCAAAGGAGATTAAATGAAAGTCAAAAAAGCGGTATTCCCTGTCGCGGGTCTGGGTACCCGGTTCATCCCCGCCACCAAGGCCATGGCCAAGGAAATGCTACCCGTCGTGGACAAGCCCATTATCCAGTATGCGGTGGAGGAGGCCTTTGCCGCAGGCATTGAACAGATTATATTTGTCACCGGCAGGGGGAAAAAGGCCCTTGAAGACCATTTCGACCGGAGCGTTGAAATTGAGTCAAATCTTGAGGCCAAAGGAAAAACTGAGTTGCTCAAACAGATCCAGGAACTGGTTCCCAGAACCGGCACCATCGTCTATACCCGCCAGCACCAGCCGCGGGGCCTGGGCCATGCCATCTGGTGCGCCAGGGATATTGTGGGGGATGAACCCTTTGCCGTCCTTCTGGCCGACGATATGATCAAAACCGAAGGCAAACCCGTTCTCAGCGAAATGGTGGAGCAATTTGATAGGTTCCGCGCCTCCATTGCCGCGGTCATGGAAGTGGACAAGTCCCAGACGGACAAGTACGGTATTTTAGATGCAGGCCCCCTGGAAGACAAAATCGTCCGGGTCAACGATATGATCGAAAAACCCGCCCCGGAAGAGGCACCGTCCAACCTGGCCATCGTGGGCCGGTACATCCTCACTCCGAAAATCTGGGATCATCTGGGGAAAAAACAAAAAGGGGCCGGCGGAGAAATCCAGCTCACGGACGCCATGCGTGCCCTGCTCAAGGAACAGCCCATTTTCGGATACAAGTTTGAAGGAACCCGGTTCGACTGCGGGGACAAGGCTGGTTTTCAGATGGCCAACCTGGCCTATGCCCTTGAACGGCCCGAGTTGAAAGACAAGCTTCTGGATTTCATCAAATCGGGCTGCTTCAATATCATAGATTTTCGTTCCTGCAGTTCGCAGAAGATAGCAATACTCGAACCAGGCAGACTTTTCGCCAATCAATGATGCAAAGCCAGCCATGGTTACAG
>CAJWHT010000261.1 GCA_913041495.1 uncultured Desulfobacteraceae bacterium | reverse complement strand
CTATACTTATTGAGGAGTTAAAAAAAAGAAATATAAAAGATGGAATTTGTATTGTAGGTGAACCTACTAATATGAAAATAATAGATGGTCATAAAGGTATGAACGAATATACAGTCTATTTTGGAGGATTAGCAGGACACAGTTCAAAACCACATTTGGGCTGTTCTGCCATTTCCTTTGCATAGGCAGGGACGCCGATTTGTGAGATTCTGGCCAGGGAGGCCTTTCTGTCCGACCTGAACACCAGGTAGAAGAATTTGGAGAACAGTGTGTTGAATTTTTTACACTGGTTGACATCGTCCACCTGGGTACAGTCCGCACAGGTGCGGTAGTTGTGTGCCTTGACACAATCTCTGATTTTACACCAGGTGGCCCGGTCATTTTCAGGGCATCCCGGGCATTTTCCTTTTTTGAACCTGTGGCATGCACCGCAGTATAGGCCGCAGGGGGATACCAGTTCCTGTTTTGTATCTGTCATCATTTATCTCCTTGAATACCGATGTAAAGATCCAGTGTGTCCCTTCCGGAGTATACTTCAATATCGCACAGGTACAACCTTTTCGGTGCGCCTTGCTGCCGGAAAAAGTCCCAGGCTTCCTGCCAGGCTGCCATGGCGGTTTCCATGGGCGGGCCTGACCGGGTAAAACGGACATAGGTACCGCCGGGAATAGCTACTTCTTCTGCTTCTCCTGATGTTCCCGGGAAGGGCGGCGCGGTGCCGGCCAGCAGATCGTAGGCCCCCTGATCGTCTGATTCATAGTTGTGGTAGACGCCAAAGACTTTATCAGGCATTTTTCCGGACGTTTCCATGATCCTGGTAACGGACTGCCAGAGGCGTCCGATACCTGCGGTTTCAGGATTCATCTCCGCGTTGTTGGTGGTTCGTATTTTCAGTCCGGCAACGCTAAGTTCTTCCAGTGTAACGTGTTCCATCTTCATTTCCTCCGGGTGACGGGTTATGGGGAATCTGTTTTGCCCCCGATGAAGGAACTATATCCCCTGCCTGTGACACCCCTATGTCAGGTTTGAATAATTTTTTTTCATCCGGTCTATTTTTTTTGCAAGGGTTTCCCGCAGATGGGGTGGCGAGATGACCTGGGCGTCGGGACCGAGGCTGAGAAGAAAGCCGTATAGCCACTCGTTTTCCGGAAGGGCCATGGTAACCTGCCACCGTTTACCGTCCTGAGACCCGGGCTCGCAAATCATGTCCCCGGGTGTCACGTACTCTGACATCTGCCCATGGACTTTTTCATTGATGCGCAGGGTGAAAGAAAGTTTTTCAGATCTGTCGTAGGCCGGTCCGAAATGGTCTGAGGGGGATACTTCCTTGCGGACAAAGTGCTCGGTTAAAAGACGGATGTCCCCCATCCGTCTCAGCTTGAAAATTCTGAAGTCCGACCGGGTTCTGCAGAAGGCCAGAAGATACCATGCCCATCCTTTGAATGCCAGGGTGTGGGG
The DNA here is from genome assembly GCA_913041495.1 of uncultured Desulfobacteraceae bacterium. Taxonomy (GTDB): domain Bacteria; phylum Desulfobacterota; class Desulfobacteria; order Desulfobacterales; family Desulfobacteraceae; genus Desulfobacter. The sequence goes on along the minus strand of CAJWHT010000261.1, from coordinate 5,178 downwards.
TTCCGCGATCCGCTGTTCGGGTGCTGCGCCGGGTTTGGTGTAGGAGAAGGAGAGCAGTCTGGACCGGGTGACCCCTTCGTGAACCGTTGCCATGATATCCCGCCCCCTGCCCGAACCGCCCCAGGGTTCAAGATCCACAATAAAGCTGTCTTCCCGCTGTTTGAAAAGGTCTTCTTTTTCATCGGGGATCAGACTGGTGATTTTTTCGATGGCCCGTGAGATATCCGGGTTGTCCAGGGTCTGGTTCACCCCTTTGAGGGTGGTGAGGATGGATACCATATCGGAGAAGGTCAAAAGCTGCCGGCTCAGCTTGTAGTGGTCGGGGATGCATAAACCGCCGCCATGGCCCTGATAGGTGATTACGGGAATACCTGACCGGTTCAGGGTTTCCACATCCCTGTAGACGGTTCTCACAGACACCTCAAAATGGTCTGCCAGGTTTTTTGCCGTCATCCGCCGACGGTTCAAAAGCAGAATGGTTATGGCCAGAAGCCGGTCTATTTTCATGGGGGTCCTTACCGTTTGTCGTTTTTTTTACAAATCGTTTTCATCTCAACGTTCAACGATTAAAATACGAATGAAATCAAAAAGTAAAGTGTAGAAAAATCCGCGTCAGATAGCAATCCTGGGTTTTATAGTCTTGACCGGCAGGGGATTCTGGGTCATTATAAGGCCATCATAACTCACAGTTTCCAGAATCATGCGTATCTGATTTCGTATTTTTTCAGGAGGATAGATGAAAATATCTGCGGTCACAGTCCGTGTAAAAAAGACCTTTGTAAACGACTTTATCGAAGCCAGCAAAATTCACCAGGCCGATACCGTCAAAGAGGAGGGAAACCTGCGGTTTGATTTCCTTCAATCCCTTGACGATCCCACCTTGTTTCTTTTCTACGAGGCCTATAAATCCCAGGCAGATATCGAAATACACAGAAAGGCTGACTCCTACAGGTCGTGGCGTGAAGCCGTGGATCCGTGGATGTCCGTTCCCAGGGTGGGGGTCGGGTACAGGGCCGTTGCACCGGATGAGGGTGAGTCGTTCGGATATCCTTAAAGAAGGCCTTTTCGCATCATATCTGCGTTACATCCGTTGATATCCCGGAAGCGTTCCGCACCCCGGATACCGAGGTCACTCGCATACCTTTCCGATGCCCCCAGGATTTGTGGCAGATCGAATGTGGTATATTCCCCGTTTTCATACAGGATGTTACCGTTGACACACACCAGGGACACCTCATGTCCCCTGGCGCTGTATACCAGGTTGGGCACCAGGTTCCGCATGGGGGCCGTGATCACCGGTGCCATGGATGGCCGGGTGAGGTCCACGACTATAAAATCCGCCTGTTTGCCCGGTTCAAGGCTGCCGATGCGGTTGTCAAGCCCCAGGGCCCTGGCACCGTCTATGGTGGCCATCTTCAACACCTGCCAGGCCGGCATGACTTCCGGATCTTCATAGCGGATTTTATTGAACAACGCCGTCAGCTTCATCTCGTTGAACATATTGTGGCTGTTGTTGCCCGGCGCCTGGTCCGAGCCCAGGGCGACAGTACCGCCGGCCTCAAGAAACGCCCTGGCCGGCGGAACAATCCCGTCAATGATGCCGATGGAACCGGAACACAGGATCATCGATGCCCCGCGTGCCGCCACTAGTGCCGCCTCATCCTCCCGGGCATCGGTGAGGTGGACGGCCAGAAGGTCTTTGTCCAGGACGCCCAGCTCATCCAGAAATGCAATGGGGCGTTTCCCGTATCGCTTCATGGTCTGTTCGGTCTCTCGGTCGCCCTGCTGGACGTGCATATGAATCCGGGTGTGCCGCTCTTTTGCAAGCCTTTGGACTTTTCTGAGCATATCGCGGCTGACAAAGTCCGGGCCCTGGGGACCGAAAAATACGGATATCCTGCCGTCCCCCCTGCCATGCCAGCGGTCAAAGGCGTCAAGGCAGGCGGAAAGGCTTCTGCTGCCTTTTTCCGGATTAAATTCGTAGAGTTCGCCCGGGCCGTAAATCTTCTCTTCTGCCTCCCGGATGCGTATGGTTACGGGGCTGCGAACCCCTGAACGGTCCAGAAATGCCATGATCTCCGGGTTGTAATCGCTGAATTCCCCGAAGCAGGTGGTGCCGGCAGCGATCCCCTCGGCCACGGCAAGCTTTACCCCAAGCAGATCCCCGGTCTCATCCATCCCCATCTGGAAAGGGCCTATGCCGTGCATCATCCAGTTTCGGGTATCCTGGGCCAGTCCACGCATCAGCGCATCCACCATGTGCATGTGGGCGTCAATGAATCCGGGCAGCAGCAGGTGGTGGGGGGCATTGATCTTTCTTTTTGGGGTGAATCGATTCTCGATATCCCCGGCAGGGCCCAGGTCACGAATTTTTCCGTCAGTCACGGCCATTGCCTGGTCTGCCAGATAACCGAGGCCCTTGCCGGCCATGGTGTACATATGGGGTGCGGTGATGATCAGGTCTGCAGATGGCATTTTTCCTCCGGTTTTAAAGTGCCTGTCTGTGATGAATACGGCAGGGGGACCTTTGCCGTCAAGGGGTTTTCAAGATCAGGGTGGGGGGGCAATGGCACAATTCTGGAAAGTCAGGACCTCATCGGAATAATAGACATCGTCAACCATGCCTGCCTTAATATATCCAGTTCAATCCCCTGATACGCCTCTTTGATCACATAGGGGGGAGCATAGCCTCCGACCTTGACCGACACGGTGTCCCGTGCATGTGCCTGGAGGGTGAGGCCTATCAAAACACAGATGAGAAGGAATCGTTTCAACACCGTATTCCCGATTATAAATTGTTGCGTGTGGAAACCCGGGCCTGTCCGTTAATTGTAACCCATTATATTGTTGAATCCAATTATTCATCCTAAAAAGGATTGGGGTAAGGAAACGGGTTATTGGGCTAGGTAAGACCCCAACTCACCCATCACAGTATCCATGGATATGGCGAAACCCAGCCCTTCGAATTTATGGGTCAGCTCTTTGAAGGTGTTTATACCCAGGACCTTTCCTTCAGGGGTTATCAACGGGCCGCCGCTGTTTCCGGGGTAAATTTTTGCATCCGTTTTAATAAACACCCCCTGCCGGCCGGATATGATCCCCTTGCTGACGGAATTTTTCAAGGTGATGGGATTGCCGATGGCATAGACCTGCCGGCCCTGGGTAATAGCTGCCCTGTCAGCGGGCCGAAGATACGGAGTGGTATAGCCGTCCAGCTTCAGCAGGGCAAGATCGAGACGGGGGCTGACGTAGACAAGCCTGGCGGACAAGGTTGAGTTGTCGGCAAGGCGGATGGTGAAATTTTCCTTTATTGCGGAGCGGCTTGCGTTATAATCTTGCTGCCGGACCTGATCCCTGTAGGCCGATACTTTGGTTTTAAATTCCTTATTCCGTTTTTGAAAATCCGTATGCCAGGACTGATATCGCTTTAATTCAACGGCATAGTTTTCCCGGGCAATTTCCCTGTCCCGCCTGGTATCCAGGGAGGATATTTTTCTGGCGTATTCATCCAGTTGTTTTTTGAATACCGACAGTTTCTCCTGCTCAAGGGCCAGATTGTTTTTTGCGGTTTTTATCTGGTCCTCCGCTTCGGACCGGACGGTTTCGCGTTTTGTCTTTTCCCGGGCGGTCAGTTGCAGCACATGTTTGTTGGTGGCAATGTAACCCGTACCGGTGACGAAAAAGCCGGTACCATGGCCCAGGGGACTTTTGATCTTCATGACACAGAGTGCGGCCCGTTCTATTTTATTTGCCGGTTTTAAGGTGCCGGCCAGTTGCTCCTCTAAATTGACACCATAGCCCGGGGAGGGATGGGTGCCGATACTGTCCACGATATCAACACCTGCATCGGGCAGTTCCCGGGGGGTGTCCGTAAAAATCCAGACCCCGTCTTCGTTTTTATATTTGTAGATCTGTGCTGACGCATGGGGGATAAAGAGGGCAAACCAGAAAAAGAGCACCCAGAAGGGTACCAGCAAGAAAGATATTATCCTGGTGAATACGGTGAATTCAGAAGAGACGCTTTGCAAGGATCTGTCCTTTTATATCTTTAGAGGCGGTTGTTTTGATATTGAATATTTACCTGCTTCTTACCCCTTAGGCAAGTGCATAAATCATGACAGCAGTGGATAGGTGCCTTGACATGTTGAGTTGTTTTATAATATTGAGGGTGATTATAAAATTGAATTTAATTCAATTTATCTGGATTGTCTGCTTTTCGCCAGAGTCGGAAATTTTTTTTTTGAAATGAGGATAAAGAGAATGATTCAAACCGAACTGACCCGCCGGCTGGGTATCGCATATCCGTTGATCGGCGGTGCCATGATGTCCATCTCCACACCTGAATATGTGGCTGCCGTGTCCAATGCCGGAGGGCTGGGCATCCTGGCGTCCACCATTTATAAAACCCCTGAGGAATTCAGTGCCGCCCTGGATCAGACCCTGGCGATTACCCACAAGCCCTTTGCCGTGAACCTCAGCCTTTTTCCGGCCATCCGGCCGGTGGACAACGATCTCTATCTTGACATCATGATCGATAAAGGGGTGATGCTGGTGGAAACTTCCGGCCACGCCGCCCCGGTGGAACTGAGCAAACGCTTCAAAGACGTCGGCATGACATGGCTCCACAAATGTGTGGGACCCCGGTACGCCCGGAAGGTGGAAAGGCTTGGTGCGGATTTTGTGACGGTGGTGGGGTATGAGAACGGCGGGGCCACCGGCAACTACGATATCGCCACCATGGTACTTATCCCGGTGGTGAGGGATGCGGTGGCCATCCCCGTGATCGGCGGCGGGGGGATTTCCGACGGCAGAGGTGTCTCGGCCGCCCTCTGTCTGGGGGCCTGCGGGGTCATCATGGGCACCCGTCTTTTGGCCACCCGGGAATGCCCTATCCACGACGATATTAAGCAGGTCCTTCTTTCCACAACCGAAATCGACACCCGCCTGGTCATGCGCTCCATCAATGCCACCCACCGGGTGCTGGCCAATCCCGCGGCTGAGCGCTGCCTGGAACTGGAGGCCCAAGGGGCTGATTTCAATCGGATCCTGGACGTGGTATCCGGCCTCAAGGCCAAATCCATGTATGAGAATGGGGATATCAGGGAAGGCATCATTGCCTGCGGCCAGGGTGTCGGTCTGGTGAATGACATTCCAACGGTTCGAGAACTCTTTGACCGG
>CAJWHT010000260.1 GCA_913041495.1 uncultured Desulfobacteraceae bacterium | reverse complement strand
GGGTGGCTTTTTTTTAAAGGCATGCCAGGATTACAGATAGGGTGCCAGGCCCCGGGGAAACCGTTCAAAACGACTGATTTCATCTTCCAATCTTCCGGAAAGGCGCACCGGACAGCCGGATACCGGATTTTCCCGCGTCAAAAAGCCCTGTGCAAAGGCCGTGACGGCATCTCCTTCCAGCAAAATTCCGGGATGGCGGTTGTCTCTTTCAATGACCACGGTCTTGTCTTCAGTCAAAGAAATGTCCTCAAAGGGATAGATGCGGGAGGCCTTTGATCGGAGGGCAGAAGCACTGTAGGTGAGCTTCAGTTTGAGTCCCTCAACCCGCTGCTCCAAGGGCCACAGCCTGGCCGGGAAAAAAATCTCCGGCTTTTTCATCGATACTTGCCAGTCCGTGCCCTGCTCGCCCCGGGCGTCAAAAAACGGGCGTATGGCCGCTATGCGGTTCGGCTCTCCCGATAGGCTCATAGAACGGATATATCCGGTCTGCGTTACGTCTTCCCAGTTCTTTTTCACCAGTTGGGCATTGCGCCGCCGGGCTGCGGCGGACTGGAACTGATTCCGGAAGGTAAAAGAACAATAATTGATGGGCAGGGGAATGTTCCGGTCCAGGGCATGCCGGATCAGGGTCAGGGCAGCCATTTCAGTGTCCAGCACCGCCACTCCGGGCCCCCGGATGAACCGGTATCCCCGGCGGATGAGTTTGGGGGCATTAAACGGGGTGCACCTGATCTGATGCAGATTCAAAAAATTCACCCCGGCTTCATGAAGTTCTTGCAGCATAGGCTTGGTTTTCTCCAGATCTTCAGGAATGGCCGGGATTTCAACGGTGACCACCGGTATGATGCCCACTGCTTTTTTCAGGCTGTCCAATTTATAATCACGGGCGGAAAGATCAAACCGGATCTCATTGAGACCGCAGTCCCTAAGTCCTTTGAGTTTATCCCCGGTAACCAGGATGCCGTTGGTATACATCCAGGTATGAACCGGACGCTCCGCCTGTGTCACCAGGGTGGACAGATAGTCTGTGACCCGGTCATAGTTTAATAGCGGCTCTCCTCCGCTGAACCCCACCCCGCCGATACCGAACCGGTTCACATAAGCTGCGAAATCACGGGCCGTGTCAAATTCCACGGAACTGGTAATGGGTGGTCCCTTGTCATTCTGGGCAGACGGACAATAAAAGCAGTTGGCATTACAGATACCGTTAATAAACAGACAGGCCCACTTCCCCTCACCACAGAGGGCACACCCCGGAGAAATAGCATGTGTAAACAATTTGGTATCGGAAAACCGCCACCCGGCCGGGGAGTCGGGACGGTTAAAAATATCGGCGAGCAGTTTCCCCCGTTCCTTTTCCGCCTCTGCCGCAGCACCGGGCGACAACCACGCCATATCATCATACACACCGGGGAACTCCCTGCGTATCCGGCGGATATACCGGTTTGTTTCAGCGGACGCCATATTTCTGTTTTCTCCTTCTGCTAATTAAAAAATGCCGGCCGGACCGGGGCCGGCCTCATACTGAAGGGGGTGGGTATTGCAGAATGAGTGCCAGTGCCGCCCCAGCCCAAAACCACATAACAATTTGAAATGATGATGTTTTTCGAATATGCAGAAATAACACCGCTATATTTTTCCCCTTGAACAGAAAAGAAAAAGGAATCTTTAGTTCCTATTTTTGATATTAAGGAATTTTCAGTTCCGTTTTAAATCTGTCAAAAATGGCCGTTTCCAGCGTCATTGCGCCCGCTGGGTCCGCCACCACCCCGGTGGCATATTTTATGCTCACCTATTTGGTTTGGACGGCCTGAAAAAAATCTTTTAAAAGGATGGCGGCAAGTTATGAAAAGGAACCCCTGTCTGACCTGCGGTGCCTGTTGTGCAGTATTCTGCGTCTCTTTTGCTGAAGATGAAATTGATACCTTCCCCGGCGGGGCCGTGCCGGCAGATTTGACCGAAATGCGAAAACCCGGGCAAAGAATTATGCGCGGCACCCTGGGCAGCCATCCCAGATGTGAAGCCCTGGAAGGCCGTGTTGGGGTCAAGGTAAGTTGCCGGATCTATAAAAACCGGCCTTCCACCTGCCGAAAATTCGGTATTGCCTGGGAAGGCGGGCAGGGCAACCACCAGTGTGACCGCGCCAGGGCGATGTACGGATTCTCCCCCTTTTCCCCCTGGTAATTACCCGACAAATCGAATATGCCGGCCTTAATTCGCATCTTCCCAGTCTTCGGTTTGACTGCGGCGGCGTTTGGATTTATTACCTTTTTTCTTTCTTGAGAACATATCCGCCAAATCTTCATCACTGAAGTTTTCATCGTATTGGTCTCTGAATCTGGGATTCTTTACTTTTCTTCTGCGTCCGTTTCCGGCCTGCTCAGGATCATACTTCCCCATGGTGCCATCCTCTTCTCATTCTGCTCATCACGGCGGTTCTCTATGCGTACCGGCGGACATGCCGCCTGTTCCGGGAATTTGATTAGCACCTTTCATGCCATGGCACAGCCCCTTGCAACCTGCGGTCTAAAAACAGGAACTTCCAGGCCCTGTTGGCATCTGCCGGCCCACACATGTTCCGGAACCCCGCCCGGGGGCAGAGCCCTGTGAACATAAAGGTGCCGGCCGTTCAGGGTATAAATTTTGCTACATTCCACAACAAACGGCAAATACCAGAATTGTCAGGCCCTAAAATACCGTTCACATCTAAAAGGATATGGCAATGGATCCGCTTCAGGTTGAAAAATTCAGGACGATTTTGATGGAAGAGCTGGACCGACTTTTGGCACAGGCCAGTATCAGCCGGTATGAGCTGGCCTCGGAAGATCACCAGGCCATCGAATACCTGGATAAAGCCACGGTACAGGCTGACCGGGCCATGCGGCTTAGAATCAGAACCCGCGAAAGCCGGCTGATTAAAAAACTGCGCCTTGCCCTGGACCGGATTGAGACCGGGACCTACGGGGAATGCGATCTTTGCGGAGAGGATATATCCTTAAAGCGCCTGGAAGCCCGGCCCGTAACCACCAAATGTATTGATTGCAAAGAGCAAGAGGAGCGGCAGGAGGCCCTTTCCCATTAAGCTTGCCTTTTCCGCCGCGAAAGCATACAGTGAAAACGAAAAAGAGAACTTAAAATTCTCATTTCGACGTATTGGCAGACATTGATAACAGCATCACTGAAAATGTGCAAAAAAGGCCGGCCCCCGTGAAAAAACTTCACTTCATCTTAAAAGAAGCCAAGGATCTCGGGGCGATTCGAGACCACCTGGCCCAGGTCTACAATGTTGATTCAAGCCTTCTGCTGACCGATGCCCTGCAGATTCTCAGGGACAGCCGGCATGAATTTGTCTTTGCCGACATTGATACCTTGCGCCAGGCTGCGGCCGGCAGCAGTTACAAGGCGGTATTTCAGACGATCGGCCTGGTGTGTCCAAACATCAGTATTATCGTCCTGGCCCCGCCGGACCAATTGACAGAAGCGGTTAAAATCGTCAACGAGGGGGCGGATGCCTACCTCACTTACCCCCTGGTTTCCGAAGAAATCCACCTGGTGATCAACAATCTGATCGAACAGACCCGGGCGGAATCCGAACTGGACTATCTAAGAGAGCAGGTATGGCAGGAAGATGAATTTGATCTGCTCCAGACCAAAAGCCCCACCATGGACGCCGTGTTTGAAAAGATCCGCGCCGTGGCCTCCACCAAAAGCACGGTGCTTCTAACCGGGGAGACCGGGACCGGAAAAGGCTTCACCGCCCGTCTGCTCCACAAACTCTCCTTGAGAAAAGACGAGCAATTCATTGAAGTGCATTGCGGGGCGATTCCGGACACCCTGGTGGAAAGCGAAATGTTCGGCCATGAAAAAGGGTCATTTACCGGTGCCATCAGACGGAAGCTGGGAAAATTTGAAATTGCCAAAAACGGGACCATTTTTCTGGATGAAATCGGCACCATCACCCCCTCCGCCCAGATCAAGCTGCTCCAGGTACTCCAGAACGGCAGTTTCCACAGGGTGGGCGGCCATGATGCCATTCAGGCGGATGTCCGCATCATCTCCGCCACCAATATAGATCTCAAACAGCTTTGCCAGGAAAAAACATTCCGCTCCGACCTGTATTACCGCCTTAACGTATTTCCCATCGAACTGCCTTCCCTCAAAGAACGCAAAGAGGATATTCCCCAGTTGGTGGAACTTTTCCTGGCCAAACTAAACACCTTCCACTCAAAAAGTATTTCAGACGTTCACCCCCAGGTGCTGGAGGCGTTTTTGAGCTATTCTTGGCCCGGCAATATCAGGGAGCTGGAAAACGTCCTGGAACGGGCCTACATATTGGAAAAGACCCCGGTACTCAGACCGGAAAACTTTCCCGTTGAACTGTTCACCTCACAGCCGGAAACCGTTTCCGGAACCATCCATGCCAATCAGACCCTGTCCCAGGTACGGAAACAGGAAATGGACAGGGTGGAACAGATCTATCTTGATCTGCTCCTTAAAAAATGCCGAGGAAAGATCAATGCCACGGCTGCCGCAGCCGGAATAACCACCCGGCAGCTTCACAAACTCATGAAAAAACACGGCCTGCGCAAGGAAATCTATAAATAGCCGCCGTGCATCTGGCCTCGCCTCACCACCCAGTCAAAGACAATCCCGCCTTCAGCAGTCCCGCAGGCTATCTGTGCCCTGAAGAGAAAACAATAAACCGTCCGGAACTCCTGTCCGCCAGGGACACCCCCTGATCGAAGAGGATGGGTTCTCTTGGCTCGGCTGCGGTGATTGCCGGCCGCAAACCTGCCCCTTGACTTTCAGCATAGTGTCATATAACAATATGACACTATGGCTATAGATATTCATATTCAAAAGGAATCTCCCTTAAGTATCCGGGAGCAGCTTAAACGCCAGATACGTCTTTTGATTGAGGGCGGGCAGTTGACACCGGGCAATGCACTGCCTTCGGCCAGAGACATGGCCGCTCTGATCAATATAAACCGGAATACCGTCACCCATGCCTACAAGGAACTTTCCTCCGAGGGCATCCTTGAAATCATACCCGGCTCCGGCACCTTCATTAGAAAAGACATCGATCATAAGCCCAAAGCGGCATTAAATAAAATTTTTGATGATGCCCTCCAAAAAGCCTTGGCAACGGGGTTCAACCCGGACGAAATTTCAGAACATTTTTTAAACCGCCTGCTCACCATGGCACCGGATTATTCCGGAAAACAGGTGGCTGTTGTGGACTGCAACGACGAGGTGGTCAGCCACCTGTGCGGCCTTATTTCAGAACGGACCGGGGTCCGTGCCACGGGAGTCCTGATCCAGGAACTCGAACAGGTAAACGACCAGGCATTGGCGATACTGGAGGATGCAGATCTTGTGGTCTGCGGCTTCAACCACCTTGAGGAACTGGATGCCGCCGTACCGGAGTTGGGAACCGAGGTTGTGGCGGTACTTCTCCAGGTGGACGCCAAGGTGATCAATTCATTTCTCAGCCTGAAAAAAAATACAAAAACAGGTTTTGTCTGCGCCAACCAACGCAGCACCCACACCCTATACAACAGCACGTATTTCACAGGGAATAAGGGGCTGCAGCGTATTCTGGCAGGCTATGACGACTCGGAACAGCTCAAAACCCTGATACGGGAGTGTGACGTAATTTTTGTAACGGAATTCATCTTCCACCGGGTGGCGAAGATGGCCAGGCCGGACCAAAAGTTTTTAAGGGTAAGCTTTACCGTGGACCAAGGGATAATGGACCTGATCCGGGAAAAACTCTCAGGATGAGGCAGGACATTTTTTCACAACAGGGAGGAAGATAATGGATGATTTTTTGAATAAATACATCACCAGGTATGACAAATGGCTGGCGAAAAAAACAATCTCCTTTTCTTCAAAAGTGATCCCTGTGGGGGAATCTCTCACTGCCGTAAAACAGGTGCTGCCCTCCCAGCAGGCGGAAAAGATTCTGGAAAATACAAAATTAATCGCCCTGGCCCGGTGCCTCTGCCGGACCCGGTACGACAACTGCGACAAGCCCCGCCATGTGTGCCTGATTCTCAACGAAAGCGGTGAAAAATGGATCGCCCAGGGCAAGGCGGAAAAAATCAGTTTTGACCGGGCAAAAGAAGCGCTCAAAACCGCAGAGCAGGCCGGACTGGTTCACATGACCCTGCACATGCCGGATCACGAAGTCTTTGCCTTCTGCGCCTGCTGTACCTGCTGCTGCCACGATCTTCAACTGGTGCTCAAATACGGGAAGGACTATATCCTGAAAAAAGCGGACTATCTCGCCACCGGCGCCCCTGAAGGCTGCACGGGTTGCGGCGCTTGTACGGATCGCTGTATGTTCGGGGCAAGGCGGCTGGAAGAGGGCTCCCTTCAATTTGCCCCGGATCTCTGTGTGGGCTGCGGGCTTTGCGTCAGCGCCTGCCCTGTGGGAGACATAAAAATGGCGAGGAGTCCGGGAGTCGCACCCGGCTGCACGGATTTAGAGTCCGTGTGATCCCATCCGATCCACCCCCCGCACCAAAAAAAGAGCCTTAAAAGAGCGGTACAAAAAGACCCGGGCATTATACGTCAGAACACGTTCGATTTAAAGCAGGACATTATATTTTCTGTGGTGCCCCCGGCCGGGACCCTGCCGCAGCCGGGGAACACTTCTCTGAAAAA
>CAJWHT010000259.1 GCA_913041495.1 uncultured Desulfobacteraceae bacterium | reverse complement strand
ATTTCTTCATTCATTTACGTGACTTTTTCTTTGTTGGTTTACGTGACTTTTTCTTTGTTGGTTTACGTGACTGTTTCTTTGTTGGTTTACGTGACTTTTTCTTTTTTGGTTTACGTGACTTTTTCTTTTTTGGTTTACGTGACTTTTTCTTTTTACTCATATAAACTCTTGGTATGTAAGATATTACGCCACCCAATGATGTATCAAATCCAATTCTTAAACATAATTCACTTAACTCTTCATCATATGCTATAGCTAACATTAAATATTTAGGAATAATAGTGCTTCTCCTATTATCTCTAGTAGCATTTCCAGATACTTCTAAAATCTCAGCCACAATATATTCCAAGACACCTGCTAAATATACTTTAGCACCATCGCCAAGATTAACTTTATATTCTTTTAAAAATCTGTTAGCCCGAGCTGGAGGAAATACTAATCCAGCCTTTGCGGCTAAAGTAGGTCCTCTTCCTGCAGATGAATATTTGTAAATCGCTTTTGTACCTTCACTAACAGCATGTTTTGCTAAAGCTCCTTGTAATACAAGTCTAGTAGATGTTTGTATATCTCTAGAATTTAGAGTTTTTCTCCCAGCATGTTTTGTTAAAGAATAGGCTACCAATGCTATCTTGTTACCCAACAAGTTAATTATATTTTGAACTTGTTTAGAGAATTTATTCACAGTATGAAAAAATAAAATTTTTCTTTTTTACCGCTTTGGCCTTTGCCTCTAACTTTTGTTCAGCTTTTTTCGCTGTCTTTTTCCCTTTGCCCTTCCGTTTGAGGATGGAGGGAAGGACAAAGAAGAGAAAAAGGAAGAAATAGGTGATCAGGTCGTCAACATCCATGATCCCTCCGGTTTATTTTTCGGTGTCGGGTTGTGGGCCGGCATCCGGGGTGGCGATCTTATCCCGCATCTTGGTATCTGCGGAGATATTCTGCATTTTGTAGTAGTCCATGACCCCGAGATTTCCGCTTCTGAAGGCGTCTGCCATGGCCAGGGGGACCTGGGCCTCGGCCTCCACCACTTTGGCCCGCATTTCCTGGACCCTGGCCTTCATCTCCTGTTCCTGGGCAAAGGCCATGGCGCGTTTTTCCTCGGCTTTGGCCTGGGCGATCTTTTTATCGGCTTCCGCCCGGTCGGTTTCCAGTTCGGCACCGATGTTTTTGCCCACATCCACATCCGCAATATCAATGGAGAGGATCTCATAGGCAGTTCCTGCGTCCAGCCCTTTGCTCAGGACGGTTTTTGAAATGGTGTCCGGATTCTCCAGCACTTCCTTGTGGGTGGTGGCAGAACCGATGGTGGTAACGATGCCCTCCCCGACCCTTGCCAGAATCGTCTCTGCACCGGCACCGCCGACAAGCCGGTCGATGTTGGCCCGTACGGTTACCCTGGAAATGGCCTTGAGCTGGATGCCGTCCTTGGCCATGGCCGCCACCATGGGGGTTTCGATGACCTTGGGATTCACGGACATCTGGACGGCTTCCAACACGTCCCGCCCGGCCAGGTCGATGGCGGCGGTCCGGTTGAAGGAAAGTTCGATATTGGCCTTATCCGCAGCAATCAACGCCTGGATGACCCTGGAGACGTTGCCGCCTGCCAGGTAGTGGGATTCCAGGTTATCCGTGGCAATATCAATGCCCGCCTTTACCGCCATGATCTTGGATGTCACAATAAGTTTGGGCGGCACCTTCCTGAAGCGCATGAAAATGATGTTGAACAGCCCTACCTTTGCCCCGGAGACCAGGGCCTGGATCCAGAGGCCGATGTATGAAAATGCAAAGTAAACCACAACCAGGGCCAGAATGCCCACAAGAATCGCCAGGATATACATAAAATCCATAATCACTTCTCCTCAATAATCATTTTTGTATGTTTAATCATTCTTCTATTCGCGATACGATAATCTGATTTCCGGTCACGCCGGTCACTTCCACCGGCACCTTTGCTTCAACAAAATCCCCGTCCGTCACCACATCCAGGCGGCGGCCATCAATCATTGCCGTCCCCGACGGCCTCAGTGCCGTCAGGGAATGCCCTTTTTTACCCAGGTGTGCCGCCATATCAGCAGCCTGGGAGACCACCCCGTCTTCGGCGGAAAGTTTTTTATTCAGGGAAAGGGGGGAAACGGACAGCAGTTTCAGGCCCGCGACAAGGAAAACGGGGAGCAAAAAAATGTCGATACCCAGAAATACGAAAAACACCGTGGGGGAAATATCGGTATAGGCAAGATAAAGGGAATAGCCCACCAGCCCCAGGGCAATGGCCGACAGCATGCCCATGGAAGGGATAAAAACTTCAGCCACCACCACCAGGGCACCCAGAATCTGAAACACGATCGGCAGCAAATACTCGCTCATTTTTATTCTTTATCCTTTTTCTCCATTATAGGTCTCCATCATTTCAACAACCACCCGGTTCTGTTCCACGCTGACCACCCTGACATCCGAGCCCGAGGAAATGAAATCCCCCTGGGTGATGGCGTCTATCTTTTTTTTCTCGATCCGAATCTTTCCGGAAGGCCGTAACTGCGTCAATGCCGTGCCGGTCTGGCCCGGGGTTACGCCAAGCACTTCTTTTGAGTCCGCATGGGAATCCTGCAGGGTAGCAGTCAGGTAAGGTCCACGTCCGCTTCTTGAAAGGCCGGGCAGCACATAGCGGATCAAAAGGGCGGACATCAGAAGGGCGCCTAAAGCGCTTCCCATGACCATGCCGAAGTTCTTTAGCATCAGCCGCCCTTCCCAGGGCATGGCCGGATCAGGCAGGACAAAATCCTGGAAAGAAAGCACCAGCCCCATGGCAATGACGATAATGGCCGATATACCGGCAATACCGAATCCGGGCAGCACAAAGACCTCCACTCCCAGAAGCAGGAATCCCACCATAAAAATGAGCAGTTCGGTATAATCCGCCAGTCCCACCAGATATTGGTTGAAAAAGACCAGGGACAGGCAGAGGATGCCCAGCATGCCGGGAAGACCGAATCCCGGCGCTTTAATCTCCATATAAATGGCGCCGATACCGATGAGCATCAGGATGGGCAAAAAGGGCTGAAGCGCCCTTACCAGGCCCTCGGACCAGGATTCTTCGATCTCAATCCGGGAAAGCATGTCCATCCCGAGAGCGGCCAGGGCCTCGTCCAGGTCCGTCACGCTCTTCCGGGAAAAACCCAGATCCCGGGCTTCCCGGTCATCCATGGTCAGCAGTTCCCCTTCGGCAACAATGGTTTTCTTTTCCGTGACAAGGGCTTTCTTTTCTTCGGAGAGATCCTCAAAATCAGTTTTGTCCAGGTAACGGGTTTCCCCGTCCAGAACGATTCGGTAAACCTCCATGTTTTTTGTGACCATGGCCTCGGCCAGGACTTCCGGATAGTTGTTGCGTTTTGCCAGTGTCCGGAACTGGGCCCTGAGAACGGTTTGAATTTTCTCCCCGGCCTCTTTCTGCCCGTCGTTGGTCTGGATGATCGGGGCACAGTCGCCGATCAGGGTGCTCTCCTTCATCACAAGCGCCCCGGCGGAAAGAGCGATGAGTGCGCCTGCTGAAATGGCCCGTTTTTCCACGTAGGCCGCAGTCCGTTCCGGCGGTATTTCCGAAATGGCCTCGACAATTTCAAATGCCGAATCCACCCGCCCCCCGAAGGTGTCCAGCTTGAATACAATCTTTGCATCAGGCTTGTCTTTAATATCCTCCAGGGCACGGCGGACATAAGCCGCCAGACCGGGTTCAACAGGCCCTGACACCGGAATGATGTATAAGTTCGGGCCCTTGACCTTATCTTTTTCCGCCGCCATGGCAGGCTGGGAAAACAGAAACAAAAGCGGCATCAAAAAAAGGAGTTTTGCAATGCCTGTCAGCGCGTGTGTTGTAAATGTTGACTTCGGTGTGAACATCATGGGCTTTTTCCCAAAGAGTTGGTGACAGATAGGCCATTATAGCATGATTAAATGGAATGCAAACCTTATTTTCCTGATATGAGATTGGGGGATATGGGCCGGAAGACAACCGATCTTAATCAAAAGCTAGTACTTTCCAAGGGGGATGACGGTTGCATTTTAGGGGCAAAAGGGCTATTTTTTACTTTTATACACGATGTGGTCACAACACCGATCCGCCTATCATTTAAGGACAATTGATTTATGCAGCCTAAATTCTGGCACCTGATCCGTGGGAAAAAGGGTGGGGCGTTCATGCTCTGGGTCATACTCTTCCTTGCCGCCGTTGCCGCCCAGGGATGTTCCGTTAAATCGGACCTGATGGGCCACTTGTCCCAAAGCATCCTGAACAACAACGATCTGGACTTGGTGGAATCCGGGGCTCCTGCCTACCTGCTCATGGTGGACAGCCTGATTTCCCAGGACCCTAAATCCAGCGAGATACTTGCCTCCGGTGCCCGGCTTTACACGGCCTATGCAGATGTCTTTGTAACGGACAAGACCCGGGCAAAAAAAATGGCGGACAAGGCCATGGGCTATGCGGAAACCGCCTTTTGTGAAGCCAATGGCGATGCCTGCAGCCTTAGAGATAAACCCTTTGGGCAGTTTCAGTCCGCTCTATCGGATATGGATAAGCAGGATCTGCCGTACCTGTTCACCCTTGGCAATGCCTGGGCCTCCTGGATCATGGCCAATAAAGATGATTTCAATGCCCTGGCCGATATTTCAAGGATAGAAGAGATCATGCTTCAGGTCACCCGCCTGGACGATACCTACAAAGACGGGGCTGCCTACCTTTATCTTGGCACCCTGGCCACCTTCCTGCCCCCGGCCCTCGGGGGCAGGCCGGAAGAGGGCAGGGCCTATTTTGAAAAAGCCATCCGGCTGTCCGGTGGCAGGAACCTCATGGCCAAAGTGATGTATGCCAAGCTGTATGCCAAGATGATGTTTGACCGTCCCCTCCATGACAGGCTGCTCACCGAGGTATTGAAAACCGATCCGGAGATGCCCGGATACACCCTGATCAACACCTATGCCCAGATGCAGGCCAGGCAGCTTATGGCAGGGGCAGACGACTACTTCTGATTCGGAGGCTAATCCATGTTTACAAAATCCCGGAACCTGCTGTGCTTTGCCGTTCTTGCCGTATTTGTTCAGCTATTTTTCACTACAACCGCTTTTACCCAAACTTTTAAAATCGCCACCATATCCCCTGAAGGCTCCATGTGGATGGAAAAGATGCGTGAAGGTGCCAGGGCCGTTGCCAAAGGAACCCAAAACCGGGTGAAGTTCAAATTCTACCCCGGCGGCGTCATGGGCAACGACAGGGCCGTTCTCAGAAAAATCCGCATCGGCCAGCTCCAGGGGGGGGCCGTGGTTGCGGGCAGCCTTGCCTCGTTTTTCCCGCCCAACCAGATCTATTCCCTGCCCATGAAATTAAGAACCATTGAAGAGGTGGACTACGTGCGGCAGCACATGGATGAATTTATCATGCAGGGCCTGGACAAGGCCGGTTTCGTCACCTTCGGCATTTCAGGGGGCGGGTTTGCCTACATCATGTCCAAGGAACCCATTGAAACGGTGGGGGATCTGAAAAACCGCAAAGTATGGATCACGGATACCGACACGCTGGGCAAGGGCGCCATGGATATCTTCGGCATCACCCCGATTCCCCTGCCCCTGGCAGATGTCAGAACCGCCCTGTCCTCCGGACTCATTGACACGGTGGCCACCTCAGCCGTCGGCGCCATCGTCCTGCAATGGCATACCCAGATCCGGTACGTCACCAATATCCCTTTGCTCTACCTCAACGCGGTTCTGGCCATTGATAAAAAACGGTTCAACCGGATGTCTGCCGAAGACCGCGATATCGTTTCCCGGATCATGACACAAAAGTTCAAGGAGATAGATCTCCAGAACCGGGAGGATGAGATCAAGGCGATTAACGCCTTAAAAGGCCGGGGCATTCAATTTATTACCCCCAAAAAAGCGGATCTGGATCTCTGGCTGTCCACCGCAAGCCGTGCATCCGAAAAAATGGTGTCGGCCGATCCTGCACTCAAAAAGGCGACCGAAAAAATGGACCTGCTCCTTGCAGAATATCACAAAGCCAACGAAGCCCAATAGGCCGTCCGGATGCTAAGTCGCCTTACAACATTCTTACAGAAGAGCCTTCTAAACATCCGAAGCATTTGGTTCGTTCACTTCGGGGGCGGGACACAACTTCATGATGGCCAGAGGCCCTCCACTGGAGCTCGAGCGTCGCCGCGGCCCGCTCGGCGGAGTCGTCGGACTCGAGCATCGCCTCAACCTGGGCGCCCGGGAGCGCGTCGATGAAAGCCACTTGACGTGACACTCGCGGCGCGGCCCCGCGACTCGTCCGCGAGACGAGGAACGGGAGAACGTGTTCGGCCCAGACCGGCACCAGGGCTCCAGACCCGACCCGGTAGCCGAGTCGGAGCCACTCCGCAGCAGCGTAACGAGCAGACCGCGGGAAGCGGCGGTGCCTCTGCGTCGAGTATCGCGAGCTCGCGGCATCCTCGAGCACGCGCACGAGGTCTTCATTTCCAGACTCGCGAGCGCACTCCAACGCGTCGTGGCGCGGACCAGTGGCTTGGCCGCCACTACGAAGGTCAGTGCGCAATACTTCATCGACAGGGTCCAGCGACGCCCCCGCTTCCAGCAGCAAATGGAGACATTCCAGAGGAAGTGTTAGAAGGTGAATCACTCTTGCCTTTGTTACATAATAAAAAAACAACAAAACAACAATATATTTTAACTGAATTAGATTATTCCTTTAGAAAGCAAAGAGAA
>CAJWHT010000258.1 GCA_913041495.1 uncultured Desulfobacteraceae bacterium | reverse complement strand
GAGTAAAGCATTTTACTATAGTTTTGTCATCTATTTTATTGCCGGATTAATATTCCGTTTCCAAGGACCTGAGGCACCTTTATTTTTTGACCCCTGAAGACACCCGGAAATTTGAAAACCTTACCGCCTGTGACCGGGTGGCCCTGTTGATCCACTCCGCAAGCAACCGGGAGGAAGACTTTTTTGACGCCGTTTCTGTGACGGCGCTGGGCAAGGCAACACCCGTTACAGACAAAACGGATCCTCTCAAGGGGTTCCTTGCCCGCCATCCCCGTCTGGCCGAATTCTCAGAAAAGCCCACCACCGTCATGATCCGGGTTGAAATCGAATCCTTCATCACGGTCAATCGTTTTCAGAATGTGGTGGAACTCCGCATGGACCGGTGAGCCGGCATCAATACGGATAAGGGCGTCCAAAAGATTATCCATGCCGTATTTGGCGGCCAGGTCGTCCAGCCCGGGCTGCGCACCCTTCGAGGGTTGCACAGCCGTTTCGGACGCCTCTGTCAGGCCTGCCCTGCAGGCCTTAAAGCCGACATAGGTTTTCACACTGTAATCATCCATGGCTGTTTAACCGCCGCATGTCCTAAATTGTTTCCCCTATCGTATCCTTGAAATCAGGGAATGACCTGGAAAATGCCCGGACTTCTTCCCGGATGGCCGCCACCTTGTCCGCATCATCGCGGACGTTGAGCACCTGGTCGATGTATCCTGCGATACGCGTCATGTCTTCTTCTCCCATGCCTCTTGAGGTCAGGGCCTGGGCGCCGATGCGGATGCCGCTGGTGACAAAGGGGCTGCGGGTTTCAAAGGGAACGGTGTTCTTGTTCACGGTGATTCCTGCCATGTCCAGAACGGTTTCCGCGGCCTTGCCTGTGATGCCCTTTTCGGTGAGATCCACCAGCATCAGGTGGTTGTCCGTTCCGCCGGTGGTCAGGTGGTAGCCTTTTTCGATAAGACCTGCAGCCAGGGCTTTGGCATTGGCGATCACCTGGGCGGCATAGGTCTTGAAACCCTCGGACTGTGCCTCTTTGAATGCCACAGCCTTGGCGGCGATGGTGTGGCAGAGGGGGCCGCCCTGGATGCCGGGGAAGATCCGCAGGTTCAGTTTTTGTCCCATCTCCTCGCTGCAGAGGATCAGGCCGCCTCTGGGGCCGCGAAGGGTCTTGTGGGTGGTGGAGGTCACAAAATGAGCATGGGGCACCGGGTTGTTGTGCAGGCCTGCGGACACCAGGCCTGCAATGTGGGCCATGTCCACCATGAGAAGGGCACCTGCCTCATCGGCGATTTCCCGGAACAATGCGAAATCGATCTCCCGGGGATAGGCACTGGCCCCGGCAACGATCATTTTGGGGCGGTGCTTCAGGGCCTGGTCCCGGACCATGTCAAAGTCGATGCGCTGGCTGTCCCGGCTGACCCCGTAAAACACGGTGTTGTACAGCAGGCCCGAAAAATTGACGGGTGAGCCGTGGGTGAGGTGGCCGCCGTGGGTCAGGTCCATGCCCAGGATGGTATCCCCGGGTGAAATCGTGGACATGTATACCCCCATGTTGGCCTGGGACCCGGAATGGGGCTGGACATTGGCGTGTTCCGCGCCAAAAAGCGCCTTTGCCCGGTCAATGGCCAGGGTTTCGGAAATATCCACATATTCACATCCCCCGTAGTAGCGTTTGGAGGGATAGCCCTCCGCATACTTGTTGGTCAGAACGGACCCTGCCGCCTCCCTGACCCGCGGAGATACGATGTTCTCGGATGCAATCAGCTCCAGGTTGTCCAACTGACGGTGCTGCTCGGCATTGATGGCAGCGTAAAGTTCGGGGTCAAACACTTTGATGTCTTTCATTTGTCTCCTCCGGGGGTCTTGACGGCAGGGGTGGCTGCCTATTTCCCAATCTGCCCCTTGATTTATTCAATTTGTGTGGTAAGGTACTGCCCTTTCTTAGTGGCGGACAGCACCATGAATGCCGATCATTTAAAAAATCAGGTTTTCTGATTACACCGAATCGATGGAATACGTCAATAAATAAATTATTTTTTATTTATTTATGAAACAAAGCCACAAAAACCTATCAAAAACTAAGAAAATGGAAAAACACAACCCCTTGCTTAATTACCTGTTCCCTTTTTACAAGCCGCAACAATTCGTGTAGAATTATTCTTGCCTGAAATTTGCGGGCGCAACCCGAAAATATCCCAGATGACAGCCATGACAGACACCCCCACATATGAAGAATTGGCCGCCCGTGTCCGGGAGCTTGAAGCCACCGTGCAACAACAGCCGCCACCATCATCCGAACTGCTCACCGGGATTGTTGACAAGGGGGTGGTGGGCTTTTATGTCACCACACCGGACGGTAGATTCATCTGGGCCAACCAGGCCTTTGCCTCCATCCTGGGATATGACAGCCCGGAACAGCTCAAGGCCGAGGTCACGGATATCCAGACCCAGTTTTTTTTGGATCCCGGTGACAGGCGGCACTTCAGGGAAACCCTGGAACGGGACGGCAGTATTGAAAATTTCGAATGTGAAATGCGGCGCAGGGACGGGGATACGGCCTGGGTTTCCGAAAACGCCTGCTGCAGGCGGGACCCAGACGGCAGGATCACGGCCTATGAAGGCATGCTTTTCGACATCACAGCCCGGCGGCAGGCGGAACAGAAACAAGAAGAAGCAGAAGCCTTTGTCGCCCTGCTGCTCAACAGTCTGCCTGTTCCAGTATTCTACAAGGACAGACAGGGCCGCTACCTCGGTTTCAACCGGGCCTTTGAGACATTTTTCGGTAAAAACCGGGAGGAACTGATCGGTAAAACCGTTGTGGATATCAACCCCAGCGAACTGGCCCGCATCTATCACGAAAAGGACGAAGAACTGTTTACCGCCGGCGGCACCCAGCGGTACGAATCCCGGGTGCAGAACGCCAAAGGGCAGATGCGCAACGTCATCTTTGACAAAAGCGCCTATAAGGGCAGGGACGGGAAGGTGGCCGGACTCATCGGCACGGTGCTGGATATTACGGACCGGATCCGGATGGAGGCAGCCTTAAAAAAAAGCGAGGAGCGGTTCAGGGAAATGGCGGAGCTTTTGCCCGGCGCCGTTCTGGAAAGCGATGCAAAACTCAATATCACCTATGCCAACCGCATGGGCATGAAACTTTTTGGCATCAGCGATGATGACATCGCCGCAGGCATTAACGGCCTGGACTGGATCTGCCCGGAGCACCGGGAAAAAGCCGCCCGCCGTGTTGCAGTCCGCAAGCATGGCAAGACCGTGCGCCCCACGGAGTACCGGATGCACACCCGGGACGGCGGGGAGATCTGGGTACAGCTCAACGCGTCTCCCATTGTCAAGGAGGGCCGGACAACCGGTTTCAGGATCGTATTGACCGACATAAACCAGCGCAAGCAAATTGAAAAGGAACGGGAAAACCTGATCGCGGAACTGAAAGCGGCCCTGGCGGAAATCAAAACCCTGCAAGGCATCGTTCCCATCTGTTCAAAATGCAAAAAAATCCGGGATGACCAGGGCTATTGGAATATCCTGGAGACCTTTATCCAGGAACACTCCGAAGCCTCTTTCAGCCACAGCATCTGTCCGGACTGCGCCGACAAGCTATACGGCCATGAGGATTGGTACCGGAAACTACAGGATAAGTCCTGAGCGCAAAAGTGGCCCCAAAAACCAGATATAACATCTTAGCTGCCAACAAACTCTTTGGGTCATACCTGTTTTTTTGATCTATTGTTGATTTCGCGGCACTGATCCGGCAGGAAGGAAGACCTCCACATAAGTTTTCAGGCGGTCGAACTCATTTTTGAGGGTGGAAAACAATGCCCTGCCGTTTTCCAAAGCGCCCTGCTGCCCTGCCTTCTCCAGGGCCCGGGCCGCCTGGGACAAAGGAGAGGCGGTAAGATTGGCTGCCCCGCCCTTGATGGCATGGGCCTCCTTTTGAACGACCATTGCATCGGCATCACTTAGGGCGTTGTCAATTTTGAGCAACTGCATCTCCACTGCGCTAAAAAAGTCAGAGATGACCTCTGCCAGAAAGTCTGTATCATTGTCAAATTCAGCCAGGGCCACATCCCAGGCCATGGGCAGCACGGGTAAATCCCTGAGCCTGCCGGAGTCCTCAGTGCCACCCGTTGCAGCAGGTGCGTCAAAAGGCGCGGCCCCGGGCAGGCGGCTCTTCTTCGACCACTTTGCCACCATACCAAGCAGGGTGCGCCGTTTAAGGGGCTTTGACATATAGTCGTCCATACCTGCGGCCAGGCAGGATTCCCTGTGCCCTTTAATGGCATGGGCGGTCATGGCGATGATGGGTATCCTGGGGGCGGCATGGCCAGCGCTGCCCTTGTTTCTGGCAAGACCTGCCTCATGGTCCCGGATCTGGCGGGTGGCCTGATACCCGTCCAGTTCAGGCATTTGAATATCCATGAGAATCAGGTCAAAGGGGGATCGCTTATACAGGAAAACAGCGGTGCGCCCGTTATCGGCAAGGGTCACATCGTATCCTGCCTTCAAAAGGTATTGCATGGCCACCTTCTGGTTGGTGGGGTAATCCTCGGCCAAAAGAATCCGGACACCCGGTTTTTTTATCTCCGGCACAGGTGACGGGGCCTTTTCGGGTTCAGGCGGAACCGATTCCCTGGCAGCAGCGGCAACCGCCAGGGCCAATTCGGCCTTTTTTACCGGTTTCGACAGATAGGAGACCCGCCGCCCGATGGGATGAAGCTCTTTTGTATCCTGCATGCCCATGGCAGCCATCATGATGGTGGGCAGGTGGCCAAAGGGGCCTGCACCATCCTTTTGGTCATCCCCGGCAAAACCGATATCTTCAATCAGCAGGTCCACCGGGGTGCCCCGGGATGCATTGGCGTTAAGGATGTCCAGAGCCGCCGTTCTGGAATCGGCAACCAGGGGAAGGCAGCCAAAGGAGATCAAGTAATTTTCCAGCACATGCAAGGCCGTTTGGTTGGGGTGCACCACAAGAATATTGAGGCCGCGGATATCGGCCTTACTTTTCCCGGTATCGTCACCTTGGGCCTGCTGTTTTTCAAACCGGAGGTCAACGTGGAATTCCGTGCCTTTGCCCTGCTCGCTTTCAAGCCGGATGGTTCCGCCCATAAGGGCCACAAGTTGTTTTGAAATCGTTGTGCCCAGCCCTGTGCCCCCGTATTGCCGGGTGGTGGAACCGTCCGCCTGGCGAAAGCTTTCGAATATGGTTTCCTGTTTGTCCCTGGAGATTCCGATGCCGGTGTCTTTCACCCTGAACCGGAGGTCCGCATGGCTGCCATCCTCCCGGACAAGCTCGCAGGAGACCAGGATCTCTCCTTGGCCAGTGAATTTGACGGCGTTGGACACAAGATTGACTATCACCTGCCGCAGCCTGGCCGGATCACCAATCAGCCGTTCGGGCACATCCGGCGGCATATAGGCGATAAATTCTATGGGTTTAAACCGTACCCCCACGGCCATGGACGCGCAGGCCTGCTCAAAGAGCGATCTTAAGTCAAATGCCACCGACTCTAAGACCAGTTTCCCCGCCTCGATTTTTGAAAAATCGAGGATCCCGTTAATTATCCCCATCAACTGGTCCGCCTCCATATCAATGGTCCGGATAATGTTGTTCAGATCGTGGTCCAGGGGTTTATCCAAGGCCAGCTCGGCCATGCCCATGATTCCGTTGATGGGAGTCCGGATCTCATGGCTCATGTTCGTGAGAAACTCCATCTTTGCCTGTGCCCCTGCCTCTGCCTGGCGCCGGGCCGTTTCAAGTTCCTTTTCCACCTGGCGCCGTTCTTCCAGTTCAAGTTTCAAGGTATCCATGGCCTGCCTGAAAATGGAAAAGGAACTGAAGGAAACCAGGGCCACCAGCACCATCACCACCAGGGTATCCATCATGTAATCCATCAGCGCCACATAGGGAATATCCGTGGTGTGATAAAGGGTGTAGTTAAATATCAGAAAAATCAGAATATTGATCAGGGAATAAGCCGCCATGGGCCGCCGGTTCCGTAACAGCATCACGGGCATGGCCGCCTGGATACCCACCACAAAGACCACGGTATCCAGTTTCACCAGAACGGAGGTTGTGTCTTCTCCGAACAAAATGATCCAGGTGACGGCAAATGAAGTGATGAACACCGTATGGACACAGGCCTCATACTTCCCGCGGACCAGCAGGAACAAGGCTAAAAAAAGGATGACGAATCCGATGGTCTGGGCGTAGATGATCAGGTTGGTCAGGCCGGACCAGAAGGCCGTATAGCCGAGACTGAAGATCAGTATCCCCAATCCGCATAAAATGATCATCAATACGAACTTGGCTTTCAGTCGAAGCTCGTGGTTTCCCGGGTCATAGTTCTTCAGGAGTTTTGAGACCATTTGATTCATGATAGTGCCCGTCTCCACCTCAAGGTTTAGATTGACCACATGGTACAGCCTGGCCATCATGAGTTCAATGGTTAATTCAAAGGGGCAGTTTAAGATCCTGCGACACGGATCAGGGTTGACGGATGGCCGGCATCGTTCTATGAATGGAATGATTCCCAAAGGAAAGTGATTGCAAAAAGAGGCGCATGGACCAGGACGAGAAAAAAGAAGACAACGCGAAACGAATCATCTCCGGCACCCAGATGTCGCGGCAGGATATTATTGATGCCGTCACAGATTTCCCATGATTCGCACCGACTAAATTTCCCATAGTTCCCATTTTGTGCAAAGCACCGAACCGTTGTGGGCGAATTGGGCTGTCCCTGACC
>CAJWHT010000257.1 GCA_913041495.1 uncultured Desulfobacteraceae bacterium | reverse complement strand
TTGAATTTTTTTATGGTTTGTTGTGGGCACGCTGCATGACGTTCATGGGCGGCCCATGGCCGTTATTCGCATTTAATCCGGCATAATTGGTAACTAAAGTGCCAGAGGACGGATTTGAGCGGCATCCTTATAAGACAGATAGATGGATTCTGAAGCATAATAATGTCCGGTATTGCCTATTGATTGAATAGCTGCTATTTAATTTGTTTGTAAGGATGAACAGGCTAAAGGAGCAGTGAATGATGTTTACCAGCGTGCCGGATGTTCAGCAGCGGCTTGAGGCCACCGGATATATACCTTCCAAGGAAATCGCCACCATTGTTTACCTGGCCCAGGAGGCAGAAAAACCCGTGCTGGTGGAAGGCCCGGCCGGGGTGGGCAAAACCGAACTTGCCAAAAGCATTGCCCTGTGCCTGGACCGGGAGATGATCCGCCTCCAGTGCTACGAGGGGCTGGATGAATCCAAAGCATTGTACGAGTGGGCTTACGCCAAACAACTCCTCTACACTCAGATGCTCAAGGAAAAGATCGATGATATAGTGTCGTCCACCGATTCTCTGGCCACTGCTGTGGATGCCATTTCCCGGCATGAAGATGCCTTTTTTTCAGACCGGTTTATTCTTACCCGGCCCCTTTTGACAGCCATTTCTTCGGAAATCCCCGTTGTCCTGCTGGTGGATGAGATCGACAAGTCCGACCCGGAGTTTGAGGCCTTTCTGCTGGAACTGCTCTCTGATTTCCAGGTCACTATCCCGGAACTTGGGACCATACAGGCAAAGACCCGCCCCTTTGTCTTTCTGACCTCCAACAACTACCGGGATATGAGTGACGCCCTGAAGCGGCGCTGTATCCATATCTACATCGATTATCCCAGTATGGAGACCGAGCGGGACATCGTGGCCAAAAAACTGCCCGGTATCGGTGACAGGCTGCTCACCCAGGTGGTGGAGACCGTGGCCAATATCCGGGAACTGGATCTCAAGAAAAAACCATGTATCTCCGAGACCCTGGACTGGGCCAGATCCCTCATGATTCTCCAGAATGATACCCTTACGGCTGAAGCCCTGGACCAGACCCTGAACACCCTGTGCAAGCACAAGGCGGATTACGGGGTGGTCCGGTCTAAAATCCGGGAACTGGTCAGCGCCTGATCCTCCAATGGAACCGGTTATCCTGGAATTCGTCTCCTGCTGCCGGGCCGACGGCATGCGCATCTCCACGGCTGAGGTGCTGGACTGCCTGGCCCAGCTCGATATGGCCTCCCCTTTGAACGAGGACGTTTTCCGCACCGTTCTCACCGCCAACTTCGCAAAAAGCCGCCGGGAACAGGCAGCCTTCAAACGGCTGTACCACCTGTTCTTCCATGAGATGAAAAGGGGAGTCGGTGCGGATAAGGGGCGCGATGGCGACGCCGTTGAAAACGGTCTGTCCCGGGATGCTGACATGGACCAGGCCCTGGATTTGGGCATGAAGATGTTGGCGGAACAGCAGGATCGAAACCCGTCAGACCTGGAGCAGGCCCTGCTGGATTTCATGGGGGGCAATCCCCAGGCCTTCATCGAGGCGGTTCGGGCCATCCACGATCAGGAAGTCCAGGCTTCAGGGGCGGTGAAGTCCAATCTGGGGCAGCTCACCGGCCGCCTGGAGATCATGCTGGCGGTGAATCAGGTGCGGCAACGGGTGGTACAGTTCCTGGGCAGCCCTGATGCCCGTATTCAAACCGGAGACCAATCCGTCTTGAACGGGAATGCCGGCCGGCTTGCCAAGTTGGCGGAGCAGCGCCTGGAGCGGGCCCTTGAGTTCTTGAATGATGATCCCCAGCCGGACAATGCGGGTCTGCGCCGTGGCGGCAAGGCCGAGCAGCGCTACGCCAATGTGGGGGAGGTCCCATTTGCCAACCTGACCCGGGACGAAATGGACCGGGTGCAGGAGGTGATCGACGACTGGGTGAGGAAGCTGGAGGAGATTTCCACCCTGAGATTCGCCGCATCCCGCAAGGGAATGGTGGATGTGAAAAAGACCATCCGCCGGTCGGCCAAATATCTGGGGGTTCCGGTGGAAATCGTTAAAAAGGACAAGCCCCTGCGAAAGGGGAAGATCGTCACCCTCTGCGATGTGTCAGGTTCCGTCTGGTCCACGGCCAGGTTCATGCTGAACATCCTTTACTCCCTGCAGGCCTGCTTTGCCCGGGTGAAATCCTATATATTTATTGACCGCCCCCTGGAAGTGTCGGACATTTTTCTGGCCCACGATGCCAACACCGCCGTCAGAAAGATATTGAAGGATGACCGCCTCAACTACAATGCCAAAACCGATTACGGCCTGACCTTTCAGATGTTTCGCAACGATCATCTCCAGGAACTGGATAAAAAGACAACCCTCATCATCATAGGGGACGGCCGATCCAACTACCTCAACCCAAGAGAGCCCGTGCTGGAACATCTGCGGGAACGGTGCCGCCGCCTGATCTGGCTGAATCCGGAGCAGGAACGATTCTGGGGTACAGGCGACAGTGAAATGCCACGCTACAGCCATTATTGCAACGAGGCAAGACCCTGCGGCAACCTCAACCAGCTCATTGATTTTATCCAGGACCTGGTGCTCTGACACTCTGCTGCGCAGGCGCAAGGAAAGGAGACGGCATGACCATTGATACAACCGACACCGCGTTTGAAGTTAAAATGGCAGAGGCTGCCGCCGCACACATTCGTCCGGTGGCGGACCTTGGGACCTGCAGCGAATTTCCACTGCATATCTGGCAGGCGCTGGGCAATGCCGGCCTGCTTGACCCGGATGCGGCGGCATCGGCCGGGCCTTCTCACTGCCTTACCATTGCCCGGACTGCCCGGGTTCTGGTCTCTGAAGGAGGCAACCTGGGGCTTTCGCTGTCCTGGATGATCCATCATCTGGTGGCCGGCTGCCTGGTGCGGCCGAGGCTTTGCCGGCAGGCCTGCGCAGACGATCTCTGGAAACAGGTGAAGAGGGGAGAAACCACCATCTGTCTGGCTGTGTCCGAACCCGATGCCGGGGCACATCCCAAGTTCTTGGCTGCCCGGGCCGAACGAAGATCTGGCGGCTTCGCCCTCACCGGGGAGAAAACCTATCTCACCAACGGCCCCATTGCCGACGCCTATGCCGTGGTGGCCATCACCGGCGAAAAAGAAGGAAAAAAGGCCTTTTCCGCTTTTCTCCTGGACCGGGGGACTCCGGGACTTACGGTTTCAGATCCCATGCCCCTGCCGTTTTTCAAACCCTCACCCCACGGGTCGGTTTCCATGAACGGATGTGAGGTGGGCGAAGACCGGCTTCTCGGCAATGACGGAGAGGCCTTCCCTGATCTGGTGCTGCCTTTCCGGCATCTGGAAGACGCGGTGATGACAGGGCCGGTTACAGGTGCCATGACCTTCATCGCGGCCGCCCTGGCAAAAAGAATGGGGCGCCTTTCCCCAGGTCCTCCTGAGAAGTTGGAGGCCCTGGGCCGGGTAAAGGTCCTGACCGATGCCGCTGTGTTTTTATCGGACCGGATTGCCTCAGGGATTGATCTGAAAGATAACACCGGATATCTGGTACTCTATTTCCGGCAGATGGCGTCCCAATATCTGACGGCGGTAAACGATCTTCTTTCCGCCACGGGCATCTGCCTTGACGGTCCGGCAGCCATAATGCTTGCCGATCTTCACGCCTCCGCCCGGCTGGGCAAAACCGTGGCCGGGCTGAAGCTTCAAAAAATAGGACGGCAGGCTGCGGCTGCCAAGGACTTCGCCGGGGAGTGATTGGAATTTTTTTCGGTTTTTCCCGGCCCATCTGTGACTCTGGGTATTTTTTAGTTCCTATTTTCGTCAACTGTGGTACCTTACCCGGTAACGATACCCCCATAGGCGAAACTTGAAAAAATGCCCATGCGAAAGCGCTCGTGACATTGACGATCATCTATTATTATACGGGAAATCTGCTGTTCCAGACAGCCCTGGCGATTCTGCTCATCTCCCTGATCTGCCGGCATAATCCGGATGATCATAGATCCGTGATTTTCCAGCGCCTGATGTATGCCGGCCTGACCTGGGCAGGATTCGATTTGATCATGACCCTGAACCAGATATTTTTACCGGGGGAGGATGCCTTCCGGATGTACGGGGTGTTGTCCATCATGTTCCTGCTCTTTCCCCCCATGGCCATCCAGCTCAGTTTTTCTTTGATCCGGGAATTGAGCCGGCGGGAGAAAAACCTTATTCTTGCCCCCTATGTGATGCTCTACCTGATCATCCTGCTGTTTCCCCAGTTCGGCAGCGCGGCCACTTTCGGCATCCCGGGCGGTTTTTCCGGCGGGTTGCCCCCCTGGAATACGGCGTTCAAGGTGCTCAGTCTTGCTGCGCCCCTGGCCAGCGTGATGGTACTGCTGATCCACGCCTCCCGTGAAACAGAGCGCGTGGTGAAAAAGGAGAAACAGCTCCTGGCGCTGGGGGGGATTTTGTTCATGTTGGGGCTTGCCCTGTCACAGGTGTTGAAAAATACCCTGCCCGGGCTGCCATGGTTTGCCAATTTGTCCAGCACCCTGTTCAGTTTTTCCGCCTTCCTGTCCCTGAAGAAATACGGCCGGGTGCTGTCCGGCCAGACCCTGTTTGAAACCACGGTGAAAATTTCTCCTTTCGGGATCTCCCATATCCGGGACATGCGGATGATCTGGACCAATTCAAGCATGCAGCAGCTTTTAAACCGGGATGCCGGATCCATTGCAGATATCCGGGAAATCTTCCACAATGACCAGCCCGACGGGATTACCAGGGACGATATCATCAAGGGGATCAACGCCGGTAATCTTCAAAGCCGGATGGTCTATGTCACCAATGGGGCGGGGCAGGCCCAGGCTTGCCTGATCAATTGCGCACCGCTGGAGAAAAACCGGCCGGAAAACGGGGTGCTGATGATCCTCACCGATGTCTCTGAGGAAAATCGGATTCGCAGCGAACTGGTGGACCTGAACAGGCAGTTGGAGAAAATGGCGCATATCGATGGGCTCACCGGTATCGCCAACCGCCGGCAGTTCGACCGGGTGCTGGAAAAAGAATGGCACAGGGCCTGTCGCAACAGACACCCCTTGTCCCTGGTACTCTTTGATGTGGATTTTTTCAAGCGGTTCAACGATCTTTACGGCCATCCGACCGGAGACATCTGCTTGAAGCAGGTGGCTGCGGAAATACGTAAATCCGCCAGCCGTCCCGGAGACCTGGCCGCCCGCTTCGGCGGCGAGGAGTTTTCTCTTATTCTGCCGGAAACCGATTCCCGCGGTGCCGCCCAAATCGCAGACCGTATCCGTGAGCGGATCAGGACCCTTCATATCCCCCATAAGGATTCCGATGTGGCCGGTGTGGTCACGATTTCCTCCGGCATTGTTTCCGCTGCCGAATTTGATGCCCTCTCTCCTGCGGAGTTGGTCCGCCGGGCGGACGAGGCGCTCTACCGGGCAAAGGCACTGGGCCGGGACCGCACTGAGATCTTTACGTCCCTTTAAACCTGCTCCGCCATTTCTTTTTAACGCTTCTGTCTATGTGTTTTTTTTCTGAAATGCAAGAAATATTTTGTTATAATAAAAATGAACGTTCGTTCGTAGTTTTATCTTGATTTCCTTTTTTTCAAGGGGTATGGTGGCTCCATGAGAATTTTGGTATGCATCAAACCCGATATGGAAGGCCGTGACCTTGGCCCCTTTGAGGCCCTTGCACTGGAGGCGGGGTTGCAGCTTCGGGACACGTTGCTAACAGACCGGATCAAATGCGGTCTGGATGTGATTTGTACAGGGCCCCTCGCCTGGACGGACTGCATATACAGGGCCCTGGGAATGGGGGCGGACAGCGGTATTCACATCGTGACGGGGGAAACGGACGACGGACTTGTTCAACCATCCGGTGTGACAGGCTTTATGGCCGCCTGGGCCGGACTCCCGGAAACGCTTGCCTACGATCTCATTCTTACCGGTGTGATTTCCCAGGATCTGATGGCCGGCCAGACCGGCCCCATGTTTGCCGAATACCTTGGTGTTCCATGTGTCACGGCAGTGACCCGGCTGATGCCGGGGGAAACGGGGCTGATCGGGGTTCGGGAGTGGGAAGGGGGATACCGGGAAACCCTGGAATTGCCGCTGCCGGTTCTGGTTTCCGTTCAAAGCGGTTTTTACACCGCCAGGTATCCGGCACTCTCCCATATGTTGGCCGCCAAATCCAAACCCCTGGTTCAGATGTCCCAAAGCGAACTTTTGTCACGGGCCGTACATCCGATTCCCGGTCTGTCTTCAGGCCTCAGCTTTTCCGAGCCCCGCCAACCCACCCGGACCCGTGCGGGAAAGGTGGTTGCCGGCAGTCTCAAGGATAAAGTCCGGGCCTTTGACGCGTTCATCCGGGAAAGGGGGCTTCTATGAAGCAGATTCTGGTGGTGGCGGAGATGTGGGAGGGGCAGATGCGTCCCGTGACCCGGGAGCTTGTTTCCGCAGCGGTTTATATCCGCAACAGGGTTGGGGCATCCGGTGACCTACCTGACATTCGTTTGCTGGTACCGGCTGACGCACCCGTCACCATTGCTGAGAAACTTGCCGGACAAACCGGCCTTGATAGCCGGGCATGCATCTGGTCCTGCCCAGTAACGCCGGAGACACTGACCGCGGGACTTGCCGGAATTTTGTCCCAGGAGCCTGTGACCCTGATGCTCATGGCCCACACCACCCTGGGCCGGGAAGCCGCCCCCCGGCTGGCCGTCCGTCTGGGCTGGGATGCGGTGCCCG
>CAJWHT010000256.1 GCA_913041495.1 uncultured Desulfobacteraceae bacterium | reverse complement strand
GTCTTTCTCAGACATGGCAATGGTGGGCATGACGATAATTTCATGGGAGTTGACAGCCCCGGTCTGGTGGGCCTTTGCCCCCCGAACCACAATACCTTCCCCGGTCTTTTCCACCAGGCGAAGATACATGTCAGGGTCCGGCTGCTGGTGGGGCCTAAGCCCCCGGTCCCCTTTGGGATCAGTCATGGCCCCGTCACAGGTCAGGTCCTGTTTCTGCACATGGGACAAATAGGTCAGAAACCGCTGGTTATAGGAGGTGCCGTATTTCTGATCAATATCAAAGGTAGTCATGGACAGGGCATTGAGGGCATCCATACCCACACACCGCTGAAAGCAGGAGCCGGTGACCGAACCCAGCAGCCGGCCCATATCGGTTTTTTTAACAAGGTCGTCCGTGTTCTGATGAATGTGGCAGAACCGGTTGATGGTGTCGCCGGTCAGGTGGGAGACTGCGGTCATCACCTCTTTGTGTTCAGGTGCATGGGCCATATCATAGGTCATGGCCACCGAATTCATGGACGGCCGGATAATAGGATGGTCCACCACGTTGTCGATTCGCTCACCAAAGAGGTAAACATTGAGATTCAACTTTCTTAAACTATCTTCATACTCTTTTCCCGTCATCATGGGATGATTCCTCCTATATTACCCTGTTAATCCCTGGTGCAACATCCGGCCGCCCCGGATCGCCGGATATTCACAGTGTCGCCTGCCCCCTGAATGTTCAGACGGGCCGGGGGCTGTTTATCCGGGATATGGCAGTTCTTTTCCGGTATTGCCGGTCAAGACACTAGCTGCAAATCGGAACATTTTTTTGATAGGAGGAAATAGTGGAACGAATTGATCCGCACCGGCCGAAGTGGTGCACGACCGGACGGATGCGGTAAACACAGGGCAGCAGGAAACGCACCCGTATTGATCAGGTGAAGTAAAGAGCCGCCTGATCCATGGTTTTCCGACTGAAAAAAGCACCCGCACTCACCTGAGGGTCCGAAGGCGGTTCTTTTTTTACCTGCTGCACAAATACCTCGTATCTGTTCCATACGTATATCTCCGTATCATGGCAGCAGGTGGTTTCAGGGCAAAGTGCCCGGATTCCCTTTTATCGTTTAAAAGGAAAAGCGACTGACCTGCCGCGTGTCACGTACTCGGTGGCACCGTTTTACTCAGATAGGCCTCATCCCTGCATCCCAGGGCTTTAAGGGCAAAGAGGAAAAGGGTGTCGATAATGTCATCCACAGACAGGCTGCCGCCGGGTTTGTACCAGACACGGGCCCGGGCAATGATGGAAGAGATAGCAAAGGAGGCCATTTTCACGTCGGTTTGTTCAAAGACCCCAGAATCAATCCCCCTCTGGATCACGTGCCGCAAAATCCGGTCATACTCATCCCGTTTTTCAATGATCTCCCGCTGGTGCTTCTTGTTGAGACTCCTCAGGCTTGCATCAAACAACACCCTGGAAGTCCGCATCTTGCCCAGGGTGACCTTTCCGTGGGACTGGAATATTGCCTTGAGCAGATCCACAGGATCTGTCTGGTTGTCGTCGGCAAACGCCTTGATCGGTTCAATAATGGCTTCCATCTCCTGGCTTAAAATCTCGAACAGAATCTCTTCCTTGCTGGGGAAAAAGTTATAGATATTGGCAGGTTCGCATCCATATGCATTTGCTATATCCCTCACGGTTGTGTTGTGGTACCCCTTTTTCCCGAAAAGCGCCCTGGCTTTGGACATAATGGTATTGCGCACGCGGCTTGGTTTTTTAGGTCTGCCCCTTCTGGCTTTTGCCATCTTAAATCCCCTTTTTTTACGGTATGTATCGTTTCAGTCATCTGAACTTTTGTTGGCCAAGGTTAATGCGGGTAATGTGAACAACCGTCATTAACCTTTTCGCTGTTTATAGATACCGTAAAAAAACGTGTCAAGCGCTTTCCCTTTCACAATTTTTGCCAATTTAGCCGGAAAGGGCGGGTCAATCCGGCCAGCCAAATACGTTAGCCGGTCTCCCCTCCTGTCCATCGCCTATCTGCTATTGACATTGTTAATTAACGAAATTAATATTAATGACGTTAATCAAAAACAATAGTATTTCATTTAAATTAAAGATTTTATAATGTCAATAATTTTTTTTAATTTGTTTTTTAATGACCAACAAATCGACAACACAAACACAAGGAAATCCCACATGACTATTCCGGAACAAGGGTACGGCACAGAAGAGTTGATTGAGCTGCTGAAGCTTGAAAAAATTGAAAAAAATCTCTACAGAGGGAACAGCCGGGATCTGGGGTACGGCCACCTGTTTGGCGGCCAGGTCGTAAGCCAGGGCCTGTCGGCGGCAGCAGCAACTGTCACAGGCGACCTTAGGGCACACAGCATTCACTGCAACTTCATGCAGGCAGGAGATACACGAAAACCCATCGTATACAACGTCCAAAGGCTTTACGACGGAACAAGCTTTGCCAACCGGCAGGTAACAGCCCTGCAGACCGGGGTGCCCATCGTCTGCCTTTGCGCCTCGTTTCACAGGGCAGAGCCCGGATTCGACCATCACCCCCCCATGCCCGAGGTGCCTCTTCCCGAGTGCCTGGAAGATGAAACAATTGCTTATAAGAACTTTTTAGGCCCCCGCCCTCCCAAGCCGCTGCACGGCCTTTTCACGGAAAAGCCAATAGAATTCCGCATGGCAACCCCGGTTCACCCTTTAAGCCCGGAACCCGCAGCCCCTGAACGGCACTTCTGGTTCAAGGCCCGCACCCCACTGCCGGACAATGCCGCGATCCACCAGGCAGTGCTTGCCTTTGCCACGGATTTTTACCTGGCCAGCACCAGCCTCCGCCCCTACGGTAAAACCTTCTGGTCACCGGATATGATGGTGGCAAGCCTGGATCACAGTATATGGTTTCACAGGGAATTCAGAATGGATGACTGGCTGCTGCACGCCGTTAAAAGCCCCAATGCCTCCAATGGACGTGGTATAAGCTTCGGGCGTGTTTACACCCGTAACGGGAACCTTGTGGCAAGCGTTGCCCAGGAAAGCCTGATCCGCCGGATGGCGGTGACCCCGGACATGCTCCACCCTTGATCCCCCTCGCCGGGCAACGGTGCCGGCACCGGATCTGCAGGCCGGCCCGGCACCATACCCCTACTGCACCTGAACAGCTTTCGGCAGACGCCGGGACAAGATGTCAACAGCCTGATC
The DNA here is from genome assembly GCA_913041495.1 of uncultured Desulfobacteraceae bacterium. Classification (GTDB taxonomy): domain Bacteria; phylum Desulfobacterota; class Desulfobacteria; order Desulfobacterales; family Desulfobacteraceae; genus Desulfobacter. Next base: position 3,584 of record CAJWHT010000256.1, on the reverse strand, counting down.
GACCATGTCCCGGAGCACATCACCTGCGGGCTTTATTTCCTGGATGATGCCGGACACCTGTCCGGCAAGGCCGCCCACATAATCATCTTTTTTGGCGTCAATAAACCCTGCCAGCAGGGCTGAGGAGATCATGACCTGGGTGGGAAACGGAAGCGGTTCCAGGCCGGATTCGCTCCAAAGGTCATGATATTTGTTGTAGCTGGCCCGCAGGGTTTTGCCGGTATACGCGGTACTGACCCGGGTATCCTCATCCGTGGAAGATATAATGCGTGCCTTATTCACCGGCAGGGCCCCACCCTCGTCCGTGGCCAGAAACCGGGTACCCACCCACACGCCGATACACCCCATGGCCAGAGCCGCAGCCACGCCGCGGCCGTCCCCGATCCCTCCGGCAGCAAGCACGGGAACAGGCGCAGCCGCATCAATGGCGGCCGGCAGCAGGGCCATGGTACCGATGCGGCCAGTATGCCCACCGCCCTCGTGGCCCTGGGCCACCAGCAGGTCAACGCCGGAATCAGCCATGCGTTTGGCGTTTTTTGAATTTCCCGTAATACCCAGAACCTTCATCCCGACGTCATGGGCCGCCGCCACCATAAACCCGGGATTGCCCAATCCGGCGCAGAACAGGGGCACCTTTTCTTCAATACAGACCCGGACCGACTCTTCGGGCCGCATGGTGGTGGTGTTCATCCGGACCATCAACTCCGTATCCGGCAGCCCCATCTCCGCCTTGATCTTATGGACCCAGTCCATGTGGGGCTTTGGCAGCCCTTTTAGAACCTCACTCAATGGAAGCTGGTCAATATCTCGGCTGCCCATGCCCCCGTCAAAATCAATATTCCGGGGCAAAAGCAGATCAACACCATAGGGTTTATCTGTCCGGGCTTTGATCTGACGGATGGCTTCCCGCAGTTCATCCACTGTGTATCCGCTGCCCCCCAGCACCCCCAGCCCGCCAGCCTCAGACACCGCCACAACCAGATCAACCGGTGCTCCGGTTTCTTCACCGATCAAGGTCGGCCCCATTCCCGCGCTCAAAATCGGATACTCAATACCCAGCATGTCACATAATTGGGTTCTCAAAACTGGTTTTGCCATATCATCCTCCACGTTTTTTATTCAGTTACCTTAGAAATTTCAGCAGTCCCGGAGGGTCACACAGACACCGACCGGACAATCAGATCCACAGCCGAGTCTATTTCCCCGATCATGTTGAACCGCTTTTCAGGCTCGGCAAATTGCCAACGCAGGGTCATATGGCAGAATGCGCCTAAAAACAGGTTCTTGAACAGGCGGTTGCTCACTTGGGCCCGGATCACCCCGGCCATCTTCCCCTGCACCATAATCCGGTCCAGCCCCTCCAGGTAAACCCGAAACCGTTTGTACGCCTGGGATTTATAAAAATTCCTGTTAAACAGCCCGTCTGTTAAAAAAATATTTAAGAATTCAGGCCGCTGGCAGTAGAGCATAAAGTGAAGCTTTATAAACCGCCGCAGCTTTCGAATGGGCTCTTTTATGGAAAAAGCCTCGTCAAACACATCGATGTGCTTGTCTATGCTATTTTCCATGACGGAAAACAGCAAGGCGTCCTTATTTTCAAAATACTCATAGATGGTTCCCTCAGAAACCCCTGCCCTGGCGGCAATATGGGTTATTTTGGCATTGATGAACCCCTTTTGGGAAATCTCCTTTTCAGCCGCCCGGATGATGGCCTCGGATTTTGTACAGCTTTGCTGCACAGCTTTTTTTGGGGCCCTAAGCAGCGCCAGGATCAGGTCCATAATAGCCTCCTGATCTGAAAGATTATTTTCGGTTTCGCCTGCAGCCAGACAAAAAATATTTTCCATATCCAGCATCCCAAGAACAGCATCCCTGGCCACCTGGATATCCAAATCCGGATCGAATTGACCCGTGGAGACACCTTCGGCCAGGGGCGCATTAAAATAACCAGCCCACTCCATGGTTAACCGGTGCGCCTCGTGCTCACGGAACTTGCGGTTTGAACGACATTCGAACAATTGCAAGGCGGCATAATCCGGATGCCTGTCATGGTATCGCAATTGAAGCCAGATCAGCTTTGATAATTTGCTGGCCGGGTCTATAATTCCTTTAAGATGCTCATCAACCCGCTTCAGCTCCCATTTCAAGCGTTCACTGAGCACGGAAAACATCAAATCATTTTTATTTTTGAAATAATGATAAATCACAGAATCGGTAACACCGGCTTCAACACCGATGTCACCTATTTTTGCTGCACTTCCCTTCCGTGAAAAAATCCTTTCAGCCGCCTCCAGTATCTCTGCTTTTTTATTCTGTTTTGCCATATGTATTCCCCACGCTCCCTTCTCACTGATCACGGCGCTTAACCGGCAGATCCAGCCAAACTCGCATTCAACAGGAGCATAGCATCTTGAAGCAGTTTTGACACATTCTTTTTCGCAAAATCCATAGTTAAAATCAGTTATTTTTTGCAATATATTGATATTCTTTTAAAAAAAATATTAACGACGTTAATAAGAAAATTATTGACAAGACTCAACATACTAGAATATGACTCAAAAAATCAAAATTATTAAATGATATTTTATTGATGAATAACTTAAAGCAATTTTAACCTCAGGGATATGAAAAAGCCCCAATTAAGTGTTTTTCGCCTGATATACCCTATAAAATATGGGTTTTAACAAATCGATTCTAATATGCATAAGTAAATGATCACCACCAAAATACACCAGAGATGAAAACAACCAAAAACATAGAATGCTATTCAACTCATTTGGGATTTACCTGGCCCGACCGATGTCCCAAGGGACAGCCCATGCGACCATCAGTATAGAAAACAAAAGTCGGGTCCCATGGAGAAAGACGCGGTTTTCCAGGATGATACGGTATGGCCGGACCGGCGGCAGGCAGGCACCCCGCCTCCGGTCCGGCCTGGGTGGCAGTACTTTAATTCAATGCGTTACAACCTTAGGAGGAGAAGATGAAAAAAATCTTAGTAATGGCGATTCTTACGGTGCTGTTCTCTTGCACCGCCTATGCCTCTGACTGGAACTTTTACGGCCAGGCAAGGCTTTCCACGTTTTATGAACGTGTGGACAACAATATCTTCAGAGGCGGTGGAGACACCCGTGATTATGCCCAGAATTTAAATGGCAATGCCCGCATCGGCGCCCGGGTAAAGGCCAGTGACCAGGTGAGCGGACGCTTTGAATACGGTGCTGTTGACGGAGATGCAAACCTGCGCCTCCTCTACGGTGAGTGGGATTTCGGAAAAGGCACACTCATTATCGGCCAATCCTACACCCCGTTTCTTGTGGTCACCAGTCAGGCGTACAATTCAGGAGATCTGAACCTGGGGGACACCAACCTGGCATATTACGGCACCATTTACTCGGGCCGTGAACCTCAGATCGGACTGAAAATCGGCGGACTTTATATCGCTGCCGTGGCTCCGGAAACAGATCTGGATGACGGGGCAAACAGCCCCACCACTGAAACGCGCCTTCCCGAAATCCACGCAAAGTACACTTTCCCGGGCCCCAATTGGCATGTGAGCATTCTCGGCGGCCTCGGCACCTTTG
>CAJWHT010000255.1 GCA_913041495.1 uncultured Desulfobacteraceae bacterium | reverse complement strand
GCCTTTGGCGCGCAGCAGCGGCGCCACGTCGGCGAACACGCCGTTGCCCGAGACGACGATGATCGAATCGACCTTGTCGGCGACCGCGATCATGTCCATGGCGATGGCGAGCTCCCATTCGGCCTTGCGTGAGCCGTCCTGGCGTTCAATCACGCTGCGCTTCTTGACTTGGAAGCCGCAGTAGTGCAGGTGATCGACGAACCCGGTCTGCTCGATGCCTTCGCGATCGATCACGTAGGCCGTGGCGTGGGTGAGGCGGCGGTTGCGCACGCAGGCGCGCAGCATCTTGGCGTAGGACAGGTTGCGCCCATAGGTCTTCTTGGCCGAGTGGTACATATTCTGTACGTCGACGAAGACCGCGCAGCTCTGCCGCTTGAGGAAACCGCCTGCGCCGGCGAAGCCGCCGTTGACAGGATGAGCACCGGTGGCAGGCTCGAGATTGAGCTTGCGGCGGAGTCTCCAGACCTCGTCTTTGAGGTCGAGGTACTTCTCTTCGAGGTCGACGCGCTCAACAGCTTCGACGTCCTCGTTGAGGTCGATGACGGGCCATTCCGATTCCGAAACCGAACTGGTGGCCGCGTCCTCCGACTGCTCGGTCGGGGTCGTGGTCATGGTGTCTCTTGGACTTTGGGTGGAGGTGTCCGGCAAATAAGGCCGGGAGAATAAGAGAAGACTCTTATGTGACAGGATGGGACGCAGGGGCACTCCGTCCCAGGTGAATTCTAGCAGAATTCGGAGTGATTCCTACCAGAGCCCCGGCTGCTCGGCCGGCGGCGGGGCCGGAGTGGGGCGCCGTACCCGCACGCGCGGCGCGTCCGGGCAGGGGTGGACCGCCTGGATGCGTTCGAGGCGGTAACTCTTGTAGTGGCCGTCCTCGTGGCAGAAGGCCTCCATGACCCCGGTGTTCTTGCTGGGGAAGAAGAAGCGAGGGGTCACGCGCGCCTGCATCAGATACCCATTCCCGGTTCATGCGGCCCCGTCCCCGGGACTGGTGCTCGGCAATACAGCAGCTCATATGGGGCGCGCCCTCCCGGGCCAGGGTCTTTGCCGTGTCCATGGTGGTCTCCACCTCGGGGTAATAGAATATGCGGTCCCTTATATTCTCCCGGAAACAGTGGGGCAGCAGCAGGTCATCCGCAGATTCCATGGTATACCCCTTAGGGGTGGAGGCAATGGGGATGCCTTCTGCTTTCAGCGCCTTGATATGTTTCCACACCGCCACCCGGGAGATGCCGGTTTCTTCGGAAATACGGACACCGGACAAAGTGGTACTACTCCCGGCGTTCACCAGCAGCGCCAATATCTTTTGTTTCGTATTTTTCATTTCGTTAACCATTTTAGGGTTGTATGGTTAACAAAAAACATCAAAGAGGTCAAGCATGTTCATCAAACTTTCACTTGAACCTGTATGTTACCTGAACTATAAAAGGGCAACACGAACAAAAGAGAGACAACCCCATGCCCTGCATCAGAAAAACACTCCCCTACGCCAAAGAATTCAAGCAATTCTGGAAAGACAACGGCCCCTTTAAATACGCCCTCACCAGCAACGAGTTTCCCCCGGTCCTCCTGGAACCCGAGGAATGGATCTTCGGCAACGATAAGATAGAAGTCCTTAAAGACCTGATGGGTTTTGCCAAAAACAAGATGGCCTTTGTCCAGGCCCCTTTCAATCCGGACAACAAGGAGGTCCTCCGCCCCGACGACATTTGCGGCTGGAAGATTACCCACTTCCCCGAAGAGTGGAACCGCATGGTCTGCGATGCCTTTGTCCCTGAAGGGCAATTGACCCAGGCCGTAATTGAGGAACTTGCCACCCTTGAAGAAAAAGAGAATAAGCAGGGTATTGAATCCGCCTTTTTCAACATCCTGGCCCGCCAGCTCGACCAGATGGGCTACACCCTCATCGAACCCAGGGGCAAATCCAAGTTCGCCTCCACCCGCGCCTATCTTGAAGAGTGGGAAGAAGACGAAGCTGACGCCGGTCTTTCTTAGTTCAAATACGGAGAACTAAAATTTCTATGGTACGCGGGAGGTGCGACACTTGCCCGGCAGCCTCCCCCGTGACTCCAAATCCATTCCGGGCCTCCACGGCACCGGCTGCCCGTCCCTCAGGGCTGCATTGGAATGTGGTAAATCTACCACGTGAAAATAAGGGTTTCCCTGATTGATTTCAGAGAGAATTCCGTTTATCATCCTCGTCGATTTTCTAAGTTCATCAGCTTTCTATATTTTTCGATAAAGGCTCTTTCATGACAACGACTCAGATCAACGACAACAGGCAGCATAAGCGTTACAATATTTCCTGGGATGTGGATGCCGTCATCGACGGGAAAGTTATCCAGTCCACAGCCCGTGACATCAGCAGCAACGGGATTTTCATAAATACCCCGGTTGAATTACATGCAGGAAAGGACGCTTGCGTTGTCCTCTCCCTGCCCAGAGATAATGGCATCAAGCCGGTAAAGCTGCACGGAAAAAGTATCAGAACGGAGCCCAACGGCGTCGCCATTGAGTTTCAAGGCTTATCTCCATATTTTAAGGACTTTTTTGAGAAGTCTATTTCTGAACTCTTGCTTTTGTCCGGCGGTCTTTCTTAGGACTGTCAGAGATACATAAAATGGGTTATTACGTTATGCCTAAAAAATCTGTGTGGCACTATCACACGGGGCAGAATTTTCAAATAGAGCTTAAAGTTTTAACTCTATATTTCCCCGTCCGCGATTAATTGGGCCAGCAAGGCCTTATAATCAATCCCCGCCTTTTTAAATCCCTTGGTGCCGTACTTCATATTCCCTTCCAGCACGTAATACTTGTCTCCGGACTGGGCAATGTCCAGCCCCACGTCGTTCCAGCCGCAGCGGCTGGCCGTGGAAAGGGCCAGGTCGAGGACGGGACCGGGCAGGGGATCAAAGGAGATATTTGCACCCTGGGATAGGTTGGTCTGGAATTTTTTATCGGGTGAGATGCGCCAGAAAGCCAGGCGGATTTTATCACCGATGACGACGATGCGCATGTCCCGGTCGATGGGGAGGTATTCCTGGATGTAGGCAGGCCCCCCTAAGGCCAGGTACTTGTTTAAGTCTTTTGGGTTCCGGATCAGGAATACGCCCTCACCCTTGGCCGAGCCCCTGGGGATTTTCGCCACAAAGGGGAAATCGAAGTGATCCGTAATAGTGGTTTTTTGTTTTGGGCCGTAAAACACCCGTGTCCTGGGGTGGGGAATGTCCAGGAGGGTGAACATGGCGGTCTGCTTGATTTTGTCCTGGGCAAACTTGTAGGTGTGAAAGCTGGGGAAGGTGGGTTTTCCCATGGTGTTGAACAAATCGGCGTAAAAGGCGGTGGGGTAGTAGATCTTATCTGCGGCCAGCAGGCGTTCCCGATCTGCCGTTGAATAATCCGTGACGTTGGGTTTAAACCCCAGGGTGAGAACCCCGGGGCATTTTTTCAGGCGCGCGCCGATGGCGACCGGGAGGCCGGTCCGGTCCGCGGTCACTTGGCTGTCGCCCAGGTTCTAATCTGGCTGGTTTTTGCCGGGAAATCGTAGAACCCGTTGATGCCTGCATCTTCAAAGGCATGGTTCAGCAGGGCTTTATCCAGGTTTTTCTGGAGGGAGGAGACGATGATGGGGACGGCGTCTCTGGGGTAAATTTCCCTGATTTCCCGGGCCAGGTCGAGGGCAGTGAGCTCTTTGATGAAAAGATCGCAGACTACGGCGGCAGGTTTTTCAAAGACGATGGACTCAAAGGCCTCCTGGGGACTGACAAAGGTCCGGGCGTCAAAGCCGCAGGCGTGGATGAGCTTGGCGTAGACGTTCAGGTAACTCTCGGACGGATGGATGACTACGAAAAAGGGGCGTTCCTGGCTTGCCTGTTCCAGTCTGAGGCGGTTGATTTTTTTTACCGAAGAGATCCGTTTTCTTTGTTCAAGGACGCTGATGTAGGCGTCGATGACCTGGAGGGAGGCCCCTCGTTCCAGATAATTGGAGATGATGTAGGAAAAGGTGTCCGAATCCATCAGGGCATCTATGAGGCGGGTGGCCCTGGCATCGAGAATGCTAATACCGATGGCTTCCCCGACTTTGGTGCCGGATTCTATCTTTTTTTTGATTTCAGCGATCACATAGTCGGAGCTGTGGCGGTTCAGGGCGTGGAGGGCGGCAATGCGGATATGCATGGAGCTGTCCGAGGTGCCGACAAGGACACTTGCGGCCGACTCCAATTCGGGCAGGTGGGCAAGGGCCGTGTAAACGGAAAACTTTATGGGTTTTTCCAGATCTTTTTTCCCTGCAAGGGTCAGCAGGTCACCGACGGCCTTCTGGGGGATGGTCCTGGCAGTGAGCCGCAGGAGGTTGATTATCAGGTCCGTATCTTTGGTGTCAAGGCTGGTTTTAAGCGCCCGGGCAACCAGATCCCCGTGTTCGCAAAAATAAAGGTAAGCCTTGTGACGGTCCTGCAGGCGCTTGGAGGCCAGGAGGAAAAGGTTGTCTGCCATTTCTTCGGGCAGCCCGGTCTGTGCCGGAGCTGCGACCGGCGTGGGGGAGGGCGCTTGGGTTCTGGCTGTATCGGCCGGTTCAGGCGTTGGCGATACTGAAGGGACCGGTTCCGGGGATACGGGGGGCGCGGGTTTTGGTATAGCCGGGCGTGCCGGCTCAGGTTCCGCCGCTGGGGCCAGGGGTTCAAGCCGCTCCTCCAGTACATCTATGGCGTCCAGGATGTCCAGGTCGCATTTGTCCGTGGCGGCGATTTGTTTGAGGCGCTGGAGGGCCATGGGGGTGGCCATCCGTTCCAGGGCCTTGACGGCTTCCTGCTTTAAGGCGGGGTCATCGTAAAAGATGAATTCCGCCACATCATCAATCAGGTCTTCCAGCTTGAATTTCCCCACCACCCGAAGGATGCGGTTGAGCAGATCCCCCCGGGCCTCTTTGGTCAGGACGTGTTTGAGCAGCGGGGTAATCTGACGCATCTGTGCCGGGGTGCCGCTGTTGAGAAGGATCCGTGTAAAGCTGGCATTGATATGGGCCCTGTCCGAGGTCAGTTGAAAGAGGCGCTGGTGCAATGGGTGTTCTTTTGCAGTGGTTTCCGTGAGAAATCCGAGCAGATCCAGTGCGGTATTATCGGATGCCAGGGCGAGCAGCTCAATGGCGGCTTCCTGGTCTTTCTTGGAGTGCTGGGCAAGGTCTGCCAGGGCTTCTCTGGCCTCCTGGAGCCGTGCAGTTTTAATAAGGTGTTTCAGTTGAGGGATATAGGCTCCCATACGCATTGTCCTCCTTAGGCATACCCGTTGGGGTTATTCTTCTGCCAGTTCCAGGTATCCCTGCACATGTCTGCCAGGGTTTTATCCGCTGTCCAGCCCAGTTCCCGGTTTGCTTTGGCCGGGTCCGCCCAGCAGGCGGCGATGTCTCCGGGGCGCCTCGGGGCTATCTCGTAGGGAATCTCCCGGCCGCAGGCGTCGGCAAGTCCCCGGATCATTTCCAGTACGGAATATCCTTTGCCGGTCCCCAGATTATAGGTCAGTACGCCGGGGGAATCCAGCAGTTTCGGCAGGGCAGCCGTATGGCCTTGGGCCAGATCCGTGACGTGGATATAATCCCTGACACCGGTGCCGTCCTCTGTGTCGTAATCATCGCCGAACACGTTGACCCGGGGAAGTTTGCCCACCGCCACTTTGGCAACATAGGGCATGAGATTGTTGGGAATATCATTGGGGTCTTCACCGATTCTTCCGCTGGGATGGGCCCCCACCGGGTTGAAATAACGAAGCAGGGCAATGTGCCAGGCGTTATCCGCTATATGGAGATCTTTAAGGATTTCCTCAATCATGAGTTTGGTCCTGCCGTAGGGGTTGGTGACGGAAAGGGGAAAATCTTCCGTGATGGGAAGGCTTGCCGGGTCTCCGTATACCGTCGCCGACGAGGAAAAGATAATGGCCTTGACCCCTGCGTTTCCCATGGCTTCCAGCAGGTTGAGAGTGCCGGTGATATTGTTTTGATAATAGGTCAGGGGTTTTTCAACGGATTCGCCCACGGCTTTTAAACCGGCGAAGTGGATGACGGCATTGATATCGCTATGGTCGGAAAATATCCTGCGCACGGCGTCTGCATCGATGAGGTCTGCCTCTATGAAATCCAGGGTTCCGCCGGTAATTTCTTTGACCCGGTTGAGGGATTCTATGGACGCGTTGGACAGATTGTCTACAACAACAACATCATACCCTTGTTCCAGAAGTTCAACACAGGTGTGGCTGCCGATGTAACCGGCACCACCGGTAACGAGTATTTTCATGAAATGTCCTTGTATCGGTTGAAGCGGCTGGCCTTCTTACGGGCTGCCTTAGTGAACAATGCGTCACATATCCTACATGGTTTGCATCGGTTTGTACAGGTGGTGAGGGATTTAAAAAAGTCGGGTTCCAGGGCGGTGTTATCAAGGTGGAAGTGGTCTGCCATAAAGCTTGCCGCATCCATCAGTTCAAGCAGGTTCCCCTGGAAAGATCCGGCTGAATAGGCGGTGATGCAGCGTTTAAGAAATCTTGGCCCCAGGGTCCTGCCCCCCAGTTTTATGCCGTCTGCAATTCCCTCGTATCTATGGACGTCTTCGGGCCGGATGAACGGTGATTTTAAAAATTTATGTGGCCGGGAAAAAAAGTAGGTGTGGCAGCCCCGGTTGCGGTTCAGGGACCAGGTGGCTTCCCGGACCAGGCCGGTGTTGGACAGGGCGATGTGGGCGTCATGGGCCGGTTTGAAGGGGCAGTGGTGAATACAGCCCTCATTGGCCAGCAGCTCGATCCGGCAGCCGGGAA
>CAJWHT010000254.1 GCA_913041495.1 uncultured Desulfobacteraceae bacterium | reverse complement strand
CCATCAGTGTTAACCGCTATTAACGCTTCCGGGGTGGCTAGCAAATGCTCCCATTGTCCGGCTTGGGTATTTACCCGCCACAGATGACCACCATAATCAGGCAATCGCACATCTGTCTCACCGGCTTCATCAAAACTGGCAAAGTAAAGATAACCATCATTGGCAGCAACAATCTGACTGTGAATTTTGCCCTGACTCTGACTTACAGGACCAACTCTCTCGCGCTTAAGTTCACTGACCACATCCCCCATCACCGCTGGCTGACCAGCAGCATCCTCTTTGTCACCATCCACACCGTCTCCACCAACAACGGCCGCATGGACATACTCAAAGACGACATCGGCCTGGCATTGTCCATGGTGGATGCCCGGGATGAGGCCAACCGGGTCTGGCTGGAAGACGCCTTCACTCTCGGTAAACAGCAAAACGTCCGGGCCCTTGTCATCATCACCCAGGCCGATCCCACCGCAGCGGACGGCAGCGGCGAATGCACGGCCTACCGCAGGATGCACTGCGACGCCTTTGCAGACCTCAGGGATGATGTCGTCCGCCTGTCCAAAGGATTTTTCCCCAGCTACAAAGATACCCGCCTGCGGCCCGTCCTCTTCATGCACGGAGACACCGGCCCCTTCTGCTTTGACAAAACCTTCGGCGGAGACGCCGCCCCCAACCTCTGGCGCCTGAACGCCTGGGGCGATTTCACCGTTCCTGCAGACGCCACGGTGGTCACGGTCCAACCGGAAAACAAAGGGGAACCCTTTGCCGCCATCACCCTTCTGGAGAGAACGGTGCCCGGGGAAAACTGCCTGCCGAAATTTTAAAGGGGGGTCCAAAAGTAAAAGAAGGAAAGCACAGTCATAACAAGCACCGGCACACCCGCCCCTCAGTGCAGACCACGTAACCTTGTATCATAATTAAGGTTGCCAATTATCATATGGGGTATCGATTTGCCCCATTATACGCTCAAAATCACCTGATGATTTGAGTTTACCAATGGCCTGGCTCAAAAACTGGTCCGTGGGCCCTCCCCTTCCACCTTTCGGAAGAATAATCTTTACATCGTACACTTTGAATAGATCCCGCTGGATATTATTAAAATTGTTTTTTTTAACCAATGGATCTGAGGCGAAATCCGCAAAAATGAAGGCGTCGATACGACCTGTGTTTACTTTTTTAAGACTTTGTTCGATATTTGCGGACCCTTTGATGCTAAAATCAAAGTAATTGACATGAGCCAAGTCGGTTTCTACCTTCGCCGTAGGCAGGGCTTCTTTAGTGACGTTGCGTCCCTTTTTTGTGTACATCACAAAATTGACATGGAAGATTGTTTCCGTGGAATAATCATAGTCCAGAGTTTCCATGTTAATATTTGGTACGGCAATAAGGGGCATATGAAAGTCTGCTCTTCCCGAGACCACATTGTTCATTGATCTGGCAAATGGTACCACAGAAAACTCAATATCCTTACCTGAAACCTTGGCCAGAGCCTTAGTGAAATCCACCAACACCCCCTTTTCAGAGCTTTCTGCGTACACGGGCATTTTGGCGAGGCTGACTTTGAAGTCGGCTGCCAGAACCGGGGGAATTTGCATTATAATTGAGATGAAAAGAATGGTCGTGATCTTGAAAAAAAATGAATTCATGACTCCTCCTAAGTTACAAATATGTGTAGTGAAGTCCCTTCTATCCGATGCTATAACAGGAAAGGCGTGGGTAGATTCGGTGAACGGCGTTCAAACAGTTAGTCAGAATAACGGTAGTATTGGAAGGGCATCATATTGTGCAAATCTAAAGCAATAGATTTATTGTAACAACTCAAACTCAAAAAGCAATAACCAGCGGAGGACTATACAGACATTCTTTCTGAGGAGGCTGAAAACAAAACGGCTTCCTGACATCAGCCAAGCACATCGCATGACCGTTTTTCATGGGGGTCAAGCTTATCGATCTGCTTATTTGGCTTTAAGTTTTCCCGTATTGACTCTGCGAATTCCTTGTCCAGGGTGAACAATTTGGTTTCGGTGTTTGCATGACAGGTCAATTTGCAATAGGCGTACACGCAGCCCCTGTCACCCTGGGGGAAAAGGCTTCTTCCCTGACGGCTGCACCGGAAGCGGCTATCACTGTTTTTAAGATGCTCTAATTTTGCTTCGCTAAGTGCCGCAAACTGCGGTCCAATGGGTCCTCAAACAGTGCGCCACTTTTCACGCTACGCTGCAAATCGATATGCAAAAAATTTGATATCTGAAAATAATGCTTGAGAATCGAAGCTAAGGTTTCAAAGGCGTCAAAACAATTGAAAAAACAAATAATTCAAGGTATCATACAGGAAAATTAGGAAGGGAAAAATGCCAGAAATTACCAGATTTTATGGAATCATCATCAAGCTCTTTTTTGGAGATCATCCACCGCCGCATTTCCATGCTGTTTACGGTGAGTATATTGCCCTTTTTGATATTGATACTTTGGAAGTTATTGAAGGAGATCTTCCGGCAAGAGCTCGAAAACTTGTTGTAGAGTGGGCTAAAGCTTATAAAGTAGAGTTGAAAACAATCTGGGAAACTCAAGAATTTAAAAAATTACCGCCTTTGGAGTAATCATCTGAAATGAATGTACCAAAAATAAAAACTGCAGTTGTTACAGATCATAAAACAATCATTGTGACTTTTGACAACGGTGAAATCAAACAATATGACATCAGTAAATTGTTAAGTAATGATATGTTTTCCCCCCTTAATGATCAGGCCTTTTTTAAAAATGTTAAGGTGGAGCCTGGTGGTTATGCTATCTATTGGAATGAAATGATTGATATCAGCGAATACGAACTATGGAAAAATGGGGTCTCTTACCAATAATGAAATGATTGAGTTTGTTTGAACTTGAACTCTAAAGTTAAAAAATTATCAAAAACTACCCACAGTCCTAAAAATTCGGGAAACTTCTCCAAGAAGCCAAGACAGAAATAAGGTAGGAATCTTTCCCCCCACAATATGTCTATCTTGTTGCTCCAGGCCTTCGATGGAAATAGCGATTGATTATTTTGTTATTGATGACCGGGGTCGAAAATCTGGGTGAAGACTTCCTTCAGGACAAGGTCTGCCTCCAGGTATAACAAAGACCGCAGACTTTTCCCTGTCAGTCCATAGCTTCTTCCTTTTATATTGTTAATTCGTTGCAGAGTAAAAAAAATTTCCCGTGGTAATGGTTTATTCAGATTTGTTCTCAGCAGTTACAAACCAAGAGGGCCAGGCAGGTGGTGCCGCGGAGGCCCCTAAGCGTCGTAAATTTTCGGGGCGTCAGGACCGACAGAACCGGAAATTTCCGATATCCCGGCGATCAGGACGATTGCCGGGATTTCAGCGTGGGGTCCCGCAGTGCCGCCTGTCGGGTATCTGCCCCACCCTATACAAACCAATAATAATTTCAGCAGCGTTTTTTAAATTAAGGCTGAAGAAGCACGAAACCATCCTCGCAAGGGAATATAGTTTCAATCAAGCGCATCGCATGAGCGTTTTTCATGGGGGTCAAGCTTATCGATCTGCTTATTTGGCTTTAAGCTTTCCCGTATTGACTCTGCGAATTTCTTGTCCAGGGTGAACAATTTGGTTTCGGTGTTTGCATGGCAGGTCAATTTGCAATAGGCGTACACGCAGCCCCTGTCGCCCTGGGGGAAGAGGTACACCGGAAGGAGGCAATAGGGTTCTGCGGTTTCGAACACCCAGCCGACTGTTTTACCGCCTTTGACATAGACGCGTTTCATCTGTTCGTAGGTGTTTACTTTCGGGCAGTCGGAAAGTTGGCTGCTGGTGACCGCTCCTTTAATGGTTTCCTTGGATTTGTTTGGCGTGGCATCGGTGATCAGCAGATTTTTATCCGGTTTATAGCCCAGGTAATAGGAGGCGCCGGTTTTGGATTCTATTTTTCTGAATGAGAACTCCCCTTCTATTTTATAGCATTCCCGGTAGAGCAGATGGACAAGATAGATGGGTTGGGATAATTTGGAAAGCTCTGAATAAAATTGCTTTATGTCTGCTTGCGTGGCGGGGCGTGTGGTAAGGGAATCGGCGTTTGCATGAGCAGTTACGATCATTCCAAAGCAGATACAGGTGAAAAGAAATAACAAGGGCTGTTTTATCCGTATGCGCATATACATTCTCCGTCGATCATCCGGGCGGGAATGATCATTAAATCCTAAATATCCACCGGTGGAACAACATCTTCCAGACCAGTTGCCCAAAGTACAACCTGATCCAAATCACCTACCCGGGGGGTATAAAATAATCATACCCAGGGGGAATAATTCAGAAGACGGCTGGAAAGGTGAACAGCATGGAAGGTTCTACCCGGATTCTGACCCCGCGTGTTGGTGTCAGAATAATGCACGCATAGTAGCAAATCACAGTTTCAAAGGCAACAATCTCACACCTGTAAAGGTGTAACAGCGTTACATCTCTGCGCGTTACACTTCTGGTCTCTATTCCGTCGTACGGACACATTTCTACCCGTCCTTTTTTCTTCTCCGGTTCGAATCGCCCGATGGTAGGCCCTTTCAGGACAGTAATGTTGTGCCCGAGCCCATGGCATGGATCTTGTAATTTTCAGTTGCCGACAGACAACCAATGCGGTGACGGCGGCATGTGAGTCCTGCCGGGGCCGTGAAAATCCAAACCAAACCGGGATAGAAGATTATGAGTATCGCGACACATTTCAGAGTGGCGGATGAGGACACCTTGAACAGGATTCATGAGGCAACCCTGGATGTTCTTGCCAATACCGGCATCGTTTTCCAGTCGGAAGAATGCTGCAATATTTTTAAGGAACACGGGGCACGTGTGGACGGGCAGACCGTTTACATGCCGGAAAAAATGGTGAACAAGGCCATTGAAAGCGCCCCCTCACAGTTTGAATGGACCGCCCGGAATACGGAGCGGTCCATTACCGTTGGTGCCCGGCAGGAAGGCATCCATGTATGCCATAACAACGGGCCGATCTACATCCAGGATATGGATAAGGGGCGGCGGCTGGGCACCATGACAGACCTGGCGAACCTGTATAAGCTGGCCCAGCAAAGCCGCACCTGCGGCATTGTGGGACAAATTCCGGTGGAACCTGCGGATATCACCCATTCCCTGCGGTACCTGGATATTTTCAGGCAGTTGCTGAAACATTCGGACAAGCCGCTGTTCGGCTATGTGGGAAACCGGGAAGAACTGAGCCGGATGTTCGATCTTGTGCGGATCTCCCTGGGGGCGGATCTGACGGATGATGCCGTATTTGACCGGCATCGCATCGCCGTATCCTTGAACCCGTTGAGCCCGCTGCAATTCGATGAGATTCCCTGTGAGACCCTGCTGCACTTTGCACGGTTGAAACAGCCCGTGATGGTGCTGACCTGCGCCATGGCCGGCGTAACCAGCCCGGTGGATCCCATGGGTACCGTGGTGCTCCAGAATGCGGAAATCCTGGCCGGCCTGACCCTGGCCCAGCTGGTCAACCCGGGCACCCCGGTGGTGTATTCCCCGGCATCCGCCGTTCCCAACATGAGAACGGCGTCCTATATCACGGGGTCTCCGGTGTCCAACCTGATCAATATGGTCAGCGTCCAGATGGCACGGGAGCTTTACAATGTACCGTCCCGGTGCATGGCCGGCCTCACCGACGCCAAGACACCGGACTGCCAGGCAGGTTACGAAACCATGCAGACCTATATGATGCTGGCCATGGCCGGCGTCAACATGGTGAACGAATGCTACGGCATCCTGGACGCCATCATGACCGTGTCCTACGAAAAGTTCATCATTGATGATGAAATCATGGCCCGCACCGCCTGCGCCCTCAAGGGCCTTGAGCCCCTGGAACCCGGATTCTCCGTGGACCAGATACGGGAGATCGGGCACGGCGGCTCTTACCTGATGCATCCTGCCACCATGAAACACTGCCGCGGCTTCTGGACGCCGGACGTCTCCACCATGGATTCCTACGAGTCCTGGGAAAAGAAGGGCGGCATGGATGCGGCCCGCGCGGCCAATGCAAAATTCAAGGAAATCCTGGCGGCCTGCCCGGACAGCATCATTGATGCGGAAACGGACCAGGCGCTGGAATCCTATATCCGGGCGCTGAAGTAACCGCCCGGCATCCAGACGAACAGGTAGATACCGCGGCATTTACAGGGCGCACTCCTGTGAATGCCGCATAATTTTAACCAACAAGGAGGTTTTAAGTGAAACGAAACCAGCATGCAGGATTCCTGCAGAGCGGGGGAATGAGCCTCAACATGTTTACCCGGGATGAACTCTACGAGATTCACCTGGCCACCCTGGACGTGCTGCAGCACACGGGCATCTGGTTTGAAGATGAAGAAGCCCGGCAGATCCTGGGGGACCACGGTGCCGAAGTTGATCCGGTGACCAATGTTGTGAAATTCCCGCCCTATTTGGTGGAAGACGCCATACGCTCGGCACCCGCCACGGTCAACCTGGCCGGCAGGGATCCAAACCGGGATTACCTTTTAGGAAACAACCGGGTGGGCTTCACCAACTTTGGTGAGGGAATATCCATTGTGGATATCGAAACCGGCATCTTAAGGGAAACCGTGAAACGAGACGTGGAGGAAAGCGCCATCCTGGTGGATTACCTGGACGGCATCGATGTTTACGAACGGGCCGTAGGCGCCCATGACGTAAACCAGGATGCCCAGCCCCTGCACAATGCAGAGGCTTTTTTGTCCAACACCACAAAGCACTGCTTCCACGGGGCCGGCAACGGCCGCCTGATGAAGGCCGCCATCGACATGGCCGCCGCCATCCAGGG
>CAJWHT010000253.1 GCA_913041495.1 uncultured Desulfobacteraceae bacterium | reverse complement strand
GGATCTTTCGGAAAAATCGATTCCCGCAACTTTGGCATTGTTCTCGGCAAAAAGAGTGGTATACAGCCCCGGTCCGCAGCCGAAATCTGCAATCCGGGTATTTGAATCGACACCGAAATGCGATATGATCCAGTCTGAAGACCGCTTTATAAATGCCATACTCCTTGGGGACAGATCCACTGACTCATTCAAATGGAATTCAAGCATCTTCCTGGACGTATGGTCATCCGTCCAAAGGTCTTCTGCCGTATAGCACTCAAATGGTGCCGGGCGTGCATTGATTGCTTCCAACTGGCTAAACATAATTATCTCCTGGGTACATGAAGTGGTTGAATTCTATCAATTAAACTGCAGTTTGAGATCTTCTGCCAGAATACCCGCAACACCTTCTGAAATGCTGACCGCCCCTTCCTTTTCATAGCCTTTAAACGGCTCAATGGTTGCATTTTTTAAGGACAGTCTGAGTATTTTGTGAAAATCTCTTTCCAAGGCAATGTAAACCTCTCCCTTTTGCGGATCAAAGATCATGGAACACTGCGTCGGGTATTGCGGATCCTTGTTACAGCACATGGAAAGCAGTTGAAATCCTTTGTCCACGTTAAAATCAGATGCATGCTCCTGCAAGAACTCATGGGAAAGGATATATCTGTCAGCGCCGGTTCCTCTGGCTTCTTTATAACTTTTGCCCGCCATGGAATTGTTCGAAAAATTCGTCATCACAATGAAATCGCCTTCCTTCTCCGTGAATATCGTATCCGGATCTCCGGCCTCAGCTGTGAAGGCCCTGCCGTTTTTATCAGCAAAAAGCGTATGCAGTGTAATTCCCGGCATATCGATAACAGGTGATTTTTGCCCCTTGCGTTTGATTTCATCAGCCGAACGGCATGCTGCGATGGACTCATAAAGCTCGAACGTAAATATATTTTTGTCCGTTTTATCAGGGGGATTGTCGTTTTCCGGCTGCAGTTCCTGACAGGAAGAAAACAGGCCCTCGCTGTTCATTCCTGCCGTATTCGCAAAGAATTTCATGTCGCCGATTGTCCGTTCAAATGCAAGATGAAAGGCTCGGATATCCCCATTGACGGCAATCAGGAACTTAATCGGCAGGGGCATAAAGTCAAAATTCATTCCATAGAACACCTGGTTTGAATAAACGGCAAAACTGGTGCAGGCATGGGCAGTTTCTGAAAACAGCAGCATGATAAACAGCGTAATAAAAAAGTATTTACATTTCATCAGACGTATCCTTTTTGGGGTTAATTTGAAAGATGCCACGCGCAGGCATCATACATATTTTCCTGTTTCTTTAGGCTCGGCCGGTCCCATACCGTTAGCCCTTACCGGTGCAAATGTATTTGGAATGCGGCGTTGATGGCGGCTCAGCCATATCTGATCGAGCCGGTGGGGGACCTGCCGGGGCTGGAGGCGGAGCCTGTGACGCCCCGTATGGTTTAGTATAAGCATATATGGAACATGGACATCACTTGCCCAGGCATACACACCTATGGGATGAAAGCTGTTCCAGTTGCCCAGATGAACACTGCCTTGCCCTGTGCCGATCTGGTTGTCAGTCTGCAGCCAGACAGAATCCGTATACTCACTGTGGATATCGCTTTTTCCCCTGAGCCAGACAAAATACCGACCTGCCGGAGCCAAAAACTCCATATCTACATAGGCTCCGGGCACAGGCTCAATGCGCGGTGTTTGGTTTGAGATAAACCGGAGGGCCTGTCCGGTGGACGCGCAGGCATCATCAACCACCTGAACACCCTGTGCTGACCGATCGGAAATCGATCCAGCATTCAGGACAATATCCAGTTTCGGGTCATAGGTCATCGGCATGGTGAGTCGATCCTGGCCCAATGCCGGTTTATGGTTAACGCCTGCATAAACAGACATTCCCAGCCAGATCAGCGGCACCAGCGTCTGGGCCGCCTTGCCCGGAAACATCTGATAGACCGGTTGGGCGGTTTTCATTCCGAATAAAAACCTGAGAAGATCAAACGTCCGTATCAAAGCAAGATAAACGACGATAATGGCAATGAACGCCACCGAAGTAACAATGACCCATTTTACAAGATCAGGGAGATCACGTTCCATTATAGCGAACCCCACCACCAGCAGAACTGTCTGGTGCAGGATAAAAAAAGGCAACACCCCTTCATTGGCTTGCCGTAGAAACGGACGGTCAAAGGACAGGTATCGGATGGCAGCCCCCCATATGCCAAGTATCCAGTACCAGGCATTTAAAAAGGAGAGTACGGCAGCGCCCCAGTCTCCGGATCGTCCCCCAAAGACCGGTGCCGAAACACCAAACAGCAGATAAAGCTGGACGACTGAAAATATCACTCCCAGACTTAAAAACAGATAGCGCTGTGCATATATCCGCTGCAGCAGACGGTTGCTTGACATGATAATGAACCCTGCGACCAGGAACCAGAGATAATACAAAAGACCCCAACCACCTTTACCGACGTTCAGAACAGCAAAGGGTATCACAGCCTTTATGACCAGCAGGGGCATGATGAAAACCACCAGATTGATACCGGGCAGTGCACAAAAATTCGTTGTTTGCTTCAACAGTTTTTTCCCGCCTGATTTCAGCCAGACAAACTGCCGGTAACAGACCAGGCTGTATATAAATAGGAACAGTAGGTACCACAGGTGCATCCCCACGTTTGCGAAATTTCCGGAACCGGACAGACCGATCCCTGAATAAATACCGAAAAAATAAGCCGGCAGCCATTCCAAAAAGCTTCCTGAAAACCGCCCGTGGGAGACCCTTTCCAGGTACACCTGTAGGGCACCGTGAGTGAGTGATGCCGTAAAAACCGGTATGAACAACCTTAAAAATTTATCCCTGTAAAAACGTTTCCATCCCCCAGGCTTATCCAGTGCCTGAAACAGGCTGGCCCCGGATATGACAAAAAACAGGGGCATCATCCACCGGATGGCAAAACTATTCCAGATTTCCACCCAGGCGTAAACCACATCGTTTTTAACATGCCAGTCCCCCAGGTTGAAAAAACGACTGCTGTGATACAGGAAAACGACACAGATGGCTATCACGCGAAGCCAATCCAGCTCATATCGTCTATGCAAAGAATTCCTATTCATCCTACCCCGGCTTTAAACTACTTATTTTATTGAATAATTTTCAGCATATCCGGTTCTTTTCTGCCGGGAACAGGAGGAATTTTTTCAGGGTAGCCAAGAATAATTGGCGCCACAATGTCACAATCATCGGGGATGCCAAGGGCCTTTTTCATTGCCGGATCATGTATCTGAGTTCCCAGATTAACCCAGCATGTCCCTAATCCCCTGGCCGCTGCCGCCATCATAAAATAGGATGCGGCCAACGCACAATCAACGAGCAAGTTCTTTAAACCGGCTTCCCCGAGAATCATCACCAGGCACGGGGCATTGTAAAAGACATTAAACGTCTCTTTCCTCAGCATCCCCCGGTACTTCTTCGCATAATCATCCGGATTGGCCTCCACCCTCGCGAGAATATTTTTTTTACTCTCATCTGAAATCTTTTGAATCATGGACTTGTCATTAACGACGATAAACTTCCAGGGCTGTTCATTTCCGGCACTGGGAGCGAACGTACTTTGCCGAATCAATTCTTTAACAATTTCGATATCAACTTGTTTATCCGTGAATTTTCTTACTGACCTGCGATTTTTTATCAACGCATCAAAACCCATAATTTCCCCCTTATCCCTTTTGTTTTAAGGTAGACTATGGCTCAGAATCAGAATAAATGCATCACCCAAATGGGGTAAAAACAAGGATGATTATCCTTATTCAAACGAATAATATTCATTTAACAAACTATGATATCGGATATCATCATCCGAGAAGCGATGGACATTGTTTATCGGTTATATCATGCGGACCACATCAGGAGAGAATCAACAAAAAAAGCTTCCAGCAAAACCGCTGAAAGCCTCTTTGTTTGTGGCGCGCCCGGCGCGATTCGAACACGCGACCCCTTGATTCGTAGTCAAGTACTCTATCCAGCTGAGCTACGGGCGCCCAAACAACCAGGCATATATAGCAGCTCCGGTAGCAGAATTCAAGAATTTTTTATCTCTTTTTTTGATTTCTATACTGAGGTTAATTGAGAATGTTCCAGAAGTATTGATTTCTAAGGGAAAGATCTATTGAACTCCATTCAGAGCATCGAACCCAGCCGTCGCGGCGTTCTTTCTGTTTCCGTCGTTCTTTGACACGCCTTTCAACATTTGGGGATACCGTCATCTGCCTGCGGTTTATATTTCCTCTCCGATCAAGACCGGACCGTGCACGCTTCATGACAACTACTCCCAGAATCATTTATTAGCATTAAAAAATAAACTAACACCCGTTTTAGGGATTTTCAATTGTAGGCCCCTTATTTTTTAATTTTTTTTCGCAGATGTGGTGTTTATTGATTTGACCTTCCGGAAAAAGGCTTATATAAAGGAACGTTGGAAGATGAATGATGACGATTACATGATGCTTGCCATTAGGGAGGCACAAAAAGCGGAGAAGATAGATGAAGTCCCGGTGGGGGCTGTCATTGTGGATGAAAACCATCAGGTGATCGGCCGGGGGTTTAACCGCCCCATATCAACCAACGATCCCACGAGTCATGCAGAAATCAATGCCATACGCATGGCAGCTGACATCCTGAACAATTACCGCCTGACCCAGACCAGTCTTTATGTGACCATTGAACCCTGTATCATGTGTATGGGTGCCATTATCCATGCCAGAATCAACCGTGTTGTATTTGGCGCACCTGATCCAAAATGGGGAGCTGCAGTTTCCCTGTACGAGATGGCATCTGATCATCGATTAAACCATAGCCCTGAAATTGTGTCAGGCATACTAAAAAAAGAATCAAGCGACCTGATTAAGAACTTTTTCAGGAAAAAAAGGAGATATCGTGACTAATACAGTTGTTGTCGGAACCCAGTGGGGGGATGAAGGAAAAGGAAAAATTGTTGATCTGCTCAGCGAACATGCGGACTGCGTGGTCCGGTTCCAGGGTGGTAACAATGCCGGCCACACCATGGTGGTAAACGGCAAAGAGATTATCAGCCACCTGATTCCGTCCGGGATCATTCAGCAAAAAAAATGCTTCATCGGAAACGGTGTGGTGGTGGACCCCTTTGTCCTTCTGGATGAAATCGACTACCTGACTGACAATAATATAGATGTATCCCCGAACATGCTCCAGATCAGCAACCGGGCCCACATCATCATGCCCTATCACCAGGCCATTGACAAAGCCCGTGAAGAAAAAAAGGGCAAAAACAAAATCGGCACCACCGGCAGAGGCATAGGCCCTTGCTATGAAGACAAAGCCACCCGAAGAGGTATCCGCTTTGCCGATCTTTTGGATTTGGACTTGTTCAAGGAAAAGATCGTCACCCTCATGGAGGAAAAGAATTTTTACCTGGAGCATTACTTCAAGGCAGAGACATTGGACCCGGAAATGGTGATCGACCAGTTCATGACTATTCGTGAACGCCTGCTGCCATATATCGCAGACGTATCCGTCACGCTTTCCAAAAGCATGAAGCAGGGGAAAGCCGTCCTGTTCGAAGGCGCCCAAGGCACCCATCTGGATATCGAACACGGCACCTATCCGTTTGTGACCTCTTCCTCCACAGTCTCCGGTAATGCAGCCAACGGTTCAGGTGTGGGGCCGGGCAAACTGGATGAAATCATCGGCATTGTAAAGGCATACACCACCAGAGTGGGTGCAGGCCCCTTCCCCACAGAGCTTTTTGATGAGATCGGCGACAAAATCCAGAAAACCGGTGCAGAGTTCGGTGCCACCACGGGCCGGAAGCGGCGCTGCGGATGGCTGGACATGGTGGTTCTGGAAAACGCCGCCCGCCTGAACAGTCTCACCGGCATGGCTATCACCAAGCTGGACGTCCTGGATGATCTGGATGAGATCAAGATCTGTACAGCCTATGAATACGACGGCAAGACCATTGAACATTTCCCGCCCGAGATCAAGGTACTGGAAAATTGTACGCCGGTCTATGAAACCCATCCGGGCTGGAAGGAAGACACCTCCGGCATTACCGACTACGACAAAATGCCTGAAAAAGCAAAAGCCTACCTTGACAGAATCGAGGAACTCTCCGGTGTACCCATCAAGATTGTATCTGTGGGACCGGGCCGTGAGGCCACAATGATCAAGGAAAACATTTTTTAACTCCAAAGTCTTTCTGGTTTGACATTTGAGTTAAATTAGTATATTTAATAGCGTCTTCTGCGTCGGGATGTGGCTCAGCCTGGTAGAGCACCTCGTTCGGGACGAGGGGGTCGGAGGTTCAAATCCTCTCATCCCGACCACTTAGACAACTGATATTATTGAGAAAGGGAGCTTTTTGGCTCCCTTTTTTGGTGGTGCGGAAATGGTGCGGTTGGTGCGGCCTATTTTTCACCTGATTTCGGAGGTTTAAGCGGGACTACTTTTCCTCTCATTTTAGCCATCAAATGAGAAATATCTAGCGTGTCATCATCTCCAATCTGGCAATACCGATCAAAAGCCTTATTTGTTAGATGACCTGAATACTTTCTGGCCTTATCTTTACCGGCCACCTTGGCAATGGCCGTTATGCTTGAATGCCGGGTACCCCCATATAGATCAACATCATAGATACCTACTGCCTTACATGCTTTTTTCCAGCTCTTATATAAAAGGTTAACGCCGAATGGTTCATCGTCAGGTTTCCGAAAGAAAAGTACGGAATCCAGCGCCGGATACTTTTGTTTTAGGGCCTTGAATTCGTCCAAATGGAAATAAGGGCGAATGTCCGGTCGGCACTTTTGTCCTGTATGCTTAAAAGGGGAT
>CAJWHT010000252.1 GCA_913041495.1 uncultured Desulfobacteraceae bacterium | reverse complement strand
AAAAGATTTAAATAAAAAAATCATCCTGCTGACCGGGCCACGCCAGACCGGAAAAACAACACTTTCAAAAATGCTGGGAGATAATTTTGATTATTTCAACTATGACAATGTTGATGACAGAATAGGTCTGCAGGAAAGATCCTGGGACAGGTTAAAACCCCTGGTTATCTTTGATGAACTGCATAAGCTGAAAAACTGGAAATCATGGCTGAAGGGAATTTATGACAAGGAAGGCATCCCGCCGTCAATACTTGTTACAGGCAGCGCAAGGTTAGATACGTGTAAAAAAGTTGGGGATTCACTGGCAGGGCGATTTTTCCAATTTAGATTGCACCCTTTGGATCTTAAAGAAATCAACACGTTTTTGAAACCGGACGATCCTGAAATTGAACTTGACAAACTATTATCGATTGGCGGCTTTCCTGAACCTTTTTTAAATGGAACAACCCGTTTTTATAACCGTTGGAAAAAATCACATCTTGATATCATTTTAAAGCAAGATCTCATTGAGCTTGAGAATGTTCAGCAGATCACTCAGGTTGAAACCCTGATTCAATTGTTAAGACACCGGGTGGGAAGCCCAATTTCATATAGCTCCCTGGCTCAGGATCTGCAATGTTCAGACAAAACCGTAAAAAGATGGTTAACCATACTTGAAAACATGTATGTGCTTTTTAAAGTACCGCCTTTCCATAAAAATATCGCCAGGGCGATTCAAAAAGCACCCAAATTTTACTTTTATGATACGGGACAGGTTTTAGGTGAGCCAGGTATTAAGCTGGAAAATGCCGTCGCATGCGCCATTCAAAAAGAGTTGCATTTCCGGGAGGATTGCCTGGGAGAGGAAGGAAAGCTGTATTATGTAAAAAATAAAGATGGCAAGGAGATTGATTTTTGCATTTCAAAAAACAACACCCCGTCCCTGCTAGTAGAAGTTAAATGGAATGACAATAACTTGAGCCCCAATTTTGATTTGTTTAAAAAATTCTTCCCTGAAATAAAAATGGTCCAAGTTTCTAAAAATCTTAACAGGGAAAAGACGTTTCCAAACGGGGCGGAAATCAGGCTTGCATCAAAATGGTTGTCAAAATTAACCTTATCCTGATTTTTTTCAACAAACAAAATGCACAGAGGCAAACCGGTGATTTTGAACCGTGCTACATATGAGGAGAAATGAAAAAAAGTGAATCGGCACCCAATAGAGATTCAAATCGAAAAGGCAGACAAAGCTATCGTTGCTGAAGATTTTGACGTACTTATGGATATTTATACGGATGACGCAGTTTTAGTTATCGAGCCGGGTCGGAATGCAGTGGGGAAAAATGAAATCCGTAAAGCTTTTGAAGCGATAGCTGTTTATTTCAAAAACGGGTTGCAAGTTGAACAAAATGGAATGGAAATCATAGAATCAAAAGAAACGGCCTTGGTACTGGCAAATACTGTCGTATCCGGACCTGGTTTTCCTGCTACTGAACGTAAGGCCACATATGTATTCAACAAATCCCCTGGTGGCAACTGGCTGTGTTCTATCGACAATTCATATGGTCATGAGATTATCGATAAAAATGCGTAACAGTCGGTGCCACTATATTCACTCCTGTTGGTCGCCCCCCTGTGAGCCTTGGCGTTGGCGTTTGCGTTGCATATAGCTTTAATGGATACATGTAAAAGAATATGGCAGAATTGAAGAAAGGGTAAGGCCAAGATGGCAAAAGGTAAAACAAAAAAAGATACGGCACTGGCCAAACTGATAGCAGCAGCACCGGAAAAGGTCCTTTCGGAGCTGATACTTAATCTGGCTGAAGACGATCCAGGGATACGTCGGGAGTGCTTTGATTATTTAAAGGAAAATGCAGTTGTTTCAAAAATGCTTGAACGCCAGTCAGAAGGGGAAGCCATCATGTCCATATGGGCTGAACTGCTGCCGGATCTTGAGGATCTGGATGCGTATGGCGGTGGCCCCTATGGGGTGGAAGACCATGTGTGGGAATTGCTGTATGAAATAACAAAACGGCTGACCTCAAAAAAGGTCGATGAAACATATCGGCGTGAAATTCTCGACGCTGTTCTTCCGTTTATAAAAAGCAGAAATTCAGGGGCCGGGGATGCGTTGGATGAGCTTGCTTATGCCGCCTGCTATTCTGCTTCTGAATTGCGGCACCTTGCCCAAAGTCTGGAGGCAATGCATGATGACTGGCAAACCCGCAATGCCCGCCATATTTATCGGCAGATCGGGGACCATGATAAGTACCTTGAGCTTCGGTTGCAGGTTATGGAAGTTGGTGCTGACTACCATGATCTGGCTGAGTTTTACTGGGAAACAGGTGAAAAGGGGAAGTCGCTTCAGATCGCCCGGAACGGACTTAAAAAGGCAAGAGGGAGGATGGATGAATTGCGGGCATTTGTTGCAGAACGGGCGCAGGAGTCAGGAGACCGGGCGACGTGGATCGAACTTCAGTTTGATCAGACGACAGACAGTTTAACCTGTGATAAATACAATAAATTCAAAGCTTCGTGTACCACAGAAGAATGGGAAGCGTATGAACCCAGACTCTTGAAAAAAATGAAAGGTACGGGAAAAACCGAGCAGATGAAAATCCACATGGATCGAAAGGAATATGATCGTGTTGTAAGTCTTTTGTCAAAGTGCCGTTACCCGCAAAATAAGTGGGACAGTAAGGCGAATGTGCGCATCGCGGAAAAACTTGAAAAACGGTACCCGGAACAAGTGGTTAAGTGGTATCTTTCCGGCCTGGGTAATCTTTCTTCAAATCAAAAACGGGAAGAATATGCGAGAAAGGCTGAGGTAATGGCCAAAGTTCGCCATATGCTGGTTGACGTGATGAAAGATGAAACCAGATGGAACAAACTGGCAGTCAAAGTCAAAAAGGATAATCGCAGACGCACGGCTTTTCAGCAGGAATTTGCCCGGGCTGTTCCGGGATGGGAAGCAATAAAATGAAGGTTAACTAAGAATGCACTGTACACTCACGAAGATATAAAGGATCATTTCCATGAAAATAAATATTACCAAAAAAGAATATCGATTATTACTTGATGTGTTTTCAATCGCTACATGGGTGATGAATTCTCATAAATATGAGCCAGATCCCAAATCTGAACCTTATGAGACTCTCGAACAAAAATTTTTGGCTTTCGCAAAGGAGTTTGGGTTTAAGAATCTTGTCGAGTACGACAAGAAGATGGGAAAATATTATCATACCGCGGAATATGAAGAATCTGAATCAGATATGCAATTTATTGATGAATTTGAGGATGACAGCTTTTGGGAAAAATTAGGTTCTAATTTAGCCAAAAGGGATCTTATAAATGAGATTGGATTAGATGAATTCAAAAAAATGGAGTCGCTTGAAAGATTCAGGAAAATTGACGAGATAGCGGAAAAATACTATGACGAGTTCGATAAGAATGGCATTAAAAACATAGTGGTTTCAAAAAAATAAACACAAGCAAAACATACTTGACACATTAAATACCCAGGCGGTGAACCGAGTTTATAGAACAACAATAATACTCCGTTCATCATTTAATCACCGGCAAGCGCATACCGGTGAATTAATAATCCCCGTTGATACACACCGCATCACGGTCTCACCGACCATCTTCATATAGAAAAATTTCCTGGACCGTCCGCAGAAAACAGGGGGCTGAGGGACAGGGGGAGCGTCTGGCGGACGCATACCATTCCCATGGATCTGCATACCCACATCGTCCATTTTCGCATACTCAACTGAGAGGTTGGAGCGGGTCTCAATCTGCTATGCTTGCTTGCTAAAAATCCATCTAACGCGTTTCGTAAGATCTGACAACTCAAACCAAAATGTACCTGAATCCACAGCAAAGACCTTTTTATTCTGCCGGATCTGTGTATGGCCTCCGAATAGTTGGTTTGGTTCCATCGTGACCACACCACCACGGTTTGGCAGGTCGGAGATACTACCTCCAATTAAACTTGAGCTGTTGGTATCCTCGACATAGTGTGAGAAATATCCGCGGCCACAGTTTCCCCATGGATTTCGTACCAGTAAAAATTTCTCGCCCCCGATTTTGTGGAAATCCAGTACTGAATATGCGTGCTTTCCCACCAATCCCTTTGATATATCTTCACCCGCACTGTGGCCCCTGCTGTCCACCGTGCTGCCGACGATTTCATAGGTACCCAGGCAGACCGGAAGGTGATTAGTCAATTGACCCTTGACCCGCCGCCACAACCCAAGCTGATCTCTGGAATAATTCCCTGTTCCCCGCTTTCCCGGGAATAGCTTTACCCTGGTGGCCCAGTCGAGAAGAGCGTTGCACAATTCCGGGCCCAGCGCTGAAACATCAAGCCGGTCATTCCCGGTATTGCCATTTAGAAAGTCAGCAAAATCATTAATGCGAAATGCTCCCCGGACTTCACGTATTCGGTTTCTGACTCTGACCTGCTTATGGCTTCGGGCTTGGTAAAATTCATCGAATTTTTCAGCCAGGCGCAACTTGCGGCCCATTAAGACAAAGGTTTCAGCCATCGCCCCCACCATTTGATTTAATTCTCTTTGGTTTTGTGTCACTCCGTCTACCAATGCAGACTCCTCGAACACCTCATGAAACAGGTCTTTCCAGGTGAGGAACGTTGAAGAGGAGTTATCGCTGGGAATTGAGATAGGGACTTGCCACATTACGGCCAGGCTATTCGTTTGTTCCAATATGGGGAAAAGTGCTTTCGGTGCCTCAAACAGACACCTTGCTTTTTGAAATGCCCGCGCTTCCTTAGGGCTCGGCATATCGTATGTTTCAACGTCACCGCCGAGAATCAACTTCAACCCCTCACTTGATAATCCACCGTGAATGTTCATATAGCTGGCATCTTGGGGAAAGAAACAGCGCTCCCCAAGTTGTTCGCCGGTGAATGTCGTAGCAGCTTTTTCCAACATAGCTACCCACTTGGGTCCCTCGGCATGAAGGGTCAACGGCTGGCCACGGCGCGGTGTGTGGGTGATAATGGTTCGCTTCATACGAATGTAACGCGGTTGGTTTCTCTGGTCAAATAGCCTTACAATGACATGATCTCTGGTCGCTGTCATCATCTTCTTAATAAACGTCGGCCCTCCGGGAAGTGCCACCACTGAAGCAATGGCGGCCAGCCACCAGCATGACCCGATAGCTCCCTGCCGGATGTCATCCGGGCTTGGGTCCTGAGGAAAAAGATCATCTCTAAATTTAACGTGACGGATACGTCGTTTTGACAATTGCTTTCGTGCCTTGTCTTTACTCCACCAATGTGGCGCACTGCGTGGGAAATGAATAACCGGTTCACGGTCCAGGTCCCACAGATAATCCGTACCTGAGGTTGTGTGATTCTTGAACCATCTTTGGTTCTGTCTTCGTGCATGTTTGGCAGAAATAACTTGCGTTGGAATTTCCTCAATATGGAGTTCTCCGTTGGACATGGCTTTCTCCTAAGGGACGATGGATTTGTTGTAAGGATAAGAGATTTTTCAATTTTATCAGGATACGTTATAACAAAGCCCCAAAAATATCAAGTTCTGAGATATGGCTCACCCGGAAACCTATCAATGGTTGAAACAGTTATTTCTGAGCGTGTCTTGGGACATAAAAAAATGCGTCTACAAAATTAATTTCAAAAACTGGACGTCAACGTTGCCAAAAACTGTTTGCCTTGCTGGCTTTGGTCCCTTCTCGTCAATCATTGACAAATCAAGGTCTTATCTTTATATAGTATCGGAGCACCGCCCGGGTGCCCAAGCCCTGCAAAGGACCGGGATAAAAGGAAAAACGGTGAAATTCCGTTGCATGCCAGCCGATGCCGTGACCGGGGACGACGCCTGCACAATGCCACTTCTTAACATCAGGGGGAAGGCGCAGGCGTCCGTATGATCCGCAGCCGGAAAGCCTGCCCGAGCAAAAAACATAAAGGATACCTGCTGGAACCTCATCCTTGACGTCCACCTATACTGTTCCGGGAGGATCCCAACGATGTCACTTGACGACAACAAAGCCTTTGGTGCGGTGATTACCCGCCTGATCAACAAGAAAAACTTAAGCCGGCAGGAGGCTTATGACGCCTTCACCACCGTTCTCGGCAATGCCACCACAGACCTCCAGCAAGGCGCTTTTCTGTCCGCTCTCACCGCCAAGGGGGAAACCGCGGAAGAGGTGGCCGGTGCCTGGGAAGCCATATACGAACTGGATACCACCAAAGTGAACCTGGACCTGGCGGTGGCGGAAAATTCCGGTACCGGCATGGATACCTTTAAAACCTTCAATATCTCCACGGCAGCCGCCATTGTGGCTGCGGCAGGCGAGGTGCCCATGGCGCGGCACGGCGCCCGGGCCATCACTTCGGTGTGCGGTACCGTGGACATGGCCGAGGCCCTGGGGGTGGATGTGGAATGCCCGGCCGACATCGTTGCCCGGAGTATCGAAACCTCCGGTCTGGGCCTGTTCAACGGCATGAGCCCCATGATCCATCCCAATGCCCTGGGACGTATCCTTTCCCAGATCTTTTTCGGCTCCACCCTGAACATTGCCGCCTCCCTGGCCAACCCGGCCCTGCCGGCCATCGGGGTCCGGGGGGTGTACTCCCGGGAAATGATCCTGCCTGTGGCCCAGGTGATGAAGGAAATCGGCTATCACAGCGCCATCGTTCTCCACGGGGCCGTGGGGGATTCCGGCCTGGGCATGGACGAGGCTTCGGTCTGCGGCACCACCCACTGCGCCCGGATTCGTCGAGGATGGCCCTTCCGACTTGGGACCAACATTGCTCTTGCTCTTTTCCAGCTTCGTGGGCGGGATCTTCGTCGTCTCGGTCATCTGCGTAATGCGTGGCACCGGCTCAATGCCTCGCGCATGTCGCAAACTC
>CAJWHT010000251.1 GCA_913041495.1 uncultured Desulfobacteraceae bacterium | reverse complement strand
TATTTTTAAAGCAACAATTAGTATACAATCTTGAATCAAAGCCGATTGATAAAAGAAAAAAGGTAAATAATAAAGATCTAACAGATTTCTTTTATGAGCACCACGGTAAACCTCTAAGAGTTGGAATATTGAAGGAATATTTCAAAGGTAGATTGAAAATTAATGATACCGACACAAGCACTACAGTTGTTAGTTCAGCGATTATGAGAAGGCTGGGGAGGTTAACTGGTGATAAATGGCATCAAGAAAGATTGAAGGGTAAAGTAGATGGTGAACTTTTAGTTCAATTTACAGCAGGTCCAGAAAAATATAAAAGTTCCAAAGCCAATTAATACTATTACTCCTGAATGCCCAACAACTTCTTTTAAATACTTCATAAGCTAATTTTAACGCACCGAATCGATCATGATCCGGCGGCTCAAAAGTCAAACCCGACAACTCCGTCCAATCCATGTGCCGACTGCAACCCTCAAGGCGCTGGGGGTAAGTCAATGCATATTGAATCGGCGTGCGCATGTCCGGCGGGCCAAGTTGAGCTAGAATACTATTGTCCGCAAACTCCACAAAACTATGCACGATGGATTGCGGGTGAATGATCACATCAATCTTGTCCGAAGGCAGATCAAAAAGCCAATGCGCTTCGATGATCTCTAACGCCTTATTCATCATCGAAGCAGAGTCAATGGTGATCTTCGGCCCCATGTCCCATGTCGGATGATTCAGCGCTTCTTTGACCGTTGCGTTTTGAATCTGCTCTTTGGTTGCTTCTCGGAATGGACCACCGGATGCGGTGAGAACAATGCGCTTGATGGCTTGACCCTGCTGACCATCCAGACATTGGAAGATGGCAGAATGTTCACTGTCAACGGGGATCAGCTTGGCTCCCGTTGCTTCAGACATCCTTTTCATAATCGGTCCTGCAGCAACCATGCTTTCTTTTGCTCTTCTTCACCAAGTCCTTCTAATTGAGAAGGAGCATTCTTACCCGCTAAGGTAATAATTGGCTCAACATGTCGGCGAAGCTCTTTGGCCTTAACCAAAGTGGTGTTGATGATGTAAATGAATGTGAGAAATTCCATTTTCGTCTCCTCTCTGTACGGGCATATTGAGCCGCCGGTTTGCACCCCTCACATATATAAAAAGCGGTGTTTTTGTCAATCACCGGGAATTTTTCCGGGAAAGTTGTGGTGCCGGCTTGCCCCGGCGGGTGAAAAACGGTAAAGAGAAAGGCCATGCGAATAGCCGTTATAGCCAACCCCTGTTCCGGCGGAAGACGGGCCGTAAAACTGCTGCCGGGCGTTAGAGAAAAATGTGACGCCGCAGGTATTACAGCAGAAGTCTTTGTATCCCGGCATGACACCCATATCCAGGATCTTGCGGGCCGGCTGGATATTGACAGATATGACGCCATCGCCGCCATGGGCGGGGATGGTACAAATTTTCATCTGATCAACGGCCTTTTGTCGCGCCACAGCCCGGCTGATCTGCCCCCTTTGGCCATCCTGCCCGCCGGCTCCGGGAATTCCTTTGCCCGGGATCTGAATATTTTTGATACGGACCAGGCCATTGCCGCCATTAAGCGAAACCGTCCAAGGCCGGTGGATATGATCGCCTGCACCGGAGACTCCCGGACATTTTATTTTATCAATCTCATGGGGGTGGGCTTTGTCACTGACGTGGCAGTTACAGCCGCCAGGTTTAAGTATCTCCATGATCTGTCCTATCTTATCGGCGTGGTCCGGCAGACCTTTTTTCTGGATGCCGCCTTCATGGAGGTTGAGGTCGACGGCCGGATGTTTTCCGGCAGCTTCACCTTTGTTGAGTTCTGCAACTCCAGGTACACCGGCGGCAATATGCTCATGGCACCGGATGCGCAAATTGACGATGGCCTCATGGACATTGTCATGGCCGGGCCGTTGACCCGGGCAAAATTGTTGTCATCCCTGCCCAGAATCTACAACGGTACCCATCCGGACATGGACCAGGTGACCTGCATCCGGGGAAAAACCGCCAGGATTACTACTCCGGGAAAAACAAAAATGCTGCTGCCCGATGGTGAGATTTTGGGGAACACGCCGGGCTTGCTTGAAGTGGTCCCGGGGGCGTTGAGGTATCTTGGATAGATGGCTTCTTTTTGGGAAGAGCGGTGGAATTGAGCGGAATATCTCCACTGTTATGTATCGCCCAGAGACTTTTTAATGCGGTTTGGATTTCGTCTCAGATCAAGAACTCGCCAAACAGTGACAACGGCGCCGGCTTGGGTTTTGTAGTAAATGGCAAAGGGAAATCTCTTAGAAAGCATTCGGTGGTAACCGAAGAATACGGGGTGGATTCCTGCGTATAGCGTCAGAGAATCTATATCGGAAAATAATGAATCAAAGAAGTATTCTCCCAGTCCCCGGCCCTGTTCTTCATAGAACTGCCTCCCCTGCAGCAGGTCCGACATGGCCGAGGAAAGAATTTTAATTTTCATTCAACGTGTTTCCGAAGCTCTTTCTTGGCCGCATGCCAGTCTAAAACCCTCTCTTTTCCCTCTGCCAGGCGCGACTCTGTTTCCTGAAGCGCTTTTTTATGCCATTCCGGGGATTCGAGATGTTCTTCTTCCGATAGGAGGTCTGCCCATAGGGCGTCCATCATCCTGAGTTTGTCTTCTCTGGTAAGGTGCTTTATTTCAATGGTTTTTTGCATGGTTTCATTCCTTCATAATGACTGAAAATTAACACCGATGTCATTTATTGTCAATTTATACGGTTACGCCATGCACGATACGTGTCGTCAGGTCATGAGTGATACCACCGCTCTCAGATCGTATAATACTTTCTTCAGAATATCAGAAGCTAAGATAATTGATGTTGTCGTACTAGGAGACCCCGGATCAGGAAAACGTGCGGGTTCGGACATAGGTTTTAAGGGCAGCGAAGATGTCTTCAACTTCGTTCAGGGCATCGGATGCCCTTGACAGCTTTTTGGATGAGCCGATTTTTTCAAGGGTATGGGCGGCATGGGAGAGGCTGTTGGCCCTCAGGTTGGCGGCACCGCCTTTGATGGCGTGGGCTTCTTTTTTCACGATATCATAGTTTTGGTCCATGATGGCTTGGCGGATCACGGGAAGCTGGGCTGACACCGTATTGAAGAACTCCGTCATGACTTGGTCTAAGAACTCCCTGTCATAGTCAAATTCCTCCATGACAAGGTCATGATCGAAAAGCAGGACGTCATTTCCGGATGCGGGGGACGGCGCTGCAAGGGGGTGTTCGGCCCCGGATGTCTCTTGGGACAGGGCGTTGTCGGGGGCGGTCCATCGGTCCACGATATCCAGAAGTTCCTTGCGGCGGAAAGGTTTGGACAGATAATCGTTCATCCCGGCATCCAGGCATTTTTCCCGGTATCCTTCGATGGCGTGGGCCGTGATGGCGACGATGGGGGTTTGCGACGCTTCGGGCACGCCGTTGTCCGCCTCGGATTCCCGGATGAGGCGGGTGGCTTCGTATCCGTCCATTTCCGGCATCTGGATGTCCATGAGGATAAGATCACCCCTCTGGGCCAGGAAGGCGTCCACCGCCTGCCTGCCGTTCTCCGCCAGAATCGTGCCGTATCCCTCCCGGTTCAGGTATTTCTGGACGATCTGCTGATTGGCGGGATAGTCTTCTGCGATGAGGATAACCTGGGCTCTGGGGGGGATTGTCTTGGCTGCGGGCGTGGCCTTCTCGGGCACAGCCTTCGGCCCGGGCGCTTCATCTGCCGCGGGCTCTGCGCAGGTGGCGGCCTGCCCGGTATCCGTAACGGAAAAAGGAATGACGAACCAGAATACCGAGCCTTCACCCGGGGTGCTTTCAAGACCGATGCGGCCTCCCATCAGTTCCACCAGCTGCTTTGAAATGGTGGTGCCCAGCCCTGTGCCGCCGTATTGCCTGGTGGTGGTGCCGTCGGCCTGGCTGAAGCTCTCAAAGATGCGGGCCTGCTGTTCTTCAGGGATGCCGATGCCGGTGTCCGTGATGATGAATTTCAGTTCGACCCCATCCGGGGTTTCCCCTGATTTTTCGCAGGACATGGTGATATGGCCCCGGCGGGTGAACTTCACGGCGTTGCCCGCAAGGTTCATGAGTATCTGCCGCAGCCTTCCCGGATCTCCTGTCAGCCGGGACGGGACATCCCGGGCGATTTCGGAGCGAAAGTCGATCCGGGCCGGATCAATGCCCGCCCCTAAGAATGCGGTGATCTGGTCAAAGGTCTGCTTAAGGTCAAACTCCGTACGGGTCAGCCGGAGTTTGCCGGCCTCGATTTTGGAGAAGTCCAGAATGTCGTTGATGATTCCCAAAAGCTGCCTGGCCTCGGTGTCGATGACCCCTAACAGCTCCGAAAGCTCTCCTTTGGGAAGCCGATCCAGGGCAAGTTCGGTCATGCCCATGATACCATTGATGGGGGTCCGGATTTCATGGCTCATGTTTGTGAGAAATTCTAGTTTGGCCCGGGCTGCGGCCTCGGCCTGGACTTTGGCTTTTTTCAGCCGTTCTTCCACCTGGATCCGTTCCCGGATCTCTTCGGTGAGTTTCCGGGTTCTCTGGGCCACCCGTTTTTCGAGGTTGGCCCTGTGGTCCAGCAGCGCTTCCTGTGCTTTTTTTCTGTCCACGGCCAGGGCGACCTGTTCGGAAACCGACAGCAGCAGGGCCAGATCCCTCCGGGTGAAATATGAGGGATCATGGTAATGCTGGACCGCCATCACCCCGATGACCCTTTCCCGGACCACCAGGGGGACGCCGATCCAGACCACCGGCACCTGTCCCACGATCCTGCCCTGCCTTCCTTTTTCCCTGAGGGCATCCCGGGTTAAGAAAAGGGGGCGCTTGGAGTTGATGACATCCGAGGTGATGGTGCCGCCGCCGTCGGGGTCGTAGTCCGCAGTAAAGGAAATGGTGTGCGCGGAATCATATTCGTCCTGGTAGAAGGGGAAATGGATTTTCCTTTTTTCCCGGTCCACCAGGCAGATATAGAAGTTCGGCAGGGCAATAAGGCGGTTCAGGGTGTTGAAAATGGAGATGTAGAGTTCATCCAGGTTTTCCGTGGTATTCACGGCGTTGGAGATTCTGAACAGGGTCTGGGTCAGCCTTTCACCGGCCGCCGTCTCTTCCTGGGCCTGCTTTCTGTCGATGGCCAGGGCGATCTGGTCCGATACGGCGGTGAGAAGGTCCATGTCCTTCTGGGTATAGTGGTCCGGGTCGTGGTAGTGTTGAACCACCACAACCCCCCGGACGTGGTTTTGTATTTTCAGTGGGACGCCCAGCCACTGCTCGGAAACGGTGCCCATGATTTTTTTGCCCGTGGCCCTGGCCCTGGCCAGGGTTTTTTCCTTTGTCATGAAAACAGGTTTTTTCCCCCGGATCACATCCGCGGCCTTTATACCGGCCTTGCTGACATCCCGGATCTCGTCAAAGGTCTCCCCTGTTTCATCCACATAGTAAGGGTAGGTGATGGTGTCCGTGTGGCGGTCATAGATGCCGATGGCGAAATTTGTGGCGTCCATCACCCCTTCCAGAGACCTGTGGATGGAAACGTACAGGTCGTCCAGATTATCCGTGGTATTGACCGCATTGGCA
This sequence comes from uncultured Desulfobacteraceae bacterium, assembly GCA_913041495.1. GTDB lineage: Bacteria > Desulfobacterota > Desulfobacteria > Desulfobacterales > Desulfobacteraceae > Desulfobacter. The sequence goes on along the minus strand of CAJWHT010000251.1, from coordinate 1,409 downwards.
ATATTGAACAGGGCGGTGGTCAGCTTTTCGCTCTGGCGGATTTCATCCTGGGAGCGTTTCCGGTCGATTGCCAGCGCCACTTGGTCAGAGACGGCGGCGAACAATTCCACATCCTTTTTTGTGAACAGGTCCGGATCGGAATAACTCTGGGCGGCCATGTAGCCGATCACCTTGTCCCGGACTTTGAGAGGGACGCCGAGCCAGGTCTTGGGCCAGGCCCCCACAGCTTTGTTTTTGACCATCCGTTCGTCCACCGCATCCGCCCTGAGAAACAGGGGACTGCCGGAAAAGATGACATCCCTTCCGATGGAGCCGGATGAGAGGGGAAGCGACTGGCCCATGAGGTTGTCGAATTCATCAACGTAGTAGTCGAATGTTATGGTTTTTTCCCTGGGGCTGTACAGGCCGATGAGAAAATTGGTCAGGTCGATTATTTCGTTGAGCGCCGTGTGAATGGTCCGGTACAGGTCGTTGAGATCCCGTGCCGTATTGACGGCAGTGGATATCTTGAACAGGGTGGCGGTGAGTTTTTCGCTTTCCTTGATCTCTTCTTCTGCCTGTTTGCGTTCAATGGCCATGGCAATGAATTCGGAGATGGTGTTCAGGATGGTAAGATCGCTTTCCTGATACATGTGCGGGTCTGTATAGCTCTGGAGAACCAGGACGCCGAGTATGCGGTCCCTGATCCGCAGCGGCGCCCCCATCCATACCTTGGAGGGCGTACCGATAATGCCCCCCGGAAAATTGGGGTGGTCAGAGCCGTCACCGCGGATGAGAAGCGCTGTTTTTTTTTTGATCACAGTGCCGGCCAGGGATTTTTTCCGGCTGATACCGGTGATCTCTCCGAAATCCTCGTCCATTTCATCCACGAAATAGGGAAATGTCAGTGCGTCTTTGTCTTCGTGGTACAGGGCGATGGCAATGTTGTCCGTGTTCAGGATTTTACCCAGGGACAGGTGGATCTCGCGGTAAAGCCCGGACAGGTCAACGGCATTGGTGACGGCGTTGGATATTTCGAACAATACCCGGATGGTCTTATCTGCATCTCTGAGAATGGTGGAATCCGCCATAAGTCAAGCAAACTTAAATACTTAAAAAAAGGGTTTCAGGCACGGCAGACAGTTTACGGCACCCCACCTGTGAAGTCAATATGCAGGCCGTCTGGGAATAAGGCTTCTGGTATATCGGCAGGGTTCAAACCTGTTACATCCGTTCATCTGTGGCAGTACCTCCGAAGGCCTTGACAATGTGTTCGGACAGGGAATCCACGATGCAGTTCACGGATTCCGGATTCCGGTGGAGGAGAAAGGCCGCTTTTGGCAGGGGGGGAAAACCTTCTTCCTCGGTCAGTTGCCGCATACCGGCCGGCACAATGCTGTGGCTGACGGCGGTGACGGCAAGGCCGGCGG
>CAJWHT010000250.1 GCA_913041495.1 uncultured Desulfobacteraceae bacterium | reverse complement strand
AATATTTCCGGATCATCAGTTAATCCTAAACCCTGCGAATAAATTGTTAACAGCCATCTTTTCCATGTCTGCCCGGGCCTCCCTGGCGTAGGATCCGATATGCGGGGTGAGCACCACCCGGTCTTGCCCGATAAGCTCTCCGGAATACGGCTCCTGGTCATATACGTCCAAACCGGCACCGCCAACTTTGCCGGAAACAAGGCCCTGGTGAAGAGCGGCTTCTTCTATCATTCCCCCTCTGGCCGAATTAATCAGGACAACCCCATCTTTTGCTGCAACAATATCATCACGGGTAATCAGGGCGGCATCACCGTCTGCATGGATAGTAATAATGTCGGCGGAGGTCACCAGGTCCTCTTTGGATACGGCCAGGGCCCAGTCTACGTCACGAGTGATAGTATCATGGAATACGATCTTTGCCCCGAAGGCGCGGCAAAGCTGTCCCACCTGCATGCCAATACTTCCGAAACCGATGATGCCCACGGTTTTTCCTTTCAGAAGACTGCCGGTGTGTTTTTGCCAGGTACCGGCCCGCATAAGTCTGTCATGAAGCCCGATCTGGCGGAGCACAGAAAGCATAAGCCCCAGTGTGAGTTCGGCCACGGCATCGTTGAGCACCCCTTCTGTCCTATAGACTTTTATCCCCAATTGGCTGGCTGCATCTTTGTCCACATTGTCCCACCCGACCCCGACCCTTGAGATGACCTTAAGACAACCAGAAGCAGTGAGGGCCGACTCTGGAATCGGCTCGGTACCTGCCAGCATCCCCACAGGGTCATGTTCTGCGATTAAACCTTCCAATTCCGTCAGGGTCAATTTCCGCTTGAATGGATTCAACACCGGGGTAAAACCCTTATTTTCCAAACGCGCCAGTACATCCGGCTGAGCGGAACCGAAACTGGATGTGGTGCATAAAATATTTTTCACCATTCAAAAATACCTTGAAGATTATTTTTTTGCGATTAAATGCGTGCAATCACCGTGCAAGGTGCGGCATCGCTGTCCCGCACACGCAAAGGACAGACCATTGCCTCCCGGATCCCGTTCTCCGGTAGTGCATCGGCAAGTGCCATGTCTTCAATGATCAGTATCGGCCGGTCATGGTCCAGAAACGCCTTGTGGGCTTTTCTTCCCAATGGCCGGGAGGCAAAACTTGACAGCGATATGCCGTCAAAACCGATCATCCGCAACAGGGGGAGTTTATCCCGAAGTGCAGCGGCAAGATCTGGTGAGAATCCGGGATTTTCCATCATATACACCATGTCTGACCGCCGTTTTTCGATCCCGGTCCGCATTAACAGCAGCTCTGTGTCCGCCGGCACCTCGTCCAGCGCCAACCGGGACGTTCCAATAATCTCACCGGGCGCCACATCTGCCACATCCAGGAGAAATACCTTCCGGCAACACCAAAAGTCGGCCGGATACGTATCCAACACCGCACCATCCCTGCAAAAGTGCCGCGGGGCGTCAATGTGGGTACCGATATGATTACTCAAATGCCAGGCTTCCGTATTGCAGCTGTCCCCGTTTGCCATACGATTGCCCGCCTCCCGTTTCAGGGAGGGGCCGTTGCCGTAAGCCGGCGTGGATTCTTCCAACACGTGGGATAAATAAATAAAGGTCATATTACTTCATACCATCTAACCGGATTGAATGCCATGTTAAATATACGGAAAGAAAATCGTTGAAACCCTATCAGTTGCGGCTGACACGGATATTATCAACACGGGTTTTACCGGTACCTGTACCGCGGATTCTCGGGGTGATATAGGCAATATCCTCCGGTACGGAAAGCCTAAGAGACAATGCCTCCCACTCTCCGTGCGCCCCGTTTGCCTCAACCGTTGCCAGCCGCTTGTCTATAGGCTGTTTATTACGGTCAAATCCCACCAGTCGAAGCCCTGCCCCTTGGGACTCAAAATCCCGCATGACCAATGCCTCAAAAACGATCTTACTGCCGGAGGCCACTTCAATATATACCGCAGGTGACAGAGACCAGGTTTTCTCACTCCTGCTGACAACGGCAAAACAACCGGTTCCCTGGAATCCGCTGTCATTGGGACCCATGTCCACCTTGTCCCGCTCTTTTGCCCAGATATGGTACCACCTGGAAAACATGGCCCATTTGTCAAAGTCTTCGGCAAGCACAAAATCCAGTATTTCCAGTTCAAATGTATCCTTCCTGGCCAGATAGTTAAATGGAAAATACTGGTGAATGGAGACATCCTCGGCAAACTGAAACGGCAGCCGGCTTTTCACGAAATACGCTGCGCAGAAAAGAATAAACCCACACACAAGGAACAGGATTATCCGGATGAAAATTTTCATCATATTCCCCCCTATGGTTTGCCTCACCGTTACCCTTTGATGGTTCCGGTTTTATGCACCTGGTTGATCATGGATATCCATCGTTTCTCCTGGATCTCTCTTTTAAAGTCCAGGGACCTTTTATAGCCCTGATGCCGGTAGTTTCTTGTCATTTCAGGCGTGTTCAACAAGGTTACCAGGGCATCGGCCATGATGATTTCCGACGTGTCAAGAGGCTCAAGAGCCGCCCCGTCTTGATGCTCACGGTCAATTTTTTGCATTTCAGGCGTCAACACACCGGCGGATGCAAACACGGCCTGGTTCAACGTCTCCTTCCGGTTAATTTCCGGGGCCAGGATCTCTCGGGGTCCTGTGGGGCAATCCACGGAAACCACCGGGGTCCTGAGCGCCATGGCTTCCAGAATCACGTTGGGAAACCCCTCAGACTGTGAGGTGAGCACAAAAGCCGCAGCCTTTTCAATCCACGGCGCCGTATTGTCCTGGAACCCCGGAAAGATAACCTGACGTTCCAGATTCAATTCATGTACCACCGTCTCATACATGGATGTCAACGGACCGTCCCCGAGGATCACCAACTTGCAGCCGGGCCGCCGGGATACGACCCGGCTGAACAGCCGTATCAAATGAACAAATCCCTTAACCGGCTTAAACCTACCGCATGCCACAATAAACACCTGGCCGGCCAACCGGTGAAAGTCCTCTTGTGCCGGTAAAAGCCGGCTCATCCGGCGCAGCTGGCCATGATCACAAAAATTATAAATGACCCCGGTTCTCTGGGCCGGTATTGGAAACAATTCCCTGAATTCATCCAAAGACCCCATGGTATTGAAATTGGCCATGGATACCCTGTGACTGAACATCCGGAAAAAAAGTTGAATCAATACCGCCTTCAGGCGCTCTTTCACGGCCAGCACCGACCGCATGGGATGGCGGACCGATATCACCCGCCGGCCGGTAAATAAAGAGACCATGTTAAAAATATTCGCCCTGTCTTCGAAGCTGACAATGACATCCAACTCCCGGGACCGGGCTGCCGCAGTCAAATTTAAATATTGCTGTGGGAACCGTAAAAGCTTTTGCAGGGTCACAGACCGGGTATCCAAGCGGCTGAGACTGACCAATTTTTTCTCAAGCACTGCCGCCCGGGGCGGGTCCGGGTGAAGGGGCATCTCAACGGTGCTGTCGATGATCATCATGACAGCATCATCAAAATACCGCTCACACAGGTCAAACACTTGAAGAGCCATCTTCTGCGCCCCGCCCACCTCCAGGCAGTTGATCAGTATCCCTATTTTTTTACCGGTTCCCACTTTGTGATTTCCTCACCTGATAAAAAACTGACCACCCCCAGAAAGGTACCGGCCATTCCGATGCAAAAGAAATATCCCAGTCCTGAAACCTTGAGAACGAGTCGGCCCACAGTACTCGCCTGCCGGAATTTTGTCGTAAGCCAGGGATAAAGCAGACAGAACAAATACCCTGCAACCTGGATAAAAAAGACAACTCCGAAAAATGGACTCCCGGAAAGGGCCAGGCCTGTGCTTGATAAAAAAACAACGATCAATGCGATGGGCAAAAGCCGCCGAATCACCTTGTTAATAAACAATCCCACGCTGAATGCACCGTACCGAAAGGGATTAAACAGCCTGCGGTTCAGCCACAATCCCCTCAGGCTGGTGGAAACGATTCTCCTGCGCCGTGTCAGTTCATGATGGACGTTTCTGGAAGGCATCCGGATGAACGCCAGCGCCTGCCGGTCAAATACAAAGGAAAAGCCCTGGCCTGTAACACTCAAGGATATATAGGCGTCGTCCGTTACCCCCGGGGGAACGGTTTTAAACAGCTTTTTTCGAATGGCATAAAGCTTACCGTCATGGGATGTCACACTTTGCCCCACCCTCACCTCCATCTGCTTGATAACGGAATCCCATCGAATAAAGGTGCGCTGTCCGGATTCAATCCGTGAAACCTTTTCACGGACCACCCGCTGCCCGCACACCCCGCCGATTTCGGGCCGCCTGAACCAGGCGGTCAGGTACCGTAAAACCTCCGGCTCAACCAGGGCATCCACATCTGAAAAGACAAGGATATCCCCCCGGCACATCCCCACCCCATGGTTAAGGCAATGGCTCTTTCCCTGATGATCGTCAAAATGATAGAACCGGATCCGGTCCGATCCGGCGGATCTTGCGATATCCACAGAGTGGTCCCGACTGCCGTCCGATACCAACACCAATTCCAACCGGTCCTCTGGATAATCCAACGCCAGAAAATTCTCCATTTTTTCCTGCAGGAGGCTGTCGGCATTCCTGAACACCACCAGCACGGAGACAAAGGGAAGCAAGGTCGTTTCATCCGTCTTAGGTTTTTCATTTTCCTTGAAAAGGAATGACAGACCGAACAGCAGCAAGGGATAAAACAGCAAAACGGTCAGTACCGACAGGCATCCCCCCCAGAACAGAATCCACAATAAAAAGTCAATTCCGCCCATATGCATCTTCCCTCTCCTGTTCGGAAAGAAAGAACAAGACCTGGGATATGGATATGATCAGGATAAAAAACTTGTGGTCCACCAGGGTTTTGAGCAGGCAATAGGCACACACCGTCAGAAATGAGACCAGATAAGCACTGGCCATATCCCGTTTAAACTCATTTCCAAGAAGATCATAATTATTGATGGCTGACAAAAAATCCCGGAATACCCTGAATAGCAGACCGAAAAACGTCAACAGGCCTAAAAGCCCTACCCCCACCAAAATATCCAGGTAGGTATTGTGGGCCCCTCTTTCAGTAATCTCGAAAAAAAGAGTTTCCGGCGAGGCCAGCCATACCTGGGGGAAAGAATTGGTGCCTGTGCCCAGAATCGGATTGTCGGAAAAAGACCGAAGCGCCACTCTGATATAAGCGGCACGGCGCTGGAACGAAACATCCGGTTGGTCACTTAGAAGCGTTTTCTGCCGGCTTACATAGGTGTCAGGAATAGCGGCCACAGCCAAAAACATCAATACCCCCACACCCGAGATTGCCAGACCGAAAAACCTGGGGTGGAATCTGTGACGGTTGCTGATCAACAGAAGAATCCCCATGACAAAGAAAATAAGGAATCCCCCTCGGGATTCCGAACTCACAAGGCCCATGACATTACATAAAATCAGCCCGAGATAGAAAAAAACACCCATGGGGGATTTGGCGTTCAATATCTTGTGGACCATGGGCGGGATAACAAATACGGACATCAATGACAGGTTGTTTGCCCCTGTGGTTAGCCCGTATGCAGCACGGGTATACTCACTTTCGTAAAAGGGGTTGAACCCGAAAAAATAATCCAATCCGGCAATGGCACCGTTCAGCCCCGCTGCCATGGCAATTACCACCGGCAGCTTCTCGAACACCCCCTTTTCTGTAAGAAAAGAAAGATTGATAAACACGAAAACATACACCTGGACGAGAACAACAAGACCGTCCCAGGCATCAGTCGGGTAAGGAGAGATCATGCTTGACATGACATTGATGAAGAAAAACAGCAGAAACCACTTATTCAGGTTGTTTGAAAAAAGTGGCGGCATATGTTTGCCCGATATCAGATAGATCCCCAGTATTGCCACAAGCAACAGGGTGATATACCAGTCCAGGGGAATGAAGGGTGTGATCTGACGCCAATAATAAAAGGGAATTGTGCACAGAACCGAATAGTAGACAAACTGGCTGAACGGGTGGGAAAGTATATCAGACTCAGATGACATAACGCATCAGGCTTTTCTTTAAAAAGTACTGATCCACAAAATACCGGTTCAGTTCCGAACAGGGGTCGTATTCAAGTATGTAGGTGTATTTATATTTTCCCTGGGGAACGTCGTACCGCATAAACACGTTGACCGCGCAGAAAAAGGATTTGGTTTCCCGTTTGGCCAGCTTGGTCTTCACCATCGCCCTGCAACGAATGGTAATGGCACCCTCATCTTCAATGGGAATGTCGGTATCCACACGCATATGTTTTTCATTTATATCCACTAAGGCCCCGCATGGCTCTCCATGGGAAAGGAAGCAATCCTTATAGCTTTGTTCCGAGTTGCAGAAAAAGACCTCTCCTTTGGCTTGCTTGATTCGATCCAGCCCCCGCTTGTTACTGTAGCGCTTTAACAGTTTATCCATTACAAACAGATATCCGAAACGGCAAAGCATCCGGATTGTTTTCTGGATGACACCGAAGCCTGCCAGGCAGATGATGAACACATCAAACACCAAACTCTTTTTATACTTTGAGGCCCGGTTATCGATGAAGGACCGGATACGCTTGGGCGTACTGTGGGGGGTGAACAACTGCGAATACCCCACCAACCCTGGATTCACCAGAAACCGTTTGTCATAGGCGCGGATCTCCGAGCAAATGGATTTATAAACCGAAGGCCGCACCGGACGCGGGCCGATAAAGTCCATATCCCCTTTGAGCACGTTTAACAGTTGGGGCAGCTCATCCAGGCGGGTATCCCTCATAAAACGGCAGAACCACGGCAGTGTATATCCGTGACGGTAAGAGACCAGATGGGCATCGTATTGCTTCTCAAAATCCACGGGCAGAGTTCTCAGCTTGTACATGACAAAATACTTCTTGTCGCGCCCCATCCGTATGCCCGAGTAGAATACAGGCCACCCGTTGACATACCACACCAGTGGAAGCAGTACGATAAACAGCGGAGCCACCAGGATTAAAA
>CAJWHT010000249.1 GCA_913041495.1 uncultured Desulfobacteraceae bacterium | reverse complement strand
CCGAAAGCAGACGATGCATCACTCTTTGCGCACCGGTACTGACAGCGGCCGCACCCAACTGACCATTGAAAACCCCGGCCTGTTGCATTCAATTCAGTTATATCCGATTTGTTGTATCGGATCTGTTGTGTTGACCTCTGCCATATGGTATATGCCAAAAGTTCCGCTACCACAGGTTTTGGTGCCGGAACCTTTTTTTGATTGTGCTTTTCGTTGAGGGAACCCGGTGAGAATCCGGGGCGGACCCGCCGCTGTGAGTGGGGACGAAAACCGCAAAATGTCACTGGGTTGCAGGCCATCGGTCTGAAAGAGCCCGGGAAGACGCGGTGAGTAGACTGATCCACAAGCCAGAATATCTTGACCAAAAGTGTTGACCAACATTCTCGGAGAGACGGCAAATCCCCGGGCTGATACGTGTCGGCCCCGCGCACGGATAGCCGGAGGGCCGGCCTCTGGGAGTTTTTTTATGACATCCTATACACTGTTCCTGGTTGTTCTCGGCATTTATATCGCGTTCCTGGTGCTCACCGGGATCTATTTCAGCAAAAAACAGAATTCACAGGCGGATTTCTGGCTGGCAGGAAAATCCGCCGGAGCTATTTCCGTGGGCTTTTCAGCCGCGGCCTCCTGGCTGACAGCCGGGGCAATGCTGGCCGTTATCGGATTCTTCATGCTGCTGGGCATGGGGTCTGTCTGGGGGTTTGTGGCCCCCAATATCCTGGCATTGTTCATCATAGCCTTTTTTGTCAAAAAAATTAAATCACTGCCGGCCATGACCCAGCCCGAGCTTCTGGAACTTAGGTACGGCGCTGGTCTACGGCTGCCTGTGGCGCTTATCATTACGGTGGTCATGATCCTGTTTGCCGTGGCGGATATTAAAGGATTCGCCATGGTGCTTGAGGTGTTTTACGGTATCCGTCCGGCCTATGCCGCCATGATTGTCGGGCTTGCCGTAGCGGTTTACGTTACCCTGGGCGGACTTTCCGCCGTCATTGCCACGGATGTGGTGCAGTTCACCTGCCTTTCCCTCTTTATCCTGATCATGGCAGGTGTGGTGTTGTCCGGTGCGGGAACCGCAGCCCATATCGATCTGGGTCAGATGGTGGCCACCGCCCCGGACGGCTGGTGGAACCCTGTCTCCATAGGGTTTCCCATGGTTTTAATCTTTGTGCTGGCCATTGTGCCGGGCTGGATCACGGAACAGGACCCCTGGCAGCGGGTCTGGGCAGCCAGGGATGAACGTGCCGCCAGAAACGGCATGTTTCTGGGCTCCCTTCTCGTGGCCGTTGTATTCGGAGCCTGTGCCCTGATCGCCCTGGGCCTGAACGTCATCTATCCTGAGATCGCCAAGGCCGGCTTTCCCATGGGCATGGCCCAGGCGGAACCCGCCCTGCTCACCTTTATCATGGACAGCAATATATCGGGGATCAGCCTGGCCCTCTGCGCCGTGGCCCTGGCCACCGCAGCCATGTCATGTACGGATACCTTTGCCGCCTCGGGTGCCTCCTGTATCTCACGGGACATTTTCCAGCGGTACATTTACAAGGATGCCTCCATGGCCCAGGTCAAAACCGTGAACCGCATCAGCGTTCTGCTCATCGTTGCCATGGCCACCTTGGGCTCCTTTTTCATCACCTCCATCATTGATGCCATCCATATCGCCACCTTCATCGCTTCGGCGTCCTACTTTTTCGCCCTCATGGGCGGCCTGTACTGGAAGCGGGCCACGGGGCCGGGGGCTGTTGCATCCATGTGGACCGGTTTTATTGTTCAGACAGGCCTGGTCATTTTCGACATTGCCAAAACAGCACCGATGTCTCCGCCGCATCTGGAGAGTCTCCACCCCGTATTCATGGGCCACGGCGTGATTGTTGCCATGGCGGTGTCAGGTTTTGTATTCGTAACGGTATCGCTTGCCACCCGTCCCAATGACGAAACCCAACTGGAAATATTCTTCGGAAAAACCGGCACCGGGCAGGACCGGGAGCAAGCATCCAGGGAAATGGTTTCCACGGACGTGGGATAAGCAGGAAAACGCCCGCCTTCATACTTGCGAAACCACGGGCGATGGGCTAATGTCACGGATAGCGGTACACCTTAACATCGGGAGGAGATCAATGTTCAAGCGCCTGGTATTCGCACTTCTCATTATAGCCGGCACAGGGTTTCCCTGTGCCGGGGGCCTCTCCGGTCCGGCTGACACCTTGATCCATGCTGAAATGGCCGGACAGCCTATCCCTTTGGTCTCCGCTGGCCGGTTGGAAATGGAGACGCCTCTGGCCTATGAGATTCAAAATGCCTATATCAGGTGGCGTCTGAAAACCGACCGGCTGGCAGGCTACAAAGCGGGGCTGACTTCAACCGGTGCGCAGAAGCGCTTCAACGTAGACCACCCCCTGGTGGGCGCCTTATTTGCATCTGGGCAATTGCTTTCCGGTGCAACTATGCCCCTGTCCGCTTTTATCCGCCCCATGATCGAAACGGAGATCGGGTTTATACTGAAAAAAACACCGGAGGGGGAGATAGACACGATTGAGTCCCTGAAACCCTATGTGGACAAGGTACTGCCGGTGATAGAGCTGCCCGATCTGGGATTTGCCGATATGAAAGCCATCAAAAGTGCGGATATCATCGCGGCCAACGTATCCTCAAGGCGGTTTATTACAGGAAAAGCCGTGCCGCCGGATACCCTGGAGCTTGATGCGGTGTCGGTTAAGCTGACGATGGACGGCAGTATTGTGGGACAGGGAAAGGGAAATGACGCCATGGGCGGACAATGGAAGGCGGCATTGTGGATGGTCAACACCCTGATCCGCCAGGGCCGTCCGCCCCGGGCGGGCCATCTGCTCATCACCGGGGCATTGGGCAGGATGATTCCCGGAAAACCGGGTGCCTACCGGGCGGACTACGGGGGATTAGGGATTGTGGAATTTCAACTTGATTGATGGTATTTGGGGTCTTAACTTTGTTCAAGGTTGCCGGCCCATCTGATTCCCAAGATCCCGGCAGCCGCATCACATTCAACCAACATAAGGAGACGTCCCCAATGAACATATCCAGACCCCTGGCGCTTATTATGGTATTCTGTTTTCTGGCCCTGCCGTCGGCAGCCCTTTCCCACTGCCAGATCCCCTGCGGCATTTACGATGACAATGCCCGGGTCCAGGCCATGATGGAAGATGCAAAAACCGTTGAAAAATCCGTTTCGCTGATCAATGAACTGGCAGCCAAATCAGATGCCCAGTCCGTGAACCAGAAAGTCAGGTGGGTGATGAACAAAGAAACCCATGCCCAGAACATCATCGCCGCCATCTCGGACTATTTTTTGACCCAGCGGGTAAAACCGTCGCAGGAAGACTATGTTGAGCGCCTGAAAAAACACCATGCCGTCATCCTGGCTGCCATGAAGGTAAAGCAGAATGCGTCCCAGGCACCTGTCGATGCATTGAAAAAGGCCATTGAGGCAATTGCCCCCTATTACCACGGCCATTAGAGATGTCGTAAAGGTAAAGGCCCGGCAGTCACTTTTTCCGTGCCTTTACCGTCCCTATCTAAATATCTTCCACGGTTTCCCAGTTAATGGTGACACGGGTGCCTTTTTGGGGGGTACTTTCGATATTCAGCGCCCACCCGAATCTGCGGCACAGCCGGGATACGATGCTCAGTCCCAGTCCGAAGCCATGGCTTCGCTCTCCTTTGGTATGGGAGCGGGTGACCTCATCCAGGCGGTCGGGTTCAATGCCCATGCCCGTATCAATGATGGTGATCCCTGCCGTGTCGGAAATGACTGAAACCCGGCCTTCCTGCGTAAACTGGAAGGCATTGCGGATCAGATTTACCACGGCGATATAGAGAATCTCCTCCCGGACCTCAAGCTCCGGATTGTCCCGGATATCAACCACCAGTTCAACCGCCTTGTTTTCAATGAGATACCAGGTATTTGACACCGCCTTGTCCACGGCGTCCCGGACATGGCAGGATTCGCCCGGGTCATCTTCTTCCCTGGCCAGCCACAGGAACGTGTCGATGGTGGTTTCCATGTCATTCACGGATCTTGTGATCCGTTGCAACGGTTTTTTAAGCAGGGGATTCGTCTCAATTTCCGGCTGCTGCTCCATGATTTCCACCGCCCCTTTCACGATGGTGAGCGGGGTCCTCAGTTCATGGCTGGCATCCCGGGTGAACTGCTTTTCCCTTTGGATAAAGGCTTTGATCCGCTGCATGGCAGTTTCCAGGGAAGCGGTCAGCATCCCGATTTCACCGGTACCTGACGTCACGGCCCATTGGTCCGGGATGTCTTCGGGGTTCAGGGCCCGGATTTTGTCCATCAGGGCCACCATAGGCCGGAACATCAGGATGGAAATAATGACGCCGATGATGGTACCGGGGATCAGAAGCAGGGCCACGGAGAGCAAAAGGATGCCCCTGGGGTCCATAAATTCGTTTTCTTTAAAAAAAGCCCGGCCGTGAAAAAACAAATAGTGGGTTTCCCCGGTATCCGGCAGGCGGATCACCCCCACATGAAGGGGCGGCCCTTCCTTTTTCCGGTGAATGGTATGGGTGCCCGGTTCAAGGCCCCGGACCAGTTCCTTGAACCTGTGGGGCAGTTCATCTTCCCCCCGGTAGGCATTGATGAACTTGGAATGGGGCAGCGGGGTGGCTTTATCTTTCTCATACTGGTAGAGGAAGAAATCCACTTCGGTCTGCAGCAGGTTGTCCACCAGGCGTCCCACATTTTTTCCCATAAGGATAAAGGTAATGACACCGTTGATCAGGATCAGGATAGTTCCGAACAGCAGAATACCGGCCAGAACCCGGAACCGGATACTACGATAAATATTCATGTCTTGCTTTCATCCTTACTTCCGGTATCCGGAACCAGCTTGAACCCCACCCCGTGAACGGTATGGATTAAAGCCCGGTCAAATGGTTTATCCACCTTTTTGCGAAGGTTGTACAGATGGCTTCTCAACACGTCGCTGCCCGGCGGCATATCCCCCCAGAGCACATGCTCCATCTCTTTTCTGGACACCACGTTGGGGCTGGCCTCCATGAGCATCCGCAAAATGGAGATACAGGTATTGTTCAGCTCAAGGGCGTTTCCCCGGCGGGTCACTTCAAAGGTCCCAAGGTCCATGGTCAGGTCTCCTAAGGACAAGGTCTTTTTATCCCGGAATTTGCGTTTTGCAAGGGCCCGGACCCGGGCTTCCAGTTCTTTGAGGGCAAAGGGCTTGACCAGGTAATCGTCTGCCCCGGAATCAAAGCCCAGAAGTTTATCGTCCAGGGTATCCCTGGCTGTGAGCATGATCACCGGCACCTGGCGGTCCGCCTCCTGCCGCAGCTTCCGGCACAGGGTGATCCCGTCCATGCCCGGGAGCATAAGATCCAGGACAATCACGTCGTAGGTCTGGGTCAGGGCCAGGTGAAGGCCGCCGATACCATCCATGGCAAAGTCCAGGATAAAGCCTTTGGCCGCCATAAAATCGGTGATATTTTCAACGATGGCCGGATTGTCTTCTATGATCAGGAGCCTGATGTTGTCCGTCATTCAAACCTCTGCAAAATATTTATATGAAAGAACCGGATAACCTATCCAACGCCTATATGTTCTGTTTTAAGCAAGCTCTTTGGCATTCATGCGCGGCCCAGGGCCGTCAGTGGGTGTTGGCGCCAGTATAGTAGTCCAGTTCTGCCAAGGCAAGGAGAAGGGAAACCCTGGCGTCAGCCAGGTCGCCTTCGGCTGCCACCAGGTCATTCTGGGCTTCGTTCATGCGTACCAGAGAGGCCTGGCCGGCATCGTACTCTTTTTTTACCAGATCCCGGGTCTCACCGGTGAGCCGGGTGGTTTGGACCTGGAGGGAGAGGGTTTCCCTGGCGGAGGCCACGGTCTCCAGGGCGGTCCGGATTTCCGAGATCGCAGTTATCCTGGCGGCTTTCAGGTTTTGCTCAAGCTCACATTTTTCAGACATCACCGAGTGCACAGCAGATCGGGTGGTGCCGCCGGAGAAGAGTTCCAAACTGATGCTTACCCCCAGAGATGATCCCGTATTTTCCGAATCTTTCAGCCCGTCCCAGTGGTCTGCACCGCTGACGCCATAGCCTGCAGTCAGGGACACGGTCGGATAATAGCCGGATCTGGCCCGGTTGATCCTGGCTTCGGCATCCCGGACTGCCAGATCGTCTGCCGCAAGATCCGGACGGGTTTTCAATACGGCCTCGATATCCATATCAGAATCCATCTTTTCCGGTTCGGCGGCCTGTTCCGTAGCAGATAAGGCCTGAATGACCATATTTTCCGGCAGCACAGCATCTGCATATCCCATGAGGGCGGCCAGGCCGTACCCGTATTCCTTATAGGACTGACGGGCCTCTATCAATGCGGCTTTGGCCGCATTCACCTTTGTTTTGTAGTTCAGCACGTCGCTGTATGATCCTGTGCCCAGGCGCTCCTTGGCCTTGGCCTCTTTGAGCTGATCCCGGTTGAATGCCATATCGGACTGAGCAATCCGGATGTTTTCCGCTGCCAGCTGCAGGGTAAGAAAGCTCTGGGATACCGACCAGAGCAGGGTCCGCTTTGCGTCTGCCAGGGATTCCAAGCTCATCTTTTTACCGTATTGGGCGGACAGGGTGTTGTACTTCCTGTAAAACCCCTGGAACAGGATCTGGGTGGCGGACAGGGTATTGGTGTAGGCCTCCTCCTTTGAGGAAACGGATAGATCCGTCTTTTCGTCATAATCCCAGGAAGACGTTAAGGCCACCGTGGGCAGATAACCGGCCCTGGCCTGGCGGATGGTTTCCATGGCCTGGACCAGGTTTTCTCTGGCAGCCGCCAGGGTGGGGCTGTTTTCCAGGGCGATTTGTTTGGCCCGGGACAGGGTTAGTGTAAAGGCTGCCGGCGATCCGCCGGCAATGGGTTGGCCTGTAAGGCAGGTGGATGATGCGGCCATGGCAAGACTGACCCGGCCCGGGCAGGACAAAAGGATTAGGGTTACGGTAATTACGGCTACCGTTTTAAATCGGTTCATTGAACTCTCCCAGAGTGGCAGG
>CAJWHT010000248.1 GCA_913041495.1 uncultured Desulfobacteraceae bacterium | reverse complement strand
ATTTCTAACTAGGCGGGGATGAGCCCATTATTTTTATAAATGCGCTTGTTTTGGGTCTAAATAAATCGGCTGTATTTTTCGTGCCTTCGGGTAATGGTAGCTGCCGTTTCGGGGGCGTCGCTCATGAAATAAAAATCCTTAAAGTCGAATCCCGGGGCTACGGTGCACCCCACCAGGGTGTATTCCCCTGTGGTTTCCGCCGCCTGCCATACATTCCCCGGCACCACGGTTACATAGTCCCCGCCCGGGCCAATGGTGGTTTCCACTATCTTCTGGCCGTCAAACTGAATCAACATGAGGGGATCGCCCTCGTAAAAATGCCAGATTTCGTCGTGAACAACCCTGTGGAACCGGGACACCTGCCTTTGGGTGAGCAGGAAGTAAATTTGGGTGACAGCCTGTCTGGCCTCCCCGGTTTCAGGAGACGCCAGGGTCATTTGCGACCGGTAGATTTCCTTGAAGTATCCCCCTTCGGGGTGGGCAGACAGATCATAACGGCGGATGAGATCTTCCATCATGTGTCTCCCGATTAAAGTACCCGTCTTATGGCCGTCATCCGCTCTGTTTTGTCCGCATCGGTCAGGTCGTTCCAGGGGGTGTCAAAGCAGGGATCAAACATCTGGGGATTGTCTTCCAGGGTTTCGTCCAGCCAGGACATGGGGTTGAAATAGCCGGTTTCATCTTCTGCGGCAGCGGTTTCGGCCGCTTCCCGTACAAAGGCCATCAGGGCCTCTGCCGGGTCCTTTGCAGGCGTTTGGGCCGTGGCAAAGGGATCATATCCCGGGGAAACCAGAAGTTCTCCTTTACCCTCCATGATATCCGGCCGGAAGACCTGTTCGGGCCAGTCATCCGGGGTGAATTCTTCAAAGGCCACAGAGACGGCAGCTTCCCTGCATTCTGTTACCTTGACCACGTCTTTGACAATTTTTTGGGCCAGCTCTTTTTTCAGGGCGTCTGACTTTCCCTCGTATAATTTTACAATGATATGGGGCATGGACATTCTCCTTGATTCTGGGTGCTGACGGGTTCTACCATAAACCTTCGCCACTGGAAAGAGGTGGGTGTTAAGGCATGTTTATGGTTTTATGTATTGACAGTTAGACATCTAATATGGTTTTATGGGATCAAGGTGTGGATCGGATGATTCAACTTAATATTATAGAGGGTTACAGAATAGTGAACAGGAGAGGCCTTAGATGAGTCAGAAAGACAAGACCAAACAGCTGACCTTACGGATGCCGGAACATCTTCACAGGGAATTCAAACTCACCGCAGTCAAGCAGGGCAGGACCATGGGAGAGGTGACCATTGAACTGATTAAAAGATATGTGGAGAGGGCATCCGATCTGCCCTGAACCGGGGCCTTTGCATGGTAGCGCAGGGCCCCGCTAATGATGCGAACCCGTATTTAAAAAGGAGGGTGTCATGCGTTTTTCCGATTTTTTTGTCCCCAAGTATCTGCATTCCAATCCGAAGGTGCGGATCAAATTTGTCAACAGCGCCAGTGATCTGAAGATCCTTGAGTCCATCATTGAGAACGATCAGGACAATGAGGTGGTCCGGGCCGCAAGAGAACGGCTGCAGGCATTAACGGTATCCACCGCAACATGATCCGGTAAAGGCTGCAATCCATAGCCGCCCGGCTATGGCCGCAGCTTTCTACTCCGAAACCCTTGACTCAATGGCTTCTATGGCATCTTCCGCCGCGTCTGAGAGATCCGCATGGGTAAACCCGTCCTTGCATTCACGGATCCAGGCCATTGTTTCAAGATTGCCGATTTCTCCCAGGGCGTATAAAATGTCTCCCTGGACCGGGATTTCCTGGTGTTCAAAGGCATCCATCAGAATGGGGGCAAGCGTCTCGGCTAATTCCGGAGCCCGTTCGGCAAGGCTTTCCACCACCACCATGGCCCCCAGCCGCACCGACCAGGTTTCGTGGAGCAGCAGACCTGAAAATCCTTCGAAAACCTGATGTGATGAAATCATCTGGTCTGTGATCCAGTCCGCATTCCCCTCCTCAAGAATGTTTCTCAGGGTACCTGTGCCAAGGGCCGCAGGATCCCGGTTGAGCACCATGGACAAAATTTCAGTTTCCGGAACACTGCCGGTCCATCGAAAGTCCTTGTCCAGGATGAGGCAGGGAGCGGCCATGACTTGATCCGCTTCGGCCTGTTCCCGGAAGAGGGATCCGTCGATAATGTGCAGCCGGATCTTATCCGAGGCGGCGGCCAGGGGGATCAGGGTATCCACCATCCCCGGACAATGGGGGCATTGCAGGGCGATGTATAGGGTGAGTTCGCAGGGCAGCTCAAGCTGGTCCAGCATGGCCTTTGCCTTCCCGGACACCGAGGGGGCCGCAATGGATTCAAGTCCGGACAAAAAGGGGGCAAGTTCCCGTTCCAGGGGCAGGGCACAATAGGTAATATTTTCCTTGAGCCTGAATCCGGGGATGTCAGTTTTGTCCTCCGGATCACGGTTCCAGGATACCCCCGGATTCAGTGCCATCCATTCTTCGGCGAATGCATCAAAGGTGTGTTGTTCCGGATGGTCCGATACCGGGATGGTAATGGACGTTCCTTGCGGTGCCTGAAAGTTTTGTATCTGCTCCCGGGCTTTGGGGTCGATCATAACCTCTCCTATTTTTTCCTTTAAAAAAAACCTTTTGCACCTGTGTGCCGTATCCCCCCTGTTTATCAGAAACCGTCTTTTAAATTAAGGGGAAATCATGTAATACATCTGGTGAACCCCGACGTTGTCAACCCCAAGGCCACAGGCAGTTTATATGAGATTTATTGCAGACCTGCACATCCACTCCAAATACTCCCGGGCAACCGCCAAAAACCTGGACCTGGAAAACCTTTATCATGCCGCTCAGATCAAGGGGATTTCCCTTGTGGGCACCGGTGATTTCACCCATCCGGCCTGGATGGAGGAACTGTCCACAAAGCTTGAGGAAACCGAACCCGGCCTCTTTTCCTTGAAAAAAGAGATCGCTCAAACCATTGACCCGGATATTCCCGCATCCTGCCGGGGGGAGGTGCGCTTTATCCTCCAGGCGGAAATCTCCAACATCTATAAAAAAGACGACCGGGTCAGGAAGAACCACAATCTTATCTATATGCCGGATATGGAAACGGCCAAAACGTTTAACGCCCGCCTGGATGCCATCGGTAATATCAAATCCGACGGCCGGCCCATCCTTGGCCTGGATGCCCGGGACCTGCTGGAGATCATGCTGGAGGTCAGTGACCGGGGATTCCTTGTACCTGCCCATATCTGGACCCCCTGGTTTTCCATGTTCGGGTCCAAATCCGGCTTTGACACCATCGAGGAATGTTTTGACGACCTTTCGCCCCATATCTTTGCCTGTGAAACCGGCCTTTCCTCTGATCCGCCCATGAACTGGCGGGTGACGGATCTGGACCATGTCCGGCTGATTTCCAACTCCGATGCCCATTCCCCGGGGTTCCTGGGGCGTAATGCCTCCGTATTCGACACGGAGCTTTCCTATTGGGCTATCCGCAGCGCCCTGGAAAAACACGATCTTGAGTCCTACCGGGGCACCCTGGACATGTACCCGGACCAGGGCAAGTATCATTATGACGGCCACCGGAAGTGCAACGTCCGTCTAAACCCGGATGATACCGCCAAAGTCGGGGGGATCTGTCCTGCATGCGGCAAACCGTTGACCCTTGGTGTGCTCTACCGGGTCCGGGAACTGGCCGACCGTCCGGAAGGCTATATGCCGGAAAACCGTCATCCCCACTCCTACGTGGTGCCCCTGGCCGATATGCTTTCCGAAATATTTGAGGTGGGGCCTAAAACCAAGAAGGTGGCGGGCTATTACAATAAGGCGGTGGAATCATTGGGGCCGGAACTCGATATCCTCACCCGGCTTTCTTTTGAGGAAATAGACCGGGCCGGTGTGCCGCTTCTGGCCGAGGCCATAGAGAAAATGCGGGCCGGCGACCTGCACATCGATCCAGGTTATGACGGGGAATTCGGTACGGTGAGTATTTTTTCCCGGGAGGAAAAGCGAAAGATCCGGGGGGAAAGGAATCTGCTGTTTGACCTGCCCAAGCCAAAGAAGAGGAAGACCAAAGCGGATAAGGCCAGGGAAGCCGCAGCAAAGGCGGCAGAAACAGGTGAAAAATCTGCGGTGAAGCGCCGAAAGAAAAAAAAGCCTTCCCCTGAACCTGCGGCAACTCCGCCGGGACTGCTGGAAGGACTGAACCCGGAACAGGACCGGGCCGTGACATCCGATGCCCGCGCCGTCCTGATCCAGGCAGGCCCAGGTACCGGCAAGACCCGCACCCTGACGGCCCGTATTGCCTGGCTGGTATCGGAGAGGGCTGTCAACCCGGGAAATATTCTGGCCCTGACCTTCACCAACAAGGCGGCCAGGGAACTGGCCCAGCGGATCGACACCTTTATGCCGGACGGGGGTGCCCAGGTGGCCGCGGCCACCTTCCACAGTTTCTGCCTTAATCTCCTCAGGGCCTACACAGGCTTTAACCGGGGGCTGATGGAGGACGACCTGCGACTTGAAGTGCTTGAACGGGCGGCGGGGGACTTTGCGGAGCAGAACGGCGGGACTCCCTTTTCAAAGCGGAAACTGAGAGCCTTCGACAATCAGATTTCCCTGTGCAAACAGCAACTGCTGGGACCGGACCATGATCTTTGCCCCGTGGCAGGTGAAGATGCAAAAGAGTTGGCAGCTATCTATGCCGCCTATGACAGGCGCTGCATTGAATTGAGTCTGGCCGATTTTGAGGATCTGATCTTTTTGTGCCACAACCGTCTTAAAGGAGAGCCCGATCTTTGCCGCCAGATCCGGGAGCGGTTCACCCATGTCTTCGTGGACGAGTACCAGGACCTGAACTACGGCCAGTACGAACTGGTCAAATTGCTTTCAACGGGCAACCGCATTTTTGTCATCGGTGATCCGGACCAGTCCATTTACGGGTTCCGTGGATCGGACAACCGGTTCTTTAACCGATTTGAACAGGATTATCCGGGATGTGAGCAGATCCGCCTGAGGCAGAACTACAGGTCCACCCAGACCATTCTTGATGCCTCCTTCCAGATGATCTCCAATCCGGAACCTGATGCGGCGGTGAACGAGGGCAGGAAAATCTATGCCAGTGTCACCACCTCCCAGAAGGTGATCATCAAGGAAACGGCAACTGAAAAGGGTGAGGCCGTGGCCGTGGGGAAGATGATCGAGGAACTTATCGGGGGGATTTCATTTCTCTCCATGGATGCGGGAAAAGCAGGCGGTCATTCAGACAAGGAGTATTCCTTTTCGGATTTTGCCGTACTTTACCGCACCCGGCGGCAGTGCGACGTCTTTGCCAATGCCTTTGAATCCGCCGGTATCCCCTTCCAGACCGCTGACCGGGAGGACTGGATGGCCACCCCGGGAATCCGGGAGACGGTATGCCTGCTGCGGGTGATCCTGGCCCGGGGAAGCCGCGGGGATGAGACACTGCTGGCGGACTGGCAGGAATCCCAAACCGAACCGGCGGCAGCAGACGCTTTCAGGGCTGGCCTTATGGCCATCCGGGAAACCGCCGGGGCCTTTGAATCCGAACGGTTCCTGGAAACCGCGGCGGATATGTTCGGGCTGCGTTTCAAAATGGAAAGCGATGAGACCCTGGCCCACGCCTGGCAACGCCTCACCGCCTTGGCGGCACTCCACAGTGATCCGGGAGATCTTTTGGATGTGATGCGGCTGAACCAGGACCAGGATCTGCTGGACAAGGGGGTGGAAAAGGTATCGCTGCTCACCATGCATGCGGCAAAGGGCCTTGAATTTCCGGTGGTGTTTGTGACGGGCTGTGAAACCGGGATGATCCCCTATGCCAGGGACGGTAAAACCGTGGATGATCCCGAAGAGGAACGGCGGCTGTTCTACGTGGCCATGACCCGGGCCATGGATATTCTGTGTTTGACATATGCCAAAAAAAGACGCATATTCGGCACCGGGAAAATGCGGCAGAGGTCCTTTTTCATTGATGATATTGAAAAGGAACTGGCAAAAATGGAAGTTGCCGACCGCAGGCAGCAGACACCAAAGAAAACGGAAGTTCAGTTGGAGCTGTTTTAGGTGAATAGAGAATCGCTTCTAACCTGAGCACGTATAAAAGAAAGAGACCTTAGGATTCACATGGAAAGAGACGCATACAAAAGAATTGAGCTTGATAACGGCCATTGTCTTGAGATTTTTGACGATTCCAGAAAGATCGGCGCCGACGCCTACGTGGTGATCATGACCGCCAAAATGGAGATTCCCGTAAAAAAAGAGTTGTTTTCCACCGAAGAAGTGTCCGATGATATGTTCGTGGACATTCTGGAAACACTCGGCACCCCCCTGGTCTATCAGTACAAGGTGGAGCGCAATATGATCATGGCCCATGAAAAGGATGGTATCCTTGAGAATTTGGTGGACACCTTTCTTGACAATACCGGGCAATATGTGGCCAAGCCCCAGTTTCCGGAAAAACTGGTGCTCAAGGAGTACAGGCAAAGGGTTGAGAAACGGGAAAAAAATAAAGGCTAAATTTTCTGCAGAATCAAGCCGGTCTGCCCGGGCCGCCCGGATTGTTTTTGCGGTGCTGTCTTCTGCGCTGATTGTTTTGGGGGGAACGGCCGGAATTCCCGGGGCCCGGGCGGATATTTACAAGTACATCGACTCAAACGGGGTGGTGCACTTTACCAATACCCCCACATCAACAGATTATCTGCTTTACATACGGGAGAGAGGCCGCAAATCCCCGAACTTTGGCAGCGCTCCCGCCATTTACGATGCCATTATCCGGCGGGCCGGGGAACGGTTCGGCGTGGATGAAGCCCTGATCAAAGCCGTTATCCAGGCTGAATCCAACTTCAACCCCAAAGCCGTATCAAGAATGGGGGCGCGGGGGCTGATGCAGATCATGCCGGAGAACGATGCCGCCCTCAATATTTCAGATCCTTTTGATCCCTCACAGAATATCATGGGCGGCACCCGCTACCTGAAAGAGATGCTCACCCGGTATAACAAAAAACTGCCCCTGGCCCTGGCCGCTTATAATGCCGGACCCACGGCCGTGGACCGGTACCGGCGGATTCCACCGTTTCAAGAGACTCAAGAGTATGTGGAAAAGGTCATGGCCCTGTACAGCCGGTATAAAAA
>CAJWHT010000247.1 GCA_913041495.1 uncultured Desulfobacteraceae bacterium | reverse complement strand
TCTTCGTATGCCTTACGTCCCTATATACAAGGGGAGAATTAATTGACAAATGGATTATTTGGGCTAGAATAACAGCCAGCATACATAGGATCCAACCCCAAGGAGATCATAATGAAAGTTATATGTTTACAAGGCAGCGCCAGAAAAAAAGGAAACACCGCCCATGTCCTGGGCTGGGTGGAAGAAGAGCTTACCCGCCTGGGCCATGAGGTGGAAAATATCTATCTTGGCAACAAGAATCTTAACGGCTGCAGGGGATGTGCTGCCTGCAAAAACAAACCGGATGAGGTGGGGTGTACCCAGAAAGACGATATCCCTGAAATTTTAGGAAAGATGGTCAATGCCCAGGCCGTGGTCTTTGCCTCTCCCCTCTATTTCTGGGGGGTGACAGCCCAGCTCAAGGCAATCATCGACAGGTCCTACAGTCTTTACACCCGCTATCACGAGCCCAACCACGCCTCCCTGGTGGAGGGCCAGCGTCAGGCACTGCTGGTCACCGGCGGCGGCGGATGGGACAACAATGCTGCGGAAGCCTTCACCGCCTTTTCCCGGATTCAAAAACCCCACAAGGCCGTCCTTGCCGGAGAGCTTTACGTGGGCGGCTGCACCACCCCCGCCGCCCTCGGCGAAACGGAAAAAGGCCGGGCGGTTGAATTTGCCCATAAAATTATCGGCTAACCCCCAACCCTAAGGAGTGTTCTCCATGAAAAAAACAATGACAGCCACACTTGCCGTCCTGTTCTGTCTCATCATGGGACTGCCGGCATTTGCAGATTCCTACTCCGGAACCATTTCGGTATTTAAAAAATCCGAGGCGGTTCAACCCTTTTTCAAAAACAGCTACGGGTATGCGGTCTTTCCCACAGTGGGCAAAGGCGGTATCGTCGTTGGCGGAGCCTATGGTGAAGGCCGGGTTTACAAACGCGGCACACTCACCGGCAAGGTGACCCTTGCCAAGGTGTCCGTGGGCTTCCAGCTCGGGGGCCAGGCCTTTTCCCAGATCATCTTTTTCCAGGACAAACGGGCCTATGATGAATTTACCAGCGGCAGTTTCGAGTTTGACGCGACCGCCTCCGCCGTGGCCATCACCGCCGGGGCCCAGGCCAAGGCGGGCACCGAAGGGGCCACTGCTGGCGCCAGTGCCGGCCCTGCAACCGGCACCCAGGCCCATACCCGCTATTTCAAGGGTATGGCCGTTTTCGTTCACGCCAAAGGCGGTCTCATGTACGAAGCAGCCATCGGCGGCCAGAAATTCACCTATACCCCGCTATAACCCCTGCCACCAAAGTTCATGGTCCGGTTTGCACCGGAAGGGCAGCAGGCCGGGCCATGGCCTATTTAAGGATACGCGCGGATGAATGACAGCCTGACCTATCTGCTGGTATTCCACCTGAGCACCATTGTGGTGGACATCCTGGTACTCAGCGCCCTGGGACATATGGTGTACCAGAGCAGAGAGCCCACCAGCATGATTGCCTGGTTGCTGGCCATCGTCCTGCTGCCCTATTTTGCCGTTCCCCTCTATTTTATTTTCAGAAGCCGCAAGCTCACGCGGCCCGGGAAATCCCAGTTCAGATTGTCTTTTTTAGGGGAAGTGCCTGAGAAAGAAGCCACCGATCTGGACCTGATTCTCCGGAGCAACGGCATTCCCGGCGCCACCCTGGGCAACACCTTCCAATTGTACACCGACGGCATGCGCGCCTTTGATGCCTTAATGGAGCAGATCAGGCGTGCCCGCAGCAGGATATATATTTCCACTTATTTGTTCAGCTCGGATGGCGTCGCCCGGGAAATCCTTGCCGCCCTGACGCTCAAAGCCGCCCAGGGTGTCGATGTCAGGCTGCTCATCGACTGTATCGGCTCACTGCCCCTCTATCTGTGGCAATGGCCCCTGCGAAAATTCAAAAAAGCCGGCGGCTGCGTGGCCTTTTACATGCCCCTGCTTGTCCGGCCTTTCCAGAACTATATCAACCTGAGGAACCACCGGAAAATATTTATCTTCGACGACACCCGGGTGATGGCCGGCGGGATGAACCTGTCCAAAGAATACCTAGGCCCCTCCCCCATCAAAAACCGGTGGGTGGATATCCTTTTTACCATCCGGGGCCCGGCGGTATTCCACTACCTGGAAATCTTCACCCAGGACTGGAACCATGCCTCGGACTGCCCCTTAACACCGCCTGAACAGATGGCAAAAGCCGATGGTGACACAGGGATTCAGGTGGTCCCCTCCGGGCCGGATATCGCCACGGATGCCCTATACGAAGCCCTGCTCTCAGGCCTTTTTAGCGCCCGGGAACGCATATGGATCGTCACTCCTTATTTTGTACCGGACAAAAGCCTGCTCCAGGCCCTGATCATCGCACGGCACAGGGGCGTGGACGTTCGCCTGATCACCCCGGCAAGTTCCAACCATTGGATTGCCGATCTGGGCCGGTCTTCTTTTATGCGGGACCTGCTCAGCCATGGTATTGACGTCCACCTCTATCAGGGCGGCATGATCCACGCCAAAGCCATTCTCGTTGACCACCGGGGCATGATGATGGGTTCTGCCAACATTGACCAGCGCAGCCTTTTTCTCAACTACGAAGTGGTCAGCTTTATCTACGCCAAACAGGCCATCTTGGAATGCGAGGCCTGGATGACGCAGCTTCTGGCACGGTGCCAGGGGAAGATGGCGCCCGCAGGCAAATGGCGGCGCATGGGCGAAAACCTGATGAGAATCTTTGCCCCCCTGTTATAGCCATGCTGATCCCTGCCTCTCCTTTGATCCAGTCCCCGGTGTTTTTTGAAAATACGGTTATCCCGGACGATTTCGGCCTTTTGTGCTGGAATATTCACAAGGAAAACTTAAAGCCGAATTTTCTAAAACAGATCCGCACCTGGAAAAAGGACCACAGCCTGGATCTGCTCCTGCTCCAGGAGGCCCGTTTTTCAAACCGGTTGACATCTCTTGGGGGCTTTCCCTTTGTGGCAGCGGCAAACCTCAGGCTGCCCTTTGACTATTCCGGGGTGATCACTGCGGCCAATGCAGATCCCAAGACAAGCCGCTACCACATGACCCAGGCAAAGGAACCCCTGATATTCACCCCGAAAAACGCCCTGATCACCCTGTACCATTTCAACGACATGGCATCCTTGATGGTGGTGAACCTGCACGCCATCAACTTCAAGTCACTGGCCTGGTATCAATGGGAACTGGCAAGGCTTTTCGATATACTCAAGGCCCACAGGGGGGCCATGATCGTGGCCGGTGATTTCAACTGCTGGCGCAAATCCAGAATCAAAATCCTGGGGCATTTCACAGGGCTTTTGGATCTTCGGTATGCATTGCCGCGCAAGGACAAACACGTGAAAAAATGGTTCGGCTTCCACCTGGACCGGGTATATTACCGGGGGGTTGAACTCACCGATATCCAGGCGGTAAACTGCAGGAAACTATCAGACCACAATCCCCTGATTGCCAGGTTTGCAAGATAGCCGATTATCCGGCAAGTACCAGGGATGGTGCCTGCCGGGCTAAGCGTGTTCGCCCGGAATTTGACCCCGGTTAAACCAATGCCTGGCCACATAGATAAAAGGCGTATCTGCCGCCCCCACAACCCATTTGAGCAGGTAGGTGGTCCAGAAAATCTCCACCAGGACACCGGCCGGGAACACCCCCCAGAAGGCCAGAAGGGTAAATACCGTGGAATCGATGAACTGGCTGACCATGGTGGAGGCGTTGTTCCGAAGCCAGAGCATCCGCTGGGAAGGAAACCGCTGCCGCCAGAAGTCAAAGGCCCAGACATCATGAAGCTGGGAAATCAGGTAGGCCAAAAGGCTTGCCCCAGCAATCCTGGGCATGAAACCGAAAATTGTGGCCAGGCTCTCCTGGGCAAAATCATCCGGTGCCGGTGTAAAGAGCAGGGCAAGGTTCATCAGCCCTGTCATGACCACCAGGGAAAACAGCCCGATAAAGACCGCCCGCCGGGCTTGTTTTTTCCCGTAGATTTCAGACAGGATGTCCGTCACCAGGAAGGATGAGGCATAGACAATATTGCCCAGGGTGGCGGTGATGCCGAATAGGTCCACCAGCTTGATGACCTGGACATTGGCCACCACTGCGGCCAGGGGCACCCATGCGTACAGGCCGGCACGGCCGAACAGGCGGTAGGCGATAAGGATACATCCGAAGTTGACGGCCAGCATGGCCAGCCATAGAAGCTCGTTCAAGGAAACCCCTCTAAGTTTTGTTAAGGCGGGTGCTGTGTACCGCCGCAGGTTATAAACAGGGCTGCCCCGACACCTTTTTCAGGACAACCGGGGTGGGGTGTATCAGTTTTTCATTGTAAAATCAAACGAATAAACCACAGAATACACAAAGCCGGCCCGGGAGTTCCCGGACCGGCTTTGCTAAAGAATGAAACGCTTCGATCAGCAGTAGATCTTTTATTCGCCCAGGTAGGCCTCCCGTATTTTCGGGTTTTCCAGAAGCGAAGAGGCCTTGTCTTCCAGGGTGACTTCCCCGGTTTCCATGACGTATCCCCGGCTGGCGGCCTGGAGGGCCAGGTTGGCGTTCTGCTCCACAACCAGGATGGTGGTCCCGTCTTCCCGGTTGATGTCCTTGATGATATCAAAGATCTGCTGGATGATGATGGGTGCAAGACCCAGAGATGGTTCATCCAGGAGAAGCACTTTCGGTTTGGTCATCAGAGCCCTGGCAATGGCCAGCATCTGCTGCTCGCCGCCGGAAAGGGTGCCGCCCTCCTGGCGCCGCCGTTCCCCGAGGATGGGAAACAGGTCATAGGCGTGCTGGATATCCTTGGCGATCTGGTCCTTGTCGTTCCGGTAAAAGGCGCCGAGGATCAGGTTTTCTTCAACGGAAAGCCTGGGGAAAATCCTGCGGCCTTCCGGGACCTGGCAAAGCCCCATGGTGGGCAGTTTTTCCGGGTTTACCTTGTTGATCACCCGCCCTTCGTAAAGCACCTCGCCCTGCTCCGCCTGGACAATGTTGCAGATGGTCATGAGCGTTGTGGACTTGCCGGCGCCGTTGGCCCCGATCATGGCCACGATCTCACCGGGCATCACCTTTATTGAAACCCCCTTGAGGGCCTTGATGGAGCCGTAGCCGGAGTGGACATTTTTCATTTCAAGAATCGGTTGGTCACTCATCTGTATCACTCCTTATCGTCGGATCTCTGGCCCATACGTTTGGCCGGAATCAGGCCGGCGGGACGGAACAGCATCATAATGATCATGGTTGCACCGAAGACCAGCATACGGTAGGCCTCGAATTCACGGAACACCTCGGGCAGGGCAATGAGCGCCGCCACACCGAGAATGATACCCGGTATCGATCCCATGCCGCCAAGCACCACCATACAAAGCACCATGGCAGATTCCAGGAAGGTAAAACTTTCCGGGGAGACAAACTTCATCCGGGCGGCAAAGAAAGCCCCTGCCAGCCCTGCGAAAAAGGCGCCCATGGCATAGGCCAAAAGCTTGTAGATAAAGGTATTGACCCCCATGAGCTCGGCTGCGGTCTCATCCTCACGGATGGACTCCCAGGCCCGGCCCACACGGGAAAAATTCAGCCGGTTAACCCCGATAACCACCAGAATGGTCAACCCCAGGGCAAAGTAGTAGAACAGTCCCAGTTTTTTCACCCAGATGGTTTCAAAACCGATACCGCCTTCAAAGGCAAAGCGAAACCAGCCGATGCGGTCGATGCCCAGAATACCGTTGGGGCCGTTGGTCAACTCCATCCAGTTGTTCAGGATCAGACGGATGATCTCGCCAAACCCCAGGGTAACGATGGCCAGGTAATCCCCGCGCATCCGAAGGGTAGGATAGCCAACAATGCAGCCGGCGATGCAGGCGAAAATACCGGCAAAGGGCAGACAGACCCAGAAGGCCAGGCCGTATACGGTGTTCAGCAGGGCGTAAGTGTACGCCCCCACACCGTAAAAAGCGATGTAGCCCAGGTCAAGCATGCCGGCAAGCCCCACAACAACGTTCAGTCCCAGTCCCAGGCAAATGTACAGCAGCACGTTGATGGCCACGTCCGTACCGTACCGGTCAGCAAACTGGGGAAAAACAAAGCAGGCCACCAGGGCCGTAACAATCCAGACCCAGGTCGGCATGGCCTGTGCTGAGCTTTTCGCACCAGATACCGCTTTTGAAACGGGGTTGGTTATAAAGGTAATTGATCCGCTGGCATTTAGCACGTAGACAAGCAGGATGACAAAGGACCCGGCCACGATGTAGCTCCAGACCGTAAAGGTCTTCTGGAAGGTCAGGGTGCCGTCCGGATGGACGCCCAGCATGGGCCATAGCAGGCCCAGCATCCAGAGCATGCCGATCACATATGGTTTCCAGACTTTCTTAAACTCTTGTATCATCGATATTCTCGCCCATAATTCCAGTAGGTTTAAAGTAAAGCACACCAATCAGAATGATGAATGCAAACACATCCTTGTACTCGCCGGAAATGTAACCGGCACCGAAGATCTCCACCATGCCGATGATCAGTCCGCCGATCATGGCGCCGGTGATATTGCCGATACCGCCCAGAACCGCAGCGGAAAAGGCCTTGATCCCCGGAACAAATCCCATGTCGTACTTCACCGACCCGTAGTAGAGGCCGTACATGATACCGGCGGCCGCAGCAAGGCCGGCACCGATGGCAAAGGTCAGGGAGATGATCTTGTTGGAGCCGATGGCCACAAGCGCAGACATGGTCTTGTCCTGGGCCGTGGCCCGCATGGCCATGCCGATCTTGGTCTTGAACACCAGAAGGTTCAAGGCGATCAGCAGGGTGGCGGTAAGAGACACGATGGTGATCTGGAGATAAGAGATGGTCACCATGCCGAAATCAAACCCGCCCTGGAACAATTCGCTGGGGTAAACCGCGTCGTAAACACCGCGGGTCAGCATCATGCCGTTGGACAGGAAGATGGACATACCCAGGGCAGACAGCAACGCGGCCAGCCTGGAAGCTTTTCTTAAAGGTTTATAGGCGATTTTTTCCACCCCGATGGCAAGGTAGGCGCAATAGGCCATGGAAATCACAAAGGCACCGGTAAGGCAGAGCACCGGATGGGTTTCCATATAGCCGATTCCGGCAAAATAAGCCAGGGCGATGGCCCCCACGTAGCCGCCGGCGGCAAAGAATTCGCCATGGGCAAAGTTGATAAGCTGGATGACACCGTAGACCATGGTGT
>CAJWHT010000246.1 GCA_913041495.1 uncultured Desulfobacteraceae bacterium | reverse complement strand
AAAACCCTTGTTTGATATTTTACCTCAATTGGAAATCTACAAGGCGGATATCAAACGTGTGATTGAAAAAAACATCACCTCCAAGCATCATAAGATTCCATTTTATTGCAAAACCAAAAAACTGACAGTCGATATCGGCATTTACCCATTGTCTGATAATGAATCCGGAGGGGGCGTCATTCGCATAGATGATATTTCAGAACGGATCCAAATGGAGGAGCTTATTGTTCAATCCGACAAAATGCTCTCCATTGGGGGGCTTGCCGCCGGTATGGCACATGAATTGAACAATCCACTGGCCGGTATGATACAAAGTGCCCAAGTGGTGACGAACCGTCTTACTCAAAATATGCCTTCCAACAATGAGGCCGCAAATGATGTCGGCTCAAGTATGGCGCAAATAAGAAAATTCATGGAGAAGCGTGGTGTCTTAGATCAACTGAATAATATCTGCCAGGCTGGTGGTCGAGCAGCACAGATTATAAATAATATTTTGAGTTTTTCGAGAAAATCAGACTCATTAAAAGAGAGAACGAATATAATAGAGGTCATTGAAAGTGGAATCGAACTTGCACAAAACGACTACGATCTTAGAAAAAAAAGTGATTTTCGAAATATTGATATCCTAAGAAAATATGATCCACATTTTTCGGCGGCCGTTTTATGTGAGAAAAGCAAGATCCATCAGGTGGTATTTAATATACTCAAAAATGCGTCTGAAGCTTTCGGTATGACAGATGCCAACGTTTCTAATCCCCAAATCACGTTGTCTGTATTCGAAGATGCCCAATTTGTTTGCGTGGAAATTGAAGACAATGGCCCGGGTATGGATGAGGGGACAAGAAAAAGGATATTTGAACCGTTTTTTACAACCAAGCCTGTTGGGCAGGGAACTGGGCTTGGCCTCTCAGTCTCGTATTTTATTATCGTTGAAGACCATGAGGGTAAAATGAGTGTTGATTCAACACTGGGCAAAGGCACCAAATTTATTATTTGCCTGCCAAAATTTAGCGATTGATATACGAAAGGTTTGCGTTTTTTTGACAGGGCAGGCACTGCCCGGCAGTGATCCCCATATGATAAAAAGTTGGATTGATGCTATAGCAGGACGCACCACCGGCTATTGGGAAATCGACACATCCTGCCACCACTTTGGCCCTAACCGTATCGGTCTTTCCGTGTTTAAAGGTGACATCCGCACCAAATCCTTTGTTCATGGACATGGCCATCTTTTTTTCCACTGAATTGCCCGGCCCCTGGATCAGGTAGCCGACTTTGGCCTTTTCAATCATTTTTCCATGGCCATCCTTCACATGGAGCATGAGGTGGTGGGTCTCCTTCATCTTCCGGCTGTAAACTGATTAATTATTGGACACTTGATACGCAATAAAAACGTCGATGAAAACGTATGTGCTTCAAATAGTCGTTAAAACAGTTGGTTATGATGGATGGCATGATTGTTGTAGTTATAAATGATGGGGACCTTTGCCAGGGTGAACTCCCGGGGATTTCGGGCCAGTGGCAATAACAAATTTATAACATCGGCCCTGATCGTATAAGATGCGGGGCTGTTAACGGGAAGGGGGGATTGAATTATGGTTCAGTCATTATTTTTCTTTTTTTTGATATTATTTGGCTTTTTGGGTATCATCATTTACGCCTTTTACTGCATAGGGTCGAGATAGCGTACCAAGAATAAAACCCTTTAGAGCGATTGTCTGGAAAAAATGTTGAATCTGAATTTTAAAACGCTTCAAGGCCGGATGTTCGTGCTGCTGATACTGCCGGTTTTTTGTATTATTTTTGCTGGGGGAACATTAAGCTTTCTGTACACGCGTGATGCCATCTTAGAGCAGTGGAATGAATCTGCCGTGCTCAAACTCCAACGGGCAGCACACTACCTGGAAATGCGGATTCTTAAACCCGTGGAAATGATGGAAATGCTGTTCCGGTTATCCGAAGAAAAGGGCACCGTCCTTTTACCGGAAAGCATTGTCAGCCACCTGAAGGCATTGGAGGGGGTGGTTGATGCCGGTTATTCCGCTTCAAACCAGCCGATGCCTGCCGAGCGGCATCACCGTGGGATGATGTCCGGCCAGGGGATGATGCATATCCGCTACAGCCGGATCGCCGGTGTTTCC
Source organism: uncultured Desulfobacteraceae bacterium (assembly GCA_913041495.1). Taxonomy (GTDB): domain Bacteria; phylum Desulfobacterota; class Desulfobacteria; order Desulfobacterales; family Desulfobacteraceae; genus Desulfobacter. The sequence continues at coordinate 5,094 of CAJWHT010000246.1, read as the reverse complement.
AACCCTGTCTTTGACAGCAATATCGGGGAGAAGACCGTCACATTGAATCTGGCCCTGCAGGACCAACGCGGGAATGATAATGGGGTGATTCAGGTAAAGATGAGCTTTAACTATCTGCTCAGAGACATCATCAATTTGGGCTGGTGGCAGAGTGATATGGCCTGTATCGTTGATGAGGACGGCGATTACATGGCACATACGAATATGACCATGCAGGGAAGGCAGACCCTTGGCGGAAATGAAGATCCCCTGGAAAAAGCGATTTTTGAACGGATTCAAACGTCTTCCTACGGCACGGTCCGGTCTGATGAGCATCCCCCTGAGATGGTGGCCGGGTACTACCATCTCGACCATATTCCCTGGACAATCATTATTTTTGCAAAGGGCAGGGTAATTCTGGAGCCCATTATCAAATACCGGAATGCTTTCGGCATTGGAAGTGCTGCGTTGATTTTTATTATCTTGTTTCTTATCAGGCATCATTTGGGAAATATTGTAAAACAGATCACCATGCTTTCGAACAATTCCAAAATGGTTGCCTCAGGTATTTACAGCGTGCCCGTGGACGAGAACTCGGAGGATGAGATCGGTCAACTGGTGCGCAACTACAATGAGATGGTCAAGGGGTTAAAGGAGAGGGATTTTATCCGGGACTCGTTTGGCCGGTACGTTGACCCTGATTTTGCAAAATACCTGCTCAAACATCCCGATGCCGGCAGGCTGGGTGGGGAAAGAAGGGAAGTGGTGCTGATGATGTCCGATATCAGGGGGTTTACAGCGCTTTCTGAAACACTCAGTCCTGAAATCACCATCAAGGTTCTCAATCACTATTTTTCCCATATGATCCGTATTATCCAGGACTTCAACGGTATTATCGTGGATTTTTTCGGTGATGCCATCCTGGTGTTTTTTGATCCCTTGTCCGGTTCCGCCCGGGACATTTCGCTTTGCTGCATCCAGTGTGCATCACGGATGCAGGCGGAAATGGAGGTGTTTAACCGGAAAATGGCGGATGAAGGGCTGCCCGGCCTGGAAATGGGAATCGGCATAAATGCCGGCCAGGTGGTTGTGGGCAATATCGGGTCCGAGGCGCGTGCCAAGTACGGGGTGGTGGGGTCTGCCGTTAATATCACCAGCAGGATCCAGGCAACGGCAAAGGGGCGTGATATTGTTGTTTCCGAGTCCGTCTATGAATATGTGAAAGACCAGATCCGGATCAAGGAGGTCTTTTCGGCAGATCTCAAAGGGCTTGAAAATCCGGTGACACTGCGGGTGATAGAAAATGTCATCGGAACCACCGGTTGAACCCTGGTGGCTAAAAATTAATCACTTTGGTCTCAGGCTGATTAAAAATTGATCACTTTCCAATTCCTGGAAAAATTCATTCCCACATCAGTTGCAGGAGATATAAATAGAATTTAGGCTGTTACCTGTTTTTATCCTTCATATCCGTTAGTTTTCCACCATTGGCACGGCCTGTGCAAATCCTCTTTCCCAAGATTAAACGAGCAGTTCCGTATAAACAAATCAAACCATAAGGTGGAACCAATGAAAGTCAGAACGATTCTTACAGTAGCCGTAATTCTTATCTGGGGAATAACAGAGACGGGATTTGCCATGATGGGCGGAATGGGCAAAGGACGCATGGATAATGGGAACAATCAGCATCATCAGGGCATGACAAAGGATTCAACTGACGGTTATGGGAACACTCATATGGATATGACGGGGCAGGTATCACCCCAGCAAGGCCGGATGGAAACATCGGATCAGGCGGAACATACCCGGGTAAATCCGGATCACGAATACATGGATCATGACCATACAGACCACGGAGACATACACGGAAACGGACGGGAAGATGAGGCGGAGGCGTTCTTCAACGATTAGCAAATCGGGGTTTGGCCTTGTTCGGGGGCATGAAACAGCGTATAGTTGTTGACAATCGTCTGAAAGAATCTGCTCCCGGTGCTCACTTGACTGATGTATTTCGCTGTCAGGCGATGCAATATTTCATAAACCGGCCTGCCTCAAGAATGGCTGAAGACCTGAATCAATCAAACCAGAAGGAAATTCAATGAGAACGTTCATTTTTTTTACCGTATTCTTTGGGATGCTGGCGGTGCTGCCAAACGGGGGCCGGGCAGCACAGGACCCGGCTGTTGATCATGTTGAAACAAATGATCAGATTGAAGCAATGCTCTCTTCTGAAATCGCGTTAAACACGTTGTTGGACTATGCCTACCGGTCGAATCCTGCCATCCAGGCCACCCGGGCGTCCTGGCAGGCCTTCATTGAAAACTACCGGATCGGTACAAGTTATCCCGATCCCCAGCTCATGGCAACATATTTTCCCGAACCCATTGAAACAAGGCTGGGCCCCCAGGACTGGAATATGACCCTCTCCCAGGTCATCCCGTTCCCCGGTATCCTCTCCCAGAAAGGGCAGGTGCTCGAGGCGGATGTCAGGATGTCAAAGCTGAAACTCGATAAGGTGGTAAAGGACATTGTCACCTCGGTGTCCGGCGCGTATTACGAGCTGTTGTATATCCAGAAGGCCATTGAGATTGCCAGGAAGAACCTTGAGATAAACCAGACCCTTTCGGCCATCAGCCAAAATGCCTTTGCCGAAGACAGGGCGCTTTTTTACGATGTTTCCAAAGCCCAGGCCCAGACCGCCCAGATAAGGTACGATATCCTTCTTCTCCAGGAGCTGGAAATGACAGAGAAAACCCGGTTGAACACCCTGCTGGACAGGGAACCGGATGCTCCGCTGGGCAGGGCGGTTCCCCTTCCCTTAAAGCAGGTGGTTTATTCCCTTGAAGAAATCTACGGGCTTAGCGCTGAGTTCCAGGAGGATATCCTAATTGCAACAGAAGGCGTACGCAAGTCGGATGAGGCGGTAAGGCTGAGCCGGTTTGAAAACCTGCCCACCTTCAAGCTCGGCTTGTTTTATGCGGGCATCGGGGAGCCGGACGTGGTCTCACCCCCCAAGGATGCCGGGGACGATGCCGTCGGGGTACAATTGGGCTTGAACCTGCCCCTGTGGTTTGGAAAAAACAAGAGTAAAACCTCCAAGGCCAAAGCCCTGAAGATAAAATCCCAGGCGGAACAGAAAATGGCCGTCAACAGGGTCCGTGCCAATATCAGCCGGCTCTGGTTCAAACTCCAGAACTCAAACCGCCTGATCACCCTATATGAAAAGGAACTTTTGCCCCAGGCTTTAGGATCACTGCAAACCGCCGAGATCTGGTACCGGGAGGGAAAAGGAAGCTTTTCAGATTATCTTGAGGTCCAGACCACGGCCTATAACTTCCAGCTTTCCCTGGAACGCGCCCGGGCGGACTACGGCAAGAGCCTTGTACTGCTGGAGCAGATGGCCGGCGTCATATTGGACCGGAAAATGCCGGAACCTGCCAAAGGAGGGGAGAACCAATGAAACACCTGACCGGGCTTATAAGCACTATCCTTTTATTGACCGTTTCACAGGCCCTGGCAGATTACGGCCGGATGACAGAGGAGTTCAACGCCTATCATCCCCCGGCGGCCTTTCTGTCTCCCCAAGGGGTCAATGCGGCCACAGATTCCATGGAAACAAAACAGATCGGCCCTGATGATCCCGGAGACATCAGTGCTGTCAAAGAACGCCTTGAAAAACGGCTGGATGTATTGAACCGTGACCGGGTGGCGGATGACGTCTATGAACGGATATCCCGAATCGCCGGGGATGCCGGCGCTGTTGAGACTCTCGTGTCTGAGCGGATTCGCCTGGCAGAGGCCAAAGCCCTGGCATTGTTGAGAAACCCCGGCATCCTGGCCGCCCGTAAAAAGGTATATGGGGAACTCCGGGCATTCGACCAGGTGATGCATCTGGACGACAGTTTAAAGCAGTACGGCAGTTTCACCCGCTCCCTGGCCCCCAAGGTTGGTCCGGTCAAGGGCAAGGATTCCATAAAAATGACCTTCCCTTTGCCAGGGATGACGGGATTGAAGGGCAGGGTGGTGGAGAACCAGGTGGCTCTGATGATCGAACAGGTTGCCGTGACCGGGAAAAACGTATTGAAAGGGGTTGAAGACGTCTATTGGGATCTGGTTTTCATCCAGACCTCAATTCGCATCACCCACGACACCATTTCAGCCTTTGAACGCCTCCGGGAGGTGGCCACGGCCCTGTACCGGAGCGGAAGAACCAGCTTCCAGGATATTATCAAGATCAACATCAAGCTTGAAGAACTCAAAGAAGACTTGATTACCCTGGCATCCAGGAAAAAAACGGCATCCGTAAGGCTGATGGAACTGCTGGATCTGCCAAGCGTCACGCCGGGCCGGGTTGAAACCGCACAGCTTCCGGCCCGCCTGCCGGCTGCCGGGCAATTGTACGGTGATGCCCGCAAGCACCGCCAGGAACTCAAGGCGCTTCGATTCCGGATAGAAAAAGTGTCTGCCATGGTGGAAATGGCGGAAACCATGGTTGAGGCCCGTCCCACCCTGGATTTTTCCGCACATGATGCGGATTTCATCCGCACGGCAGGGTCGGGGGCGCCCAAAGCGGGGTTTTCCTCCAAGACCATGGCAGCCATGAAAAACAACAGCCCGGTGCGGGCGTGGTACGGTATTAACGAACCCTGGCTGCAGCAGACCCGGCAGACCCTGGACAGCTTGAAAAACAAGCTGCGCGACCAGGAGAACGCAACGGACAGGCTGGTCAGAGCGGCCTGGTTTAAAGCCGATAAAAACCTGCGGGAACACGCCCTGTACAAAAAGCGGATCCTGCCCCTGGCAAAGTCGGCCCTGGACGTTTCCACCCGGGAATATGAGGCGGGATCCATTCCTTTCTCCCAGGCCATTGATTCACACACCTACTGGCTGAAAGTCCAATTGACCATTGCCCGGAAACGATCGGATTACGGATCTGCCTTTGCCGAGCTTGAAACCGTCACCGGAAAACCACTGCGATAATGAGAAAAGCATCAGGATACAGGCTATGAACAAGACGACATTTGCTATTACTGTAATTGTGACCGCCCTGATCACAGGGACTGTTGTGTACTTCGGATTCAAACCCACGGGAGCGGGCAGTCCGTCCGGGGATGG
>CAJWHT010000245.1 GCA_913041495.1 uncultured Desulfobacteraceae bacterium | reverse complement strand
TTTATCCATCAATTCAGGATTGTAGGTTCTAAGTTCTTTAAATAAAATATCAAAGGATTTTTTCACATCAGGGGTATCAGCAGGGATCATAAAAAGTAGGATAGAGTTGCGTTCGATATGGCGAAGAAAATAGTGTCCTAGGCCTTTGCCCTCCGCTGCTCCTTCAATTATTCCTGGTATATCTGCCATTACAAAAGATTGTAAGTCTCGGTAGGGTACAATGCCTAAGTTAGGCTTTAGGGTCGTAAATTCATAATCTGCGATTATGGGTTTGGCTGCTGTCAAAGCTGCCAACAGGGTAGATTTTCCTGCATTGGGAAAACCTACCAAGCCCACATCAGCAAGCACCTTAAGCTCTAAAGTAACATTTAGTTCATTCCCTGGTATTCCTGGCTGTGCATACCTTGGAGTTTGGTTGGTGGAAGACTTAAAATTCCAATTGCCCAATCCGCCTTTTCCTCCTTCCAACAATATAAATTCTTGTTCAGGCTCAACAATCTCAAAAAGTACTGCATCTGTCTCCGAATTTTTGACAACAGTTCCCAAGGGTACATCAATATAAACGTCTTTACCCTGCGCCCCAGTGCTTCTGTTTTTACTACCGTCTCCTCCATGACCCGCCATAAAATGTCTCGTATATTTGAAGGAATACAAAGTCCATAAATTGGAATTGGCCCGAATGAATATGTGTCCACCTCGACCTCCATCCCCACCATCGGGCCCGCCTTTGGTGATGTATTTTTCGCGGTGTAAGTGTACAGAGCCTCTACCCCCTTTACCCGATTTAAGGTTGAGTTTTACATAATCGACAAAATTTGCTTCGGTCATTCCTTAAAGCAAGCCATCAATCAGCAAAGTCAGTCTTTGCGTAATTTCTTCAATACTGCCAATACCGTTCACACTGTGGAATTTTCCTTGTGCTGAGTAAAAATCTCTTAGTGGGGCAGTTTTATTGTTGTATTCTTCGAATCGATTTATGATTTTTTCTTCATCCTGATATAACTATGCGGTAAAACGATTTTCCAACAGCCAAGAAAGCCGTGAAAAACCATGCCCAGAACCTCAATGAACGAATCGCAAATAACCAGAACCAAAGAAAAGATTCTGGATATTTCCGCGGATATCATCAACGATGAGGGATACCAGAACCTGTCCATGCGTAAAATCGGCGCCCGGGCAGGGATGACCGCCGCCAACCTCTACAACTATTACGCCAACAAGGACGAGATCAACATCGCCATCCGGCTGCGGGCCGGCCGCCTGCTGTACGAGGGCCTCCTTGACGCATATGACGCCGGAGGCGGCATGGCCGAAAAAATCTGGCTGATGATGAAGGCCTACATCACATACGGCCTGACCAAACCCAATTACTACGCCATCATGTTTGACATGCCAACGCCGAAATATGCCCATTATGTGGGAACGCCGCTGGAGGCCCTGGCCCGGGAGGAAAAGGAGTCCAGCGAACAGAGCGTGGCCCTTCTCTACCAATGCGCAAGACAACTTAAAGAAGAGGGCTTTGGCATCCCCGATGATCCCGATCTGTTCATGACCATCATCTGGGGTCAGCTCCATGGTCTGGTATCTTTGTACAACAATAATTCCATTTCTGAGATCGTGGACATGCCGGAACAGGTTATTGAGGCGGCTGCCAAAAAGGCCTATGACATTTTTTTCAAGCAGGTGGTTGAAGGATAACGTTTTTTTAACCCGGCCCTATGTGGCTGTCGTGATCACAAACAATTTAAGATTCAACACTGCGAAGGACTTGTAGATATTTTTTAAACTGATACAATTGAACGTAAGTGTTCATGATATAATGCTATTGTGACATAACTAGAAACCAGCAAGGCTTTCAGGGGAATGGAGATGGGAAGAAAAGAGATCATAAAAATTCTCCAGGACTACAAAAAAGAAGTTGCAGAGACATATCCCATTCTGAAGATCGGTGTTTTTGGGTCTGCTGCCAGGGGGGATTCAGGAAGCCAAAGTGATGTCGATATCGTTATCAGGATTTCAGAACCGGATTTTTTTATGCTGTCCGGGATCAAAACTGATCTGGAAAAACGGTTGAATGCATCGGTGGATATTGTCACATACAGGGATACGATGAATTCTTTTTTGAAGCAGCGCATCGACGAAGAGGCGGTTTATGCATGACAATGCCCTTGCGCTGGAGATCCTGCGACAGATTGAAGAGGCTGCCCGAAAAGTTGTCCAGCGTTTCCGGGTGATAAAAGATCCAAGTGATTTTTCAGATTCGGATGCGGGCATGGAAAAAATGGATGCCATCTGCATGATGCTGATTGTCATTGGAGAATCTTTAAAAGGACTGGATAAGGTGACAAATCAGGAATTGTTATCCCGGTATCCTGAGGTTGACTGGAGAAAGGCGATGGGGATGCGGGACATCATCTCGCATCATTACGCAGATATTGATGCTGAAACCGTATACTATACCTGTCAACGGAAGGTACCGGATCTTTTGAATACAATCGGCAAAATGATTCAGGATTTATCCCCCTGAAAAACATACATTAAGTGATCAAGGCCTGGATCCGCTGCATGAAATCGTTGAGTTTGGCTGCATATTCAGGTGAGCCTTCCACCGCCACATAGCCCTTTGAAATGGCTTCCACAAATTCCACCTCGTTGAGAAAAACGGGCAGGGCATTTTCCGCCCCGTTGAATTTCATGTGGACAAAGGGAAGCTTTCGTTTGTAGTATCCCCTGCCGGCCTTGGATTTTCCGGCTTTTACCCGGAGGTAGGCGGCAATGCCTTCGGGCTCGCAGGACATCTGGTAGATGCGGTCGGGCTGCATGCCGGTCCATTTGGCCATATCCGGATCGCCCGCCTTATTGTACTGGGACAGGGCCGTGGTGATCATGTACATGACAAGCTTTATCTTCAGGCGGACGCGGTCGGGGCGGGAAGGGCGGTTGTCCGGCATGAGGAGTTTCAGGCTTAGAAGCAGGCGGATGAATTTGGAAAGAAGGGCTGGGCGGGTAAGGCCCTTGATGCGGGGCAGGGCAATGCCGCCGGTTAAAAAGGCATTCATGGCCGCAGGTGTCTTGAAGGTGAAGCAGATATCGGGATCTGCCATGATGCCGTCGGTCCATTCCATACGGCCGTCGTTCACCCTGAGGCCGGCACCGAGCATGCCACTGCCGTTCCTGGCCCGGATCTGGAAGCCTGCGGTAACGCCTTTAAACGCAGCATTCATCTTTGGGTCATCTTCAACCACCACACGGGCAACGGGCAGGACAGCCCGGAGCAGGATACGGGATGCCATAAGTTCTCTGGACAGGGGGGCAGTCTTGTCTGTCATGGCTACACCTCGTCTTCCCAGTCTTCATCCTCTTCAAAATCCCGGCCCATAACCTCCCTGACCTTGTCCGTGATGGCGTTGGCATCCAGGCTGTAATAGCTGTACAGGTCTTCGGGATAGCCGACAATGGCAAAGCAGTCCGGGATGCCCACCTTTTCAAAGGCACAGCCTTTGCCTGAGGCTGCGATAACGTCTGCCACGGCAGATCCCAGGCCCCCCAGGACATTGTGGTCTTCAAAGGTGATGATCCGCCGGGTTTCCTCCACAGCCTTGAGAACGGCGGCTTCGTCCAGGGGCTTGATGGTGTGCATGTTCAGAACACGGACGGAGAGGCCGTCGGTTTCTTTCAGAATCCGGGCGGCTTCGGCTGCCTCCCGGACCGTGATCCCGCAGGCGATGATGGTAAGATCCGTACCGGGGGCGATTTCCACGGCTTTTCCAATTTCGAATCCGTAGTTTTCATCCCGGTAATAGGGCGGTTCAAAGCCCCGGCCGATGCGGATGTACACCGGGCCGCCCCGGTCAATGCAGGCCTTGACGGCGTTGGCGGTTTCAACACCGTCCGCCGGGACAATCACGGTCATGTTGGGAAAGGCCCGGGTGATGGCGATGTCTTCGGTGCAGTGGTGGGTGGAGCCGGCCGGGCCGAAGCTGACACCGCCGTGGGTGGCGATGATCTTGACGTCGAGGTTCTGGTAGCAGATATCGGTTCGAACCTGTTCGCCGGCCCGCATGGTGGCAAAGGCCGCCATGGTGGAGACAAAGGGCAGCATGCCGGATTTGGCAAGGCCTGCGGCAATGCCGAAAAGATTCTGTTCGGCAATGCCCACGTTGAAGAAACGGTCCGGAAACTTTTTCCCGAAGTTTCCGATCTTGGTGGAGTTGGCCAGATCAGCGGAAAGCCCCACGATTTCAGGGTAACGATCGCCAAGGTCGCAGAGGACCCGGCCGTAGATTTCCGCCTGGGTCAGGGTATCCGAGTCATAAACGGTCCAGGTGGTGCCGGTGATTTCTTTTGCCATGGGTGCCTCCCGGGTTATATGGCGTTGTCCACGTCTGCCTTGGCCTGATCCGCCAGGGTGGAGTTCATGCTGCCGTAATGCCATTTCACCTCATTTTCCATGAATGAGACGCCTTTGCCCTTTACGGTATTGCAGATGATAACCCAAGGGGCACCGGTGGTTTCCAGGGCTTTGTCAATGGCACGGCTGAGCTGGGTGAAGTCGTGACCGTCGATTTCCCGGACGGCAAAGCCGAATGCCCTCCATTTATCTGCAAAAGGTTCGATGCCCATAATCTCTTCCGTGGCCCCGTCGATCATGAGACGGTTCCGGTCCACAAAGGTGATCAGGTTGGTGATCTTGTAGTGGCTGGCGGACATGGCCGCCTCCCAGACAGATCCCTCGTTGCACTCGCCGTCTCCCAGGATGCAGTAGGTTTTCCACGGCTTTTTTTGAAGGCTTGCCCCCAGGGCCAGACCCACAGCCATGGAAAGACCGTGGCCAAGGGACCCCGTGGAAACGTCAACGCCGTCCACCTTCAGGGAATCCAGGTGCATGCCAAACTTGGACTGGAACTGGTTGAAGGTGGACAGGGCGTCTTTTTTGAAGTAGCCTTTACCTGCCAGAACCGGTGCGATGCCGACGCCGGCGTGGCCCTTGGAGACCACCACCCTGTCCCGGTCTTTCCAATCCGGCTGGTCCGGCCTGATGTTGAGGTATTTATGGTAGAGGATGGTCATGATTTCCACCATGGACAATGCGCCGCCGATGTGGGCACCGCCGGCAGCCAGGGTCGTATCGATGATATCCTTGCGGATTTCCTTTGCCTTGACCTTCAATTTTTTTACTTCGTCTTCTGACACAGGCATGGCCCTCTCCCTTAGCTGTTGTGGCTGTCTTTAATTTTTGCGCGCCTCAATTTTTGTGTTCTCTAATTCTTGCATTCTTCCGCAACGGAATGGTCCGTTTCATCCAGGCCGACACCAGCGAATGCCAGGCCAGGAGCCTGAGATTTCTCAGGTCGAATACCGGACTTTTTATTCCCAGACGGATGAGCAGAAGGATCATAAGATCCTTGACCTTTACCGGGCAGCCTTTGATCCGAATGATCTTTTTGGCTTCCAGCCGCCCGCTGACACCGGCACAGGTGCCGATGAGGAAAACAGGATCATCGGAATGGATGACGTCTCCCTCGTAGTATCCCATGACCAGAGCCGCTTTCCTTGCTGTCTTCAGAGTGCCCGGCGACCGTTTTTCAGCAGTTCCCAGGGCTCCTTTTATGGAGCAGGTGCAGCCGCCGTAGCAGAGATTGCCGGACTCTTTGTTGATGCCTTCGTAAAAGCGCAAGGGGGTGTCCAGGCGGTTCAGGTCCTGGAACGGAGAGTCCACCCCTTCCAGGCGGTACCTTAGTTCCTGAATGCTGATATCTCCTGTGACACGGATGTCGTTGAAGTCCAGGGAGCCGTATCCCCTTTCCTCGGCTTCTTTCAGATGACGCACCTGTTCAGGGTCATATCCCAGGATCTTTGCGGCCACCATGTCGCAGGCCAAAGGGTCATTGGAAACCAGCACCGCACCGAGATGGACGGGGTAGGGGCTGGATTCAAAGCCCCGGCCGATGGTGACGGCATCCGAGACAATCAGGTCCGGGTAGCCGATTTCCAGCATATCCACGATCTTCCGGTGGAGTCTGTCATCATGAAAGAGAAAACGTTCCCTGTGGTTCAGGATACCGATATTGAGTTTCAGGGCATTGGTGATGTCCGTGACGATATGGAATTTGAGTTTGGGCATCCAGATTTTGAACTCTGACTCATAGAGGGATTTGGCCACTTCCATGGTGGTGTGGCATTTCGCCCTGGACAGGGCCACCTTTTTGAACCCCTCTTCGTTAAAGTCCACCAGGGGAACACCGAGGCGGTCCGTCAGGGTTTTTATGCCGGATTCGGCAAAAAACAACCGGGAGGGCATACCGATGCCGCCGGATTCCCCCACCGTGATCCCGGAGATGTTATCGGTATCGCAGTCTTCTCTGAGGACATCCACCATGGAGGCGATCATGGCAGGTTCGGTATAACTGTGATGGATATAGTCTTTATTGGCCGTAACGATATTGGGCTTAATCAGGATTTTTCCGGCAGGTGTCAGGCCCAGATCTGCCATACTTTCACGGATGATCGCCCGGAGTTTCTCCCTGTCGTAGGCGGCGCATTGCCGGATGATGACCCGGCGTTCCCTTGAGGCTGTTTTCATTTGTTTCCCATGATCATGACCTGAATTTTTTTGTTAATTTAACATGTGTTCAATAAACAATAAACACCGCCATGTCAAGGGGATGGTGAGTGACGCGTGATCTGTTGAGTTCGTTTAAGGCCGCTTTTTTAGCGGCAGCCCGTATCTTTAGCGGCAGCCCGTATCTTTTGGGCAACATCCGAAATGTCATAATCCTGGTAAATGACCAGGTCTGCGGTGTTGCGGCAGGGGGCCACGAATTTTTCATGCATGGGCCTGGCCTGGTCAAGATATTGGGATATGACGGTTTCCGTCGTCCGCCCCCGTTCCTTCAGGTCCCGCTCCAGGCGCCGGATGAACCTGATATCTGCGGGGACATCCAGGTAGATGGTAAAATCCAGATAATCGCCAATACCTTCCAGGGCCAGGAGCAGTATGCCTTCTGCCAGGACAAAGGGCCTGGGAGGCACGGTAGTGGTCTGATCGGTACGGGTATGGGTGGCAAAGTCATACACCGGCTTGGGCACGGCGTTGCCCCGGGCCAGGGTTTCCAGATGAGAGCGCAGCAGTTCTGTCTCCAAAGAACCCGGGTGGTCGAAATTAACGGCTGCGCGTTCGTTTATCGGAATATGGGACAGATCCCTGTAATAGGCATCCACCTCGATACAGACGGTGTTTTCCTTACCCAGGTGGCAGGATAGTTTATCACAAAGATAGGTTTTTCCCGAGCCGGTGCCCCCGGCGATTCCGATGAAAAACGGAGGATGGTTCATGCAGTCCCCAGGTTTTAATGAAAATTTATATGAAAGAACCAGGCAACTCGTTGAATTCTTTCATGGTTTGTTGTGGG
>CAJWHT010000244.1 GCA_913041495.1 uncultured Desulfobacteraceae bacterium | reverse complement strand
CGCTACGCCGGAAACTACGACCGGTTCGAACGCACCCGCCGCGAACGCCAGGCCCAGCAGGCCAAGTTGCAGGCCAAGCAGCTTTCCGAACAACGCCGCATCCAGGCCTTCGTCGACCGCTTCAAGGCCAAGGCCTCGAAGGCCAGTCAGGCGCAGAGCCGCATGAAGATGCTGGCCCGCATGGAGCCCATCGCCTCGGTCATCGACGAAAAAACGACGACCTTCAACTTCCCCGACCCTGTTCCCCTGTCGCCGCCGCTGATCGCGCTGAACGACGTGGACGTCGGCTATGGCGATACCCCGGTTCTGAAGAAGCTGGACCTGCGAATCGACATGGACGACCGGATCGGCCTGATCGGGGCCAACGGCAACGGCAAATCGACCCTGATCAAGATGCTGGCGGAGCGCCTAAAGCCACTGGACGGCAAGGTCGTGAAGTCGTCGAAGCTGAAAGTCGGTTACTTCGCCCAACATCAACAGGAAGAACTGCACCTCAACGAATCCCCGTTCCAGCATATGGCCCGCGCCCTGCCGATGGCGACCGAGACCAAGGTGCGCAGCCACCTGGGCCGGTTCGGCTTTTCCGGCGATCTGGCCGACAGCAAGGTCGAGGTTCTGTCCGGTGGCGAGAAATCGCGCCTGCTGTTCGCCCTGATGAGCATCGATGCTCCGCATATCCTCTTCCTGGACGAACCGACCAACCACCTGGATATCACCGGTATTCTCTGGCTAGAAGATATACTGAAAGCGGCCCGGTTTTCATTTATCCTGGTCAGCCACGACAGGACCTTCCTGGAAAACGTCTGCTCCCACACCATGGAAATCGCCCGGTATTATGATAAGGGGTATTTCAAAATTCAGGGGCAGTACAAACGGTTTGAGCAGGACCGGGAAAACTACCTTGATGCCCAGCTAAAAAGGCAGGCCTCACTGGCCTCAAAGATGCGAAGGGAAGATGAGTGGCTGCGCCAGGGGCCCAAAGCAAGGACATCCAAAGCCAAGTACCGGATCGATCAGGCCGGAGAACTGCGTAAAGAACTTACCGCAATCAAGGACCGGAACCGGCAGACCGCCACCGTTACCATCGATTTTTCCGGCACCGGCCGTCAGACCCGGAAACTGCTCAGGGTACACAACCTGGGCAAAGGCTTTGACGGAAACGAACTCTTTTCCAAAATCACCTTTGAACTGGGTCCCGGATTCTGCCTAGGGGTGGTGGGTGAAAACGGCAGCGGCAAGTCCACCTTTCTCTCCTTGATCGAACAGAACATGGCACCGGACCAGGGTACGGTGAAATGGGCGGAGAATTTGAAAATTGCCGTATTTGACCAAAACCGGACCCGGCTGGACCCGGAGATCACCCTCAGGGACGCCCTGAACCCTGCCGGCGGAGACTCGGTGAACTTCAAAGGGCGCCCTATCCACGTGGTGAGCTGGGCCAAACGGTTTCTATTTATGCCCGACCAACTGGACATGCCGGTAAAAAGACTTTCCGGCGGTGAAAAGGCCCGGATCATCCTCGCGGACCTTATGCGCCAGCCCTGCGACATCCTTCTTCTGGACGAACCCACAAACGATCTGGATATTTTATCCCTGGAGGTGCTGGAAAACTCCATCCGGGAATTTCCCGGCGGCATCATCATCGTTTCCCATGACAGATATCTCATGGACAAGGTCTGCCACCGCATGCTTTATCTGGACAAGGGAAAGCCCCCTGCCTTTTACAGGGATTTTGGCCAGATCATGAAAGCCAGACAGGCAGACCAAGACCGGGTAGGAAAACCGCCCAAAGCCCAGATAGAAAAAAAGAGCGCCGAAAAAAAGAAACCCAAATCCAAAATTGCCTTTTCCTACAAAGATAAATACGAGCTGGAACACATTGAAGAAAACATCCTTGATGCAGAAGCCTGCGCTGCGGAACTGACGGAAAAGGTCCAGTCACCGGAAGTGCTTGCCGACCCGGCCCTGCTCACAGATTTATGTGCGCAACTGGACAAGGCTGAATCCAAGGTTCAGGAACTATACACCCGCTGGGAGGCTTTGGAGGAAAAAAAGGCTGCGGCCGAAGGCGACGGGTAAGCCCCAGGATTCCCCCAGGGTCAGTCCTGTGCCATAGGATGGGCTGTTTTCAGGGCTCAGGAGTGGATTGATCCCCTTCGGATTCACCGGCCCGGGATTCAGGTTCGGTACTGTCTGCCTTGTCCGGGTTTCCCATAAAATCCACCAGAAGCCCGGTGGTTTGGCGCAGCCTTTGACTGATCAGTTTTGAAATTTTCCACAGCAGTTGAACCCCGAGCACCGGATCATCTTCGGTGAGCCGGATCAGATGCTCTTCACGCATGAAAAAGATCACGGTTTCCTTAACCGCAATACCTGTGGCCGATCTGGGTTCACCGTCTATCAGCGACATTTCTCCGAAAGTCTGGGAACTGGTCAAGGTGGTCAGCCGTTTCTTTTTCTTTATGATATCGATGGCCCCTTTAACGATGATGCCCAGGCTCTTATCCTTGTCCCCCTCCCGGAACACAATAGCGCCGGGTTTGGCCATCACCGGATCTATATACAGGCAAATCCGCTTGATCTGGTGCCAGGAAAACTCGTTGGCCCACTTGGTTTTTTCAAGGATCTCAGCGTATTTCGCGTATTTTTCTTCACTGAGTGTTTTACGGGTAGTAAGCTTCATGGGCATCCGCCGCTGGGTTGGGGTGTTTTTTCCAAGTGTACGGGCTTTGGGGGACGATGTCAACTCGGTCCGGACGCAGGTCCGCACCGAAAGTTGCCCTAGTCTGGGCGGAAAATGGGCAGTTTAATGGAAAACCGGGTACCTTTTCCCGGGGCGGATGAGACACCCATCTTTCCCCTGTGGCGATCGGTGATGATAAAGTAGGAGACGGATAAGCCCAGCCCCGTCCCCTCCCCTACCCCCTTTGTGGTGAAAAACGGTTCAAACAGCCGCTGACGGACATGGTCATTCATGCCGGGGCCGTTATCTGAGATATCAATACAGACACCCCCTTCGCCTGAAAAGGTGGCCAGTTGAATTGTGGGCGTTTCCTTGGCATCCCGGTCTTTGCTCATGGCCTGGGCAGCATTCTTGAGCAGGTTGAACACCACCTGCTGGATCTGGTTCGGGATGCAGGGAATTTTAGGCAATGCCGTATCGTAGAATTTGAACACCTTTATCCGTGAAAAATCATAGCTCTTTTTCAGATCGTAATCATGGCTGGCCATCATCAATGCGGCATCAATGATCTGATTGACATCCGAAAGCTTATGACTTGAGGATTCCTTCCGGCTGAAGCTGAGCATATCATCCACGATCTGGGCCGCCTGTCGTCCGGATTTACAAATATGTGACGAGAGTTTAAAAATACCCCGGCGTTCCATGTATTCGGTCATGCTCTCAAAGGACACACCGCAGGCCTCAGCGGTTTTCCGGTTTACGGGCAAATCGCCTTTCAACCGGTTTTCAATAACCTGGACACTTTGAAGTATGCCGGCCAGAGGGTTGTTGATCTCATGGGCCATACCCGCGGCCAGACCTCCCAGGGAGACCATCTTTTCAGCCTGGATCATCATGTCCTGGGTCTGCTTTATCTCAGTGATGTCCCGCAAATTGACGATCACACCCGGAAGCGCGTCGGAAGGCCCCTGATAGGTGGCCCCTGAAATACTGACATCCAGGACATTTCCTTCCTTTGTAAGCCGTCTGGATTCAATACCGACACAGACACCCTCGTTCAGTACTCTGCGACGCAGGCCAACGGCTTCATCCATCCTGTCTTCGGGTACGAAATCCAGCCGCCGGCCTGAAATTTCCTCAAACCGCCAGCCAAAGACCCGGGTGAATGCCGGGTTCACAAAAAGAACCCGTCCCTTGCCGTCATACACCACCACCGGGTCCGGAGTGGCTTGCATCAAAGAACGGTAGCGCTCTTCGCTCTCTTTAAGGGAGGCTTCCTTGGCTTCAATCTCTTCGATTTTCTTCAGCAGCTCTTCGTTGAGGGCATTGAGGGTTTGCGTACGCTTGGCCACCCGCAGCTCAAGTTCACCAGCCAGTTGCACGAGTTTGTTTTCCGTCCGCCGACGGACATCAATCTCCCGGGAAAGCTTGTCGTTGATCAGCTCAATCCGCTTTTTTTGCTGACAGGCCACACAGGCTCCTGCCAGCTTTTTATTCAACTGAACCAGTGAATGAAGGGTGGTCATATCAAAATCATCACCCCCTTTGGCAAGAATCAAAAGACCAAACCCCTGCAGGTCCATGATATATACGCAGGTGCCTTTGTCCGGATGGGTACAGAGGGGCAAGGTATCTTTGAAACGGTCAACACCCTCCGGGGAAAGGGAGTTCGGCAGCCCATCAATGACCTTTTTGAGTGCCGGCTGATCCACGGCTGTTCTGGGAATGGATAACTCGGGAACAAAACCTGCACGGCCGGGTTCCGGCACGGTCAACTTCATTATTACGCCGCTGGCGCAGGAAAGCTTTCTCAGGTAAGCCACCAGGGCAGACCGAAGCATTTTATGCAGGTCAAGGCTGTTGCCAATGGTCATGGCAATTTCGTAAAAGACCTGAAACTGGATCAGCTTTGATTCCATGTCTCTTCAATCACCGCAACCACACAGGTTTTGTTGTAGAACTCGATGAACTCATGTCCGCAGTTGGCGATCTCGCCAAGGGTACAGGCACCGAAAACCCGGGTTTCTCCGTCACCCAGGGCGGTAAGCTCAAGGCCAAAACGGTCATCTAAAAACAGCGCACGGGAAATACAATCCATCACCAGATGAATCCCCGTGGTACTTTCCTGGGGCAGGGCATCCTGCCCCATTTTAAGTGCACGGCCCGCCGCATTGATCAAGGAGGCCTCATCTCCCAAGAGCACAGAAACAAAAGCACCTTCCGGCACCTCTCCCACACAGACCAGCGCCCCGTTTTCATCCCTTGAAACAGGGTCTCTTACGATATGTTCGTTATCCATCCTGGCAATGCCAAAGGGAAACCCCTTGGCCACATCGTAAAATTCCCGGTTCTCAAAAGGCGCTCCCCCCAAATGGGCGGTCAAGACCTCCCGGTATACCTCAAAAGCCGGCCGCCAGTCCAAAGTCAGGATGGTATTCTGATCCGATTCGGTAACCCGGAAGGGTCCTTTGAGAAACTGCCACCCATGGCAAACCCCGATACCGCTGCGGATACCCATGGGCACCAGCATTGCCGCATCCCCTACAACACCCGAATTGGTGAACAGGCAGGGCTCCTGTTCCATGCTCAGGGAACCGGCACCTCCCCCCACATAGTTGACCTCAAGTCCGAACACCGTAAACAGACTCTCGATAAAGGCATTGATCCGTTTGGAAAACCCGTCCACAAACACCGCCACGGTGTTGCCAGGGTCGATATGCGGAATCAATTCATCCAGAAGGGATTCGAAGTTCACCCGTGGTTTTCCAAGTTCCGGCACCATCACCGGGGATACGGCTTCGTCCAGCCCGAAAACAATATTTCCCCGATCCAGAAGGCGATTTTTTGCAATAAGCGCAGGAAATATGCCGCCGAATATGGGAACTGCCGCTTCGGCCAGAAGGCGGTTAAACGCGTCCAGAGAATATCTGTTTTTCTCACAACTGAGCACCATGATGCTTTTGACCCCAAAGGTCGCCGACACATCCGTGATCATTGCGCCCAATTCGTCAATGGCGTCTGTCTCGTTCCATTTTACGATCATCATCGTATTTTCCTGTTTGATGACATCAGGGTTGCGGTATATAAAGAATACAAAAAATACCGGGACATTGCAAAAGAATATTCCCCGGCAATTCACCCAATTTGAAACTCTCCATAGAAATCACTGATAGGAACCCCGCCCACCCATCCAAATAACATATTTGATTTATCAGGGGGGGCTGCCGTATGAAAGAGACTGCTCATTTTCACCATCCGGTGCCGGTCTGCCGGCATTGTACACCAATATCCGGAGGACATTATGATTACAGCCGGCATTGATATCGGTTCACGCTCCATTGAATGTGCGGTCTTTGAAAACGTTAAACTTGTGGAAACCCTGAAGACCGACACGGGGGTGGATCCTTTGGACCGGGCAAAACGGCTGGTAAAGGATCTGAAGGCGGACACGATACTGGCCACGGGATATGGCCGCACCCTTTTTGAGATAGAGTTCAACTGCCCCACGGTCACCGAAATCAAGGCCCATGCAAGGGGTGCCCGGTATTTCTTCCCTGATGCGTCAACCATCCTGGACATCGGCGGCCAGGACGTTAAAGTGATCCGCCTGAACCCAAAGGGAAAGGTGATCCGCTTCGAGATGAATGACAGGTGTGCCGCAGGTACGGGTAAGTTCCTGGAAATTATGGCCGCCCAGCTCGGATATCAAATTTCGGAATTCGGCCAGGCAGCCCTGACAACGAAGACCGAACTCAAGATCTCCAGCATGTGCACGGTGTTCGCGGAAACCGAGGTCACCTCCCTTGTGGCACGTGGGGAGAAAACGGTGGACATCGCCAGGGGTCTTCACCTGTCCGTGGTCAAACGCGCCGTATCCATGCTCAACCGGGTATCCCCGGAAGGCCCGGTGGTATTCACCGGCGGTGTGGCCAACAATCCCTGCATCGCAGCACTTTTGGCAAAGAGAAGCAACAGGGAGATCCATATATCAGACACCCCTGAAATGAACGGTGCCGTCGGCGCA
Source organism: uncultured Desulfobacteraceae bacterium (assembly GCA_913041495.1). Taxonomy (GTDB): domain Bacteria; phylum Desulfobacterota; class Desulfobacteria; order Desulfobacterales; family Desulfobacteraceae; genus Desulfobacter. Next base: position 841 of record CAJWHT010000244.1, on the reverse strand, counting down.
GCTCTCCTTGCCGCAGAAACCGCCATGGCAAAAAAACCTAGGACCATAACATCATAGAAATCCTGTTTACTCCAATTCCCATCCACGTCAAAGGAAAAGACCACCCGCGAAAGACGAATTGTTAAAAAAACTCCAGCAGATTACCGAGCAGAACGTCATGGATATAGAGACCCGCAAAGCCGCAGGCGATAGCGCCATCGGGTTTTACTGCCTCTATGCCCCCACAGAACTTGCCGTTGCGGCAAACGCCGTTCCCCTCCCCCTTTGCGGCACCCGCCAGGACCCCATTGAGGCGGCAGAGGAAATACTTCCCCGAAACCTGTGCCCCCTGATTAAAAGCAGCTTTGGGTTCGGGGTATCTGGCACCTGTCCTTTCTTTAAATTTTCAGACCTTATCGTTGCCGACACCACCTGTGACGGCAAGAAAAAGATGTTTGAACTGATGGCGGAATTCAAACCCGTTCATGTGCTCCAGCTCCCTCAACAGGCCAAAGAGAAATTCATGGACAGCTGGATCGGAGAGGTTCGGGAGTTGAAAACCCGCCTGGAGCAGGCTACGGGCCGGGACATCTCCGAGGAAAAGCTTTCCGGGGCCATCCGCCTTATGAACCGTGAGCGCGCCGCCAAAACCCGTCTCATGGATGTCACCCGGGCAGTGCCCTCCCCGCTTACCGGCATGGAACTCTTAGAAATTCTCTTTAAAACCGGTTTTTTCGCAGACAAGGAAAAGGGCATCGCCCTGATGAATGAGATCGCGGATGCCTGTGAAGCCATGACCCGTGACAAGGTCAGCCCCTTTTCCCCGTCAGCGCCCAGAATTCTTCTCACCGGCGTTCCCATC
>CAJWHT010000243.1 GCA_913041495.1 uncultured Desulfobacteraceae bacterium | reverse complement strand
GACAGGCCAAGAGAGCTGACTTCTTCCTTGAAGGCTTCGGGAAGTTCTGCCAGTGTTAACCCAGAGGTTTCAGCCTCGTCCACGGCAAGCACGCCGATACCGCCGGAGGAGGAGATGATCAGCAGGCGGTTACCCGAAGGTTTCTTCATGGTGGACAGCAGTTTGCCGTAGTCGTACAGGGTGGACAGATCCGCCACCGGAAAGGCGCCGTACTGCCGGCAGGCGGAGGCAAACAGCCGGTGGCCGCCGGCAAGTGAGGCCGTATGGGAGGCAACGGAAGTTCTGCCGGCATCGGACCGCCCGGCCTTGAGGATCACCACCGGCTTTTTCGGGGCGGTCTTTTTCAGGGCGGACAGGAACCTGCGGCCGTCTTTCACCCCTTCCAGGTAGAGCACCATGGCCCGGGTGTGGGGATCATCGGCCAGATATTCCATGAAGTCCGCCTCGCAGATGTCCGATTGATTCCCCAGGTTGATGCAGGCGGAGATCCCCAAACCGTCCCGGTCCGCCCATTCGGCCAGACCGTTGGTCAAAGAACCGCTCTGGGATATGGTGGCCAGGGGGCCGCTGTGTTTGAGCACCGGGAAAAACTGGGCATTGAGACGGTTGGGCATATAGATGAGCCCTTCGATATTGGGGCCGATGAGCCGAATGTTTTCCTCCCGGGCGATATCTTCCAGTTCCTGCTGAAGATCTTCCCTGCCCACCTCCCTGTAGCCCGCGGTGGTGACGACCGCGGCCGGGATTCCTTTTTTCCCGGCATCTCTGAGCACATGTGGAACCACCTTTACCGGTACTAGGATAACCGCCACATCAGGCGTTTCCGGCAGGTCAAGGAGGGAGGGCCATGCCTTGACCCCTAATATTTCCTCGGCTTTGGGATTGATGGGGTAAATTCGTCCCCGGAACTTGCCTTTGATAATGCAGTCCAGGGTCATGTATCCGTATTTGGTGGGGTCGGCAGAGGCGCCGACAACGGCCACGGATTCGGCATTGAATACCTTATGGATGATGTCTCGTGTGGTCATGGGGGGCTCCATCGGATTATTTGGCGTCCAGAAAGTGGCGCTTGAGACGGCTTAAAAATTCCCTGTCCCGCTTTTTTACCGCCTCGTCCAGCCCGCCCTGGGAGAAATCAACCGCGTACTTGTAAAAGCCTTTGCCGCTCTTGATACCGGTATGCCCCTCGGAGACCAGGGCTTTGAGTGCCTTTGGACCTTCAGTAGTGTTGTCCATGATGGGTAAGAGTTTTTCACAGCAGTCCAGCCAGGCATCCAGTCCCCCCATGTCCACCATGGCCATGGGACCGATGCTGGCTGCCCTGAATCCTAAACTGCCCCGGACGGCATGGTCGATGTCTTCGGCGGAGATAACCCCTTGCTCATACAGGTAAAACGCCTCACGGAGCAGGGCGGTCTGCAGGCGGTTCACCACCAGTCCCACCACGTCCTTGTGCAGCTTGACCGGCACCTTGTTGATTTTTTTCATCAGATCATAGGTCAGGGCCAGGGTCTCGTCGCTGGTGCCTTGCCCCTTCACCACTTCCACGGTGGGGCAGATCTGGGGCGGGTTGAAATAGTGGGCCCCTACGGAGCGGGAAGGATCTTTAAGGGTGGCAAATACATCACTGACCCTGAGGTGGGAGGTATTGGAGGCAATGATAGCATTCTCCGGACAGGCCGCTTCCACCTGCCTTAGGACCTTTTGTTTGAGATCCAGCACTTCGGGGATGACTTCGATGATAAACTGGCTTTTCCTTACGGCTGTTTTGAGGTCGGTGGAAACGCTGAGCCGTTCCATGACGGCCGGAATTTCTTCGGCACCGATCAATCCCGACTCGCTGAACAATGAAAGGCTTTCCCTGATGTGGGACAGGGCCACCTCAAGTACTTTGTCATCAATATCGTAAATGGTAACGGGATAGCCGCCCATGGCAAATCCCTGGGCAATGCCGTGGCCCATTACACCGGAGCCAAGGACCGTGATCTGTTTTATATCTTCCAGTTTCATTGCTTCTCCTTTGTGTTTGTCTGGATCTGTTTTAAGATTCCAGTATGAGCAAAGGGTGTACCAGTGTGTATCGAAATTTGGGAAATTGTCCGGAACACGCTTTGGGTATGGTTCATAGGGCTTTTTAAATAAAAGCCCGGGGCTGTGAAATGTGATAAATCTGAGTCGATCCTGAATATTGTGAGTTAAAATCAACTCGTTGGGCTGGCGGGGGCAGATTCCATTGGATTCTGGAAAAGGGATTTCCTTTGACAGGCGAACCCGGACTGAGTGGGTTGGTATCAGAGTGAGTTAAAATTAACTCATTGCTTTACATGCTTTCGAATAAGCCTGGATGCCTTGGTCTGACTGATCTTCAGGGATGCGGCGACTTTCCGTGAGCTGCCGAAACGCTCGTAAGCACGGCGGATCAGATCCTTTTCGATGTCGGTTTTCAGATCGTCCAGGGAGGTGTTGAGGGGATACTTTTCCTGGAACTTCACCGTTCCGGGGGTTGAAATCCGCTCGGGCAGATGGGGGGTATCGATCACTTCATCCCTCACCGTGACCGTCAGCCGTTCCATGAGGTTTTCAAGCTCCCGGATATTGCCCGGCCAGCCGTGATCCAGAAGCGCGTCCAGAAATGCGGTGGAAAGCTCATGGCTGGTGTTGTACTTTTGATCGAATTTTCTAAGGAAGGTATAGGCAAGGCTGGGGATATCCCCGGGCCGGTCCCTTAAGGCCGGGATCTTCAGGCTGATGACGTTGAGGCGGTAGTAAAGGTCTTCACGGAATGCGCCTGTGTGTATCATTTCCTCAAGACGGCGGTTGGTAGCGGCTATGATCCTGACATCAGCCGTTTTTACCTCACGCCCCCCGATGGGCATGAATTCCTTTTCCTGGATGACATGGAGGAATTTCACCTGGAGGTTGGGGGAGAGTTCTCCGATTTCATCCAGGAACAGGGTACCGCCCTGGGCCAGTTCGATCAGCCCTTTTTTCCCGTCTTTGTGGCCGCCGGTGAAGGTGCCGGGTGCGTACCCGAACAATTCTGACTCCAGAAGGTTTTCGGGGATGGCTGCGCAGTTGATGGCCAGAAAGGGCGCTTCTTTTCTCAGGCTGTTGTTGTGGATGAACTTGGCCATCAGACCCTTACCCGTCCCGGATTCCCCCTGGATCAGAACCGTGGCGTCCACCACGGCCACGCTTTCCGCCAGGGTGATAATTTTTTGCATCTCCCGGTCCGTTGCCACAATGTCGGTGTCGGGCAAAGAGAACAGCTTTGTCCCGTCCTGGTTCTCAATTTCCTCCAACAGCTCCCGGGTAAGGGCCAGATCCTGTTTGACGGATTCCAACTGGGCCACATCCCTGACATTGTATACAATCATCTGGATATCATTGGTGTCATCCAGAACCGGTGTGGCCGTGGTAAGGATTTTTTCTCCGATGGGGGAGGTCTGCTCTACGGTGATTCTTTTTTTGGTGCGTTTCACCATGGGCAGGGTGTTGGGTTCCCAGTTGAACCAGGCCGGGATTTCATAGACCTTTTTGCCCACCAGGCTTTTTTTGCGGACGCTGTAGTGGCGCTCCGACGCCTTGTTGGCATAGATGATCCTGTCAGTGGCATCCACCACCACGACCTCGTCATAAAGGTTGTCAAGAATCGTTTTCATTGCGTCGGCAGACAACTCGGTCATCTGTTTGCCCATTCCCTCACCCCGCAGGTTTCGTGTTGCGTTCATTTTCGGTTCAATCATTTTAATTGAATTGCAATTATTATTCCAGATTCAGGGGATAGGCAAGTCTCTTAATTTTCTTGTTGGGGGCCTCAAAGGGAAATTTTCTCCTTGCCTTGACGCACACAGGGGAGCAAGCGTAGAATGTAACAATTCCCAATGGCTGTATTCGTTTTACGTTTTTTGGTTTTGTCTGACATGGGTATCGTATTGATTCGCAGGCTGCCTTACCGGGTCAACCGGATGTCACAGGACAAATGATTGCAGTCGTTGGATAACGGCCGGGGGCATAAGAAATTCATGGGTGCCCAGGAGATCTTCCCAATGATAACGTTTTTATCCGCGTCAAGCGATCGTAAACCGGCGTTGAAAATTGCATTGATCTACCTTGTGTTTTCAGGGGCCTGGATTCTGTTTTCCGACCGGATTCTTGTGATGCTGGTATCTGATCCGCTCTGGGTCAACCGGTTGCAAACCCTTAAAGGGTGGGCCTTTGTCATCGCCACCTCCGTGTTGATGTTCCTGTTGCTGCAACGGGAGTTCCGGAAGTTGATGACGGTTAGAAAACAGCTCAAACAAAGTGAAGCCACGTATCGGATGGTGGTGGACAGTTCCCCTGATTTGCTTTACAGGACGGATCTTGAAGGTCGTATCATTTTTGTTTCTCCTTCTGTGGAGACATTATCCGGTTTCACTGTGGAAGAGGCTGTGGGCATGAAAATGGCGGAGGACGTGTATCTTGTGCCCGAGGAGCGCGTGAGTTTTCTTGAGCTGCTTCGGAAAAACGGCCACGTAAAAAATTTTGAAGCCCGTCTCAAACGCAAGGACGGATCGGTGTGGTGGGCAGCCACCAATGCACAGTTTTTCCGGGACGAAAAGGGTGAAATCGTGGGGGTTGAGGGGATCACCCGTGATGTTACCGGCAAAAAAGATGCGGAGCAGGCCCTTGAAGCCAGTGAACAGCAACTGCGGGCAATTCTGGAGGCCAATCCGGACCCTATGGTCATGTATGACCTCAACGGACATCCGCTGTTCTTGAATCCGGCCTTTACCCAGGTGTTCGGCTGGGAATTTGATGAACTCCGGGGCCGGACGATTCCCTTCGTTCCGGAGGATCAGGCGGAATTATCCGCAGAAAAAATTCGCGAAATTTTTAAAACCGGGGAGCCCCTTTCCTTTGAAACCCGGCGCAAAACCAAAGACCATAGGACCCTGGACATCATCCTCAGCGCCGCCGTGGTCAAAGATAATACAGATACCATATACGGGATGGTGGTGAATCTGACCGATATCAGCGAAAGAAAAATTTTGGAAGCCCAGTATGAGCAGGCACAGAAGATGGAAGCCCTGGGCACCCTTGCCGGGGGCATTGCCCACGATTTCAACAATTATCTGAGCGGCATTTTCGGGTTTATGGAACTTGCCAGGAAACACAACAGACAGGAGAAGGTGGACCTGTATCTCACCAAGGCCCTGGAGTCATCCGACCGGGCAAGGTCCCTGACCCATCAGCTGTTGACCTTTTCCAAAGGAGGCAGCCCTGTCAGGGAAATCGCCCCCCTTGATCCCTTTTTAAAGGAAACCGCCCTGTTTGCCCTGAGCGGATCCAAGGTGTCCTGTGAGTTTGATATCCCAAAAGATCTGTGGTGCTGTAATTACGACAGGAATCAGATCAGCCAGGTGATCGACAACATCGTGATAAATGCACAACACGCCATGCCTGACGGCGGGGCCGTCACCCTGTCCGCAAAAAACGAGGTCATCAGCAGGGAAACCGGGGAGAATATCCTTGACCCCGGCCCTTATGTCTGCATTTCCGTGGCAGATACCGGCACGGGAATCGCCCCGAAATACCTGGACCGGATCTTTGATCCATTCTTTTCAACCAAACAGACCGGCAGTGGTTTGGGGCTGGCCACCTCCTATTCCATAGTCAAACGCCATGGCGGTAAAATCCAGGTGGCATCCAGCTTGGGAAAGGGGACCTGTGTGGATATCTATCTCCCGGCAACAGGGCAGGTGATGGCGCATCCTGAAACGCCAGATCCGGTAGACTATCGGGGTACGGGAGATATCCTGATCATGGATGATGAACCTGTAATCCGCGAGATGCTGGGGCAGATGCTCAAAGATCTGGGGTTCTCGGTGCAGGCCGCAGCCCAGGGGGATGAACTGCTTTCGATGTTCGAGCAGATGACACACCAGGGGAAACCGCCGGCCGCGGTCATTCTGGATCTCACTGTTCCCGGCGGCATGGGGGGACGGGAAACCGTGGCCAGGATTCGTGACATGGACAAAAATGTCCCCGTATTTGTGGCATCAGGGTATTCTGAGGATACGGCGGTGGCATCTCCGGAGACCTTCGGCTTTACCGACAGTATTGAAAAGCCGTTTCTCATGGATACCCTGGCAGGCATGCTGAAAACACACCTGGGCTGAACCGGGAATCCCCTTTAAAAACGTGTCACCGGACTATTGCAGTTCCCGGATAATGGCTTCCACCGCTTTTTCCGCCGTGGCACCGAACAGGGTGTCGATTTCCACAAGATTCAGGTATTTGTCATCCCAGGCAATGTTCTCACTTTCCAGAATCCAGTCCTTGAGCCGGGTATACTTGCCGCCCAGGGCCTTGATCTTCTTGAGCAGGGTGACCTCTCCGGCAGACTTGAAAGAGACGTTCAAGGAGAGGAGATATTCAATGGTATTGGGGCTTGTGGGAGACGCGGAGATCACCGGAATCACCAGGATATTCTTATTGTCCTTTCGTCCTTTTCCGATATAAACGTTGCCCTCCCGGACGATGATGTTTTTTGTACCTTTCAACCGGTGATCCGTTTCCACCCGGGAGGTCTCATTCACCAGGGACCCTGTTTTGGATACGACCTGAATGCGGGTGTCCTGGGTGACCTCTCCCAGCAGGTTTAGCCCGGTGACCCGGTAGAGCAGGGCGCCGTTGACCTTTGAGATGATTTCCTGCAGGTTCTTTAAGACCAGCACGTTTTTGTTGGTGAGCTGGGAGATCAGGAGGCCATGCTCGGCCAGGGCGTCAAAGGCCGGGCCTTCGAAGGTTTCGCTGATACGGCTGGTGCCCACCGTAACGGTTTTGGCCTGGTGCTTGATGGCGTCCACCGGCCGGGCCATGGTGTTGATGGCCTGTCCCATGGTCTCAAAAAATGTGGACAGCATATTGGTGGGCGTTCCCTTGATGCCGAAGTCGATTTCAAAATCAGATACCGGCAGCCGGCCGGAGAGGTACTTGAGCAGCAGGGTGATGTTGGCGATGGTATCCAGGCCGATGGCGGCGGGGAATCCCCCTTCACGGCGTTTCTGGGAAAATTCGTTGTAAAAGGCGGCCACCCGTTCCCTGAAACTGTTTTCCAGGAGAACCTCATAGGCGTCGTGTCCCTTGCTGCGGAAATCATCCAGGGTGTCCTGGATCCGGGTTTTGGCCTCATAGATGAACCTGGAGCGTTCGTTGATGGCAAGGGCTGCGTAATATCCCCAGATATGGCCCACCAGCGTGTTGAGAATCGGGGCGAAATGCTCCTGGACCGGCGGGATTTTAAATACATCTTTGGCGTAGATATCGAACCGATCCTCTCCATCGGTGGTAATGACGATGGGGCAGGCTTTATGGGCGCTGAAAATTGCCGTATCCTTGATGATGTCTCCCAGCACACTTTCACGGGTACCTGCGGCACAGACGATGATCAGGGGTTCGCTGGACAGGTCGATATGCTTTTTGTCTTCCACAAAATCCGAAGAGATGGTTTTGTAGCAAAGTTCCGACAGCTTGATCCGGATTTCGTCCGCACTGGTTTTATTGGCACCGGACCCCACGG
>CAJWHT010000242.1 GCA_913041495.1 uncultured Desulfobacteraceae bacterium | reverse complement strand
TCGTTAGATGACCCTGACTGCGAAGCCTGTCAATAAAAAATAAAAAGGAGAGGAAGATCCATATGAAAACGACAAGACTGATTATCGTCGCCGTGGGCGGACAGGGCAATCTGCTGGCATCCAAAGTCCTGGGGGAAGCCGCCCTCATCGAAGGGGTGGAAGTGAGAATGAGCGAGATCCACGGCATGGCCCAGCGGGGCGGGGTTGTGGAATCCGCCATTGTTTTCGGCGATGCCAAAAGCTCCATCATCTCCGACGGTGAAGCCGACATCCTTCTGGGATTTGAACCGGCTGAAACCCTGCGGGCCATCGGCAGATGCTGCCCGGATACCCAGGTCATCACCAACACCGCCACCCTGCCGCCTTTCACCGTGGGCATCGGCAAAGGCCCCTACCCGGAAGTGGATGAGATCAAGCGGGTCCTCAAGGAAAAAACCGCCGGCCTTGTGGCCATCGACGCCATGGCCCTGGCGAAGGAAGCAGGCAGCCCCATGAGTGTGAACATCGTCCTGCTGGGCGCCCTGATCCAGACCGGTGCCCTTGGGTTCTCCAAGGAAAGCGTGATTGAAGCCATCAAACGCAGAACCAAGGCGTCCTTTCTTGACAAAAACCTCAAAGCGTTTGAGCTGGGGTTTGACGCCGCGGCCAAGGGCGTCGTATAGACAACAACCGAACCGTCTTCCGGCAGTGAGATCCTCAGTCCCGGAAGACGGTTATTTTTATTAGGAACACCTATGACCCCCACCGTCCACATTATCAACGGTCCCAATTTGAACATGCTGGGGAAACGGGAACCCGAAGTTTACGGCAGCCTCAGCCTTGACGACATCAACCAGGGCCTTGAGACGCTGGCACAGGAACTGGGGATCACCCTTGCCTTTTTCCAGTCCAACCATGAAGGCATGCTCCTGGACCACATCCACCAGATTTTTGAGCAGGATCCGTCAGGACTTATCATCAACCCCGGCGCCTTTACCCATACCTCCGTGGCATTGCGGGATGCCCTGCTGCTGCTCTCCTGCCCCATCGTGGAGGTGCACCTGTCCAATATCCACAAACGGGAAGCCTTCCGCCACAAATCCATGGTCGCGGACATCGCCACAGGCCAGATGACCGGCTTCGGCTGGTTCGGCTACCACATGGCCCTGCGGTTCATCCATAACACCATTGCAGGGTAGGGGCGCTTGATGGGCGGCCGCCTCATACTCTGCGCCACGGCATTTGAGATGGCGCCTTTCCTGGCGCAGTTTCCCTCCCTGGTGAAACAGACCTGGAAATCCGGCAGTACCTCATATGCCCTGCCGGATTCCGAAACAGGTAAGACGGCCTGGTCCTGCCTGATCACGGGGCCCGGTGTCTTTAACACCGCAACGGGGCTTGCAGCCTATCTGGAACACCATACCCCGGAGCTGATCATGGACACGGGATTCGCAGGTGCCTACGCCATGGCCGGCATCGATATCGGCGATGTGGCGGCAGCCGTCCGGGAGCGCTATATTCACACCGGTGTGGGCAACGCATCAACGACGCTCTCCCCGCTGCCCTTTGACCTGATCCCGGGAGATGAAGACACCCGCAGCGGTGTCTACCGTCTTACCCCAGAGCCCACAGATGTCTGGCTGAACCGGTGCGGTGACGCCCTGTCCGGAGAAAATTGCCGCATCGTCAAGGGGGATTTCCTTACCGTTTCTGCGATTACCCGGGGCGATGAGGCGGCCGGTAAGCTTCATCAGGCCTTTTCCCCGGTGATGGAAGCCATGGAAGGGGCAGCCGCCGTTCACACGGCAGGATGCTATAATATTCCTGTGATCGAAATCCGGGCCGCATCAAATCTGGCCGGGGAACGGGACAAGGCAAAGTGGGATTTCGATCTTGCCGCCCGCCGTGTTCAAAACATCTGTAACCGCTTCATTGGCTGACCTTCGGCAATTCAGCTCAAAAAAATACGCATTGCTATTTTATGTGGATTTGTGTATTTTTTGTCTAAATATTATACCAATTTGTAAAACGGATTAATTCTTAAAAAGACGATTAATCACATCAATTGAAAAATGCGGGCCGGACTGCTCTTACCGGCATGGTGCGATACTGCCCGATCCGCCGCAATTTATCCTTTTACCGGGGATGAGGAGAAGGAAATGCTGAAGTCGATTCGTTCAAAACTGATCGTGTTTTCACTGTCATTGATACTGGTTACGGTGGTTCCCGTGGTTATCGCCGTCAGTATCCTGATCAATAAATCCGTGTTCGATACCCACCAGGCCAATGTGGCCCAGCAGGTGAACGGCATCGAACAGATGCTGGGGGTCTTTTACGACGATCTTGACCGGAATCTTGATACCTTTGCCACCCATCCCAAAATAATGCAGGCGGACAACAGCATTACAAGCTATGCGGCGACCACGGAAAAAACGGCCATGACCCCCTCAAAGAACGGTGGCATCGAGCAGGAGATCTTTGAGGCGTTCAACCAGTATGCAATCAACCACCCCGGTACCATGTACGTCTACCTTGGCACCAAAGACGGCGGGTATATCCAATGGCCGGAGACGAATGTCCACAAAGGCTATGACCCCAATAAGAAAGGCTGGTTCACCCTGCCGTTGAATGACAATGGCAAGATATTGCGCACCGACCCCTATACCGACAGCATCTCCGGCTCCGTCATCGTCAGCAATGTCCGTTCCTTTAAGGATAAAAACGGCCGGGTTTACGGAACCATCGGACTGGATGTCACCTCGGACAAGCTGGCAGAGATCATGACCGGTGTCAAAATCGGAAAATCGGGATACGCCATGATGCTCCATAGAAAAGGCCTGATCCTGGCGGACCCCAAAAACGAAAAGAACAACCTGAAGTACGTGAAGGACACCGGTATTGAGGGTATGGAAGCGGTGATAAAAGAGGAACACGCAAGCTTCGAAACAGAGATTGACGGCGTCGTCTACCAGGTGGATTCCTTCCAGTCCGCAAAAACCGACTGGGTGATCGTGGCCTTGATCGAAAAAGCTGAGCTGTCCGAGGTGGCCGGTAATATCCGGACCATTGTGCTGCTCATCACCCTGCTGGTGTTCGTGGTGGTCGGCGGTCTGACCTGGATCGTTTCCGGCCGGTTCATCAAGCCCATCAACCTCATGGTGGACGGGCTGAAGGATATTGCCCAGGGGGAGGGGGACCTGACCATGCGCCTTTCCGCAGATAGCCGTGACGAAATCGGGGAGATGGCCAGGTGGTTCAACACCTTTGTGGAAAAACTGCAGGGTATCATCCAAAGCATCGCAGGGGACGCAGAAGAACTCAACACCTCATCTTCGGGCCTTTTGACCATCGCAGGTGAGGTTTCTCAAGGTACGGATAAAATGTCCGAAAGATCCAATGCCGTGGCTGCCGCTGCCGAGGAGATGAGCAGCAACATGAACTCCGTGGCCGCGGCCGTGGAGGAATCTTCCACAAACATCAGCATGGTCTCCGCCGCTGCCGAAGAGATGACCTCCACCATCACCGAAATTGCCAAGAATACCGAAAAGACCCGGGTCACCTCCAACGACGCGGTTCAGCGGACCCGGGCGGCATCCGAGAAAATGGGAGAACTCAGCCACTCCGCCCGGCAGATCGGCAATGTGGTGGAAACCATCACCGACATCTCGGAACAGACCAACCTCCTGGCCCTGAACGCCACCATCGAGGCGGCCCGGGCCGGTGAAGCCGGCAAAGGCTTTGCCGTCGTGGCCGGGGAAATCAAGGAACTGGCCCGGCAGACCGCAGAGGCCACCCTGGAAATCAAGGAACAGGTCCAGGGCATTCAGTCCTCCACCAACGACACTGTGGCGGAGATCGAAGAGGTCACCTCCGGCATCGGCAGCGTAAACGAGATGATCGACACCGTAGCCGCCGCCGTGGAAGAGCAGTCCGTCACCACCCAGGAGATCGCCGGCAACGTCAGCCAGGCGGCCGAAGGCATCATGGAAGTCACGGAAAAGGTCACCCAGAGTTCCGGCGTGGCCGACGAAATCGCAAAGGATATCAGTGAGGTGAACGAAGCGGTCACCGCCATGACCGAAAACGCCGCCTCCATCGACACCAGCGCCGGGGGTCTGGACCGCCTGTCCGGCAAGCTCATGGATACGGTCAACCTGTTCAAGGTCTGATTTCTTCTACCCTTCTCCCCCGGCCGCAGAACGGCGGCCGGGGGATTTCAGTGAAATTAATCGTTTATATTCTGAATTAGTTGTGCTAATTGTCGGCCTATGCTTGACAACAGACTCATAGAAGCCCTGGCCCTGGTCATCCGGGAAGGGGGATTCGACAAGGCCGCCAAAGCGCTCTACATCACGCAGTCCGCGGTGTCCCAGCGGGTAAAAACCCTGGAGGAGATCACGGGGCAGGTGCTGGTGGCCCGCACCACCCCGCCCCGGGCCACCTTTGCCGGCAGGAAGATTCTCAAGCATTATCTTCAGGTAAAACGACTGGAAGACGATCTTCTGGGGGAATTAAAAGAAACCGAAGGCAAGGCATTTACCACCATCGCCTTAGGCGTCAACGCAGACAGCATCGCCTTCTGGGTCATTGACGCCGTCCACCCCTTTTTGCGTGAAAACAAGGCGTTGCTAAAATTCCGGGTGGACGATCAGGAACAGACCCACAGGATGCTCAAGGACGGAGAGGTGATGGGCTGCATCAGCACCCTGGCCAAACCCATCCAGGGGTGCAGGATCGAATATCTGGGCCGCATGAATTACCGCATGGTTTCCACCCCAGCGTTTGCCGAAAAATGGTTTCCCAAAGGCATCACCCTCAAAGATGCCGTCAGGGCGCCCGGACTCATATTTGATCGGCATGACGAACTTTTGCACAAGCTGCTCCACCAGAAATTCGGTGACGTGCCCCAAGAACTCCCGGCCCATTATCTGCCCTCAGTGGAAAAGTATGGGGAATTTATTACCCTGGGCCATGCCTACGGATCACTGCCGGACCAGCAAAGCCAGACCCTGCTGAAAACCGGCCGCCTGATTGACCTGGCCCCGGACTGCTGTGTCACCGCCAAGCTGTACTGGCATTGCTGGAACCTGAAGTCCCAGGTCCTGGATGAACTGACCCGCAGCCTGGTCCGCAAGGCCAAAAGCCTTCTGGAAGCCTGATGGGGGATTCCCCCCGGGAGATTACATTTTACCGGGAAGGTAACTGTAAAATCTTTTGATCAGGGTGCTCATCTCACCGGAGGCCACCATTTCCCTGACAACCCTTTCAACATCGGCCTTTCTCTCCATCAGCGGCGACTGCCTGGATATGCCGATATACACCGGGTTATCACCCTCAAAATAATATGCTGCCGGCTCCACCTGCTCGGCCAGCCCCATTTCCAAAAGTTCGGTATATCCGGACCGGTAGTTGTACACCACCGCGTCAATACGATTGCGCATCAGTTTCTTAAAGCTCTGTGAAACGCTTGAGACCGGCTGTTTTATCAGGTTTTCATCCCGGTCGAACCGGGAAAAGTATTTTGCATTGATTTTGGTCCCGATTTCCAGCCCGTACAAATCCTCATAGGACCTGATCCGTTGCGCTTCCCCCTTCCGCACAAAAAAGATTCTCCGGCCGGACTCGACATAGGGCGGATCCACAAAGTGAATAAAATCCGTGCGTTCCTCCCGTTTCAAAAGCCCTCCCATGATGTCGATATCGCCGGTTTTCATCATTACCAGCCGGCGTGCAAAAGGGGCGTGGCGCATCCTGAGGCCGATATCCAGTTTTTCAGCGACCCGCGCCACAATGGTGGCCACAACACCGTCGGCATGCTCTTTGGAAACACCGCTGTTGAATGTCTGGGCGCAAAGAGGAAGGCTTGCAGCCGTTACCACAAAAAGAATCGATAAAATAAATGATATCAGGCAGGAATGTTTATGATACATAGAGTCGGCTCACCGTTAATCATCGGGTTTGATTTTCCATTTCAAAGAATATTGGTTAGTCCTTAACATACCGGACGGATAGATTCAATTCATTGGAAATGAGATAACCCTAAAATAATAAATTGGTTTCAAAGCGTTCCTGTGCTTTACTACTACTTGCTGAACGTCAGGGCTTCAAAGATGCCCAGCCCTTCCCCCTTTTTTTTCACTGCCAGCAGGGGTTTTTCAAGGGTCCGTATCAATCCTTCGGTCACACTGCCCAGCAGAATCGCCGCCAGATCCCCGCTGCGCCCCCTGGCCCCGATCACCACCAGCCTGGCCCCCTGATTTTCCGCAAACCGTTTAATGCCCTGCACCACATCCCTGGATATGGCATAGGACGGCGCAATTTTCAGCCCTTTGAGATCCACGGTGGGAAGAAACCGTCTCAATTTCCCCTTGGCATCGCCGATCATGATTTTTCCGAATTCCGCATAGCTTTTCCCGGTCTTCTTATACCCGGCCGGCACCTGGCAGACATTCACGATATTCAACGTATCCAGCCCCGCGGCCTTGGCAAAGGCAGATCCCACATCCAGGGCATTCCGGCAATGATCTGAAAAATCCACACTCACCAGAACCGAAGATATATCCGGCGGGGTATTCTCCGGCAGGATCAGCACTGAGCAGGGGGCCTTACGCACAATCTTTTCCGGCAGATTCGCGTCTGCAAATTGGGTATTGAACACATGCCCCACCATCAAAAGATCAATATCCGCCTTCCCGGCCCGCCGGATCAGCGCCGCAGGCATCTGCCCCTCCACGGCGTCAAAGGTCAGCCGGGTATCCGGGTGCCCCTTAAAATCCGCTGCAACCCGGTCCTTCATCTTCTGCACCGCGGTTTCATCCACCGGCGACGACACTTCCGGGTAAAGCCGCTTGATCTCCTCGGGAATATCAAAGGAATCAGAAACAAAAACAAAGTTGATCTCGGAGGATCCCGCCATTTTCGACACCAGACCCGCATACCGGATCAGCGATGTATCCAGGTCGTTCAGCTTGAGTTCCACCATGAGTTTCTTGTATCGATACATAGCACGGCCTCCGGTGAGTTAAAGATACCCAAACCTAACGACCTGCGCTGCCGTTGTCAAGCCAGGCGGCAAGGCAGGTGCAGCGGTGAACGGGGAAGGGCGGAAGGCGGAAGGCGGAAGGCGGATGGCGGATGGTGGCGGCAGGGATATCATATACCCGGCAGCCGGCACCGGGGTGGACCGACGCTAAAATCCTGCCGCTCGTCCTGAGCGTCAGGATAGCGGCGATTTCCGGTTCTGTCGGTCCTGACGCCCCGAAAATCGACGCCGCTTACGACCACCCCGCCACCGGTTGCCTGGCCCCCCTGGCCTGCAACCATCCCTGGCTTTTCCACGAGGTATAAGCCCCTTTGATTCGTAGAAAGAAGTGCGCCATTTTCACACATCCTCAATCCACGCGGATCGCTGTATTATCAGGTGTTTTGATGTTTTGAACTTACCAAATATTTCTTATGGTGTTTTGATTCTATATTTTGGATTAAAACGCAAGACCAAGTGCAAGACTTAAAACCTTATCCCGCCTTCCATTTTAGGACAATGCTATTAATAATAGTGTATCCTCTGGTTACACTATCGAGGGGATTTTATTTTTGACATAGTCTTCAGGATAAATTT
>CAJWHT010000241.1 GCA_913041495.1 uncultured Desulfobacteraceae bacterium | reverse complement strand
AAGGCACATTGTGCAACGTGCCGAAAATCGAAACCCGCCTGTCCTCGGCCGGTTTTATCAATACCCGCTACGACAGCGACGGACTGGTAAGAAAAACCCCGCTCCTGATCCGTTATCACGACGGGGTGATGCCCCATCTTTCCCTGGCCCTGTTCCTGATGGAACGGGGAATCAGCGACGTCAAGGCCGTCAGCACATCAACCGGTCTTGTCCTGGAAGCAGGTGATACACAGATTCCCATCACCCGGGACGGCTATGCCCATATGAGTTTCAACCGGCCGGCCTTCGGATTTACCTATATTTCAGCCATCGATATCCTCAACCGAAACTTTGACCCGGCCAAAATCCGGGGGCGGACCATCCTTGTGGGCAGTTCGGCCGTCGGACTCAACGATATCCACCCCACGGTGTTTGATCCCCACTTTCCGGGGATTGAGGTCTCTGCGGTGCTTCTGGACAATATGGCCAGCAACCGCCTGATCCGCCGGCCGGACTGGGCAAAAACAGCGGTGGCTGTGGGTTGCCTCCTGCTGGGGTTCCTCCTGGTTGCCGTATTTTACCGGAATCAGGGGCCGGGGGTGCTTTCGGGCGGATTCCTTGCAGGCACAGGCCTGGTATTCGGGGCAAGCGCCGCCCTGTACGCCACAGGACGCATCTTTGTTTCTCCCGCCCTCCCCCTGGCCCTGGCCACGACACTTTTCGTTCTCATCGCCTTCACCCGGTTTGTCTCGGAAAAAAGGGCTGCCTTCATGTGGTACCAGAAACTTTCCGCGGCCCAGCAACTCACCATGGAAATCATGGTCTCCATGGTGGAAACCCGGGACCCGGAAACCGGAGAGCATATTGTCAGGACACAGCATTACGCCCGTGCCGTGGCCCTTCATCTCAGGAAAAAGGGACGGTTTGCAGACTGGCTTACCGACGAATATATTGAGACCCTGTTTTTGTCCGTTCCCCTCCACGATATCGGAAAAGTGGGCATTCCGGACAACATCCTTTTGAAACCCGGCCGACTTACCGATGATGAATTCAGGCAAATGAAGATGCATGCCACCTATGGCCGGATCATCCTCCGGCAGGCGGCCGAAAAAATAGAGGGCAGCAACTACCTGGCCATGGCCGAAGATATAGCCGGCACCCACCACGAAAAATGGGACGGTACGGGGTATCCCGAGGGACTGTCTGGAGAGGATATCCCCCTGTCCGGCCGGATCATGGCAATCGCAGACGTTTACGACGCCCTGATCTCAAGGCGCTGCTACAAACCGCCGTTTTCCCACGACAAAGCCATGGGCATCATCCGCAAAGAACGGGGAAAACTTTTCGATCCTGTGATCGTGGATGCCTTTGTGGAAATCGAAACCACCATCAAACGAATTGCGAAAAGATTCGGGGATAAAGAGTAATACACCCGTACAGACCGGTCTGTCCGGGTGTATTCAAAAAGATATTGGTTCGGAAATCTTCTGCGCTTACTTCTTTTGTTCCATGGCCGCCTGGACAAAAGAGAGCGTGGCCTTCACATCCTTGTTCATCAGCGTTTTAGCCATGAGGTCCTGCCAGGGACGGGTTTCAAGGTCGTTGCGGATGGTTTCGGCGGTGGCGAATTTCAGCCCCTGCTTGATCTGGATAAAGGGGCGGTTGGGGGTATCGATCCAGGTGCAGATCACCTCTTTGGCCCGGGCGATAAGCTGGTCTCCTTCCACCACCTCATCCACCAACTCCATTTCAAGGGCCTTGTCCACACCCACCATGTCACCGAAATACATGACATCCCTGTAGCGCTTGTCGGAATCCAGGCCGAACCGGACCACTGCCGCCTGGGCGATGGACAGTCCTAAACCGATCTTGATTTCACTCATGCCCAGCTTGATTTTGGGGTGGTTTTTCACAATCCTGTAGTCGGAGGCCATGGCCAGAATCAGTCCCATGGCTGCGGAATGACCGTTCATGGCGCAGACCACAGGCTTTGCACAGGTAAAATAATCCAGCAGAATCCGCTCTTCCTCTTCAAAAAAGGAGATCACCTCGTCATCAGATTCAAACCCCACAAACATGGGCAGGCTGAAACCGCTGGAGAAAAACCGCCCTTCCCCTGTCAGGACAATACCCTTGAGGTCATCGGTCTCGTTCACTTCATCCACGATGGCTTTCAGCTGGCGCAGGGTCTCTATGGTGACGGCATTGGAGGCCCCGTCCGTCAGGGTGGCAATGACGATATTGTCCTGGATCTCTTTTTTCAACATGATACACATCCTTTCAAAATACGGTCGAAATAATGAAGCAATTTACTATAGTAAACACTGTTATCACTCTATCTTTTAACGTATCTTTTAACGGGGTGCAAGGGTGGGAAAATAAAAAATAGCAGCTGCAAATAAAATCGGGCAATGGATTGATATCATAAAAAAAGAGGGGGATAAAAATCTTCTTGACAAAAAATAGTATTCACTCGTATATTCATTGTCGGTCGCTCGGCCGACTGAAGTAGCGCATTTATTATCAACACCGAAAATCAAGGGGGAGGACCATGGAGGCTTTTGCAGAAATCAAACCCGGGAAGCGTTACCTGACGCGTATCTACCTTGGCATCATGCTCTGGTTTGTGGGGCGGGCGGTTCAGGCAGCCGCCAAGGTGGACAAAGAGGTCGCAAAAGAATTTGAGAATATGCCCGACGAATACACCTTTTGCCTGGGGGCCTTTCCCAACGGTCCCTACATGATCGTGGGCAAGGATGCCATCGGCCGGGTGAGATACAAGGGGGGAAATCCGGATAAACATGATATCCACCTGGAAATGGGGCTAAAAAGCTTAGGCAACCTTTTTACCATGTTCACCTTCCGGGAAAGCACCCCGGTGGCCAATGCCAGGGACCGCCTCTTTGTCTGCGGCGACGTTCCTAACGCCTGTGCCTGTGTGCGGGTGCTGGACATCGTCCAGGTCTATCTTCTGCCCAAGCCCATTGCCAAACTGGCCATCAAACGTTACCCCAGGTGGTCGTTCAAACGCCACACCCTGGACCGGGCCCTGGTACTCATCAGAACCCTTATCGGATTTTAAGTCGGAGGATCACATGACCACCCATTTTTCTTTTCTCTGCCGGACCAAAACCTCGGCCGGCACCAATGCCCTGGAGCACCTCCCCTTTGAACTGAGCGGGATGGGCGCCAAAAAACCCATGGTGATCCAGGACGCGGCAAGCCGGAAGCTAAAACGTCACAAATGCCTGATCCGGGCCTTCAAGGATTCCGGCATGACTTTGGGAATTGCCCCGGCTGTGCCGGAACCTGCACTGAGCGGATCAAAGAAAAAACCGGAGGCGACGGCGCAATTCATCCGCGACATGTATGCCACCTACCGCGAAAAGGGGTATGACGCCATCATCGCCGTGGGCAAGGCGGCTGCCGCCGACATGGCCAAAGCCTTGAACATCGCTGTGACCCTCGGGCCGGACGCCCTCAAAGGCACAGACATCACAGCCCCCCTCAACCCGTTGATCTATATTCCCACAGGCGTGGACACAGTCACTGCAACCGCCGCCTCGGTCACCTTCAACCGTAAGGCCTTCACCTCCCCCTATCTCGCCCCGGACCAGGCCGTGATTGACCCTGCCATGCTGATCCCCGACGACCGGGACAGCCTCCTGGATGCCGCCCTGTTCTGCCTGGCCCTGGGATGCGAGGTTCATGCCCTGTCAGGCAACCCGCCGGCCAGGGCCTATGCCGCCGCCCTTGTTGAACTGGCTGCAGTCCCCCTGGCGCA
The DNA here is from genome assembly GCA_913041495.1 of uncultured Desulfobacteraceae bacterium. Taxonomy (GTDB): domain Bacteria; phylum Desulfobacterota; class Desulfobacteria; order Desulfobacterales; family Desulfobacteraceae; genus Desulfobacter. Next base: position 3,842 of record CAJWHT010000241.1, on the reverse strand, counting down.
GATGATCGGGAGCTATTCGGAATCCAACTTAAAGCTGCGGAAAAAAGCGGAAGCCGGATGGCAGAAACAACTGGTCCAGGCCGCCGTCATCAGCGGCTACCTCACCGACGGATCACGCCCGCTGCTGACCCTTGCGCTGGGCCGGGAAATCTCAGGCGACAGCGGCCGGGTCTCCTTAGGGATGATTATGACCGTCCTACTGCCGGCGGTCCTCGAAACCCTGGGCCGGGATCGTTTTGGCAGCCTGCTGCTGCCCCTTTCAGGCATGGAACGCTTCAGCACGGTGCCGGTATCCCAGCAGCCGGTCACCGCCGTCCAAACCATCCGCGGGCTGCTCAACGGTCTTCATGCCGTCACAGGCGGCCATACCCCCCGGACCCTGGCGGAGGCCGGCTGGCAGCGCGACGCCCTCACCGCCCTTGCCGCGGATGAAAACATCCAAAATATCACCCGGGACACGGCTCAAGACGTCCTGAAATGCATACTAACCCATGCCTGCGACGGCAGCCCGGTAACCGCCCCCTTAGGGTAAAGGAGACACCATGTACATACCTGACTATTTTGAATTCTGCTGCCGGGTAAAGATTGTCGCCGGCCATGACGGACTGGAACAGATCCCCTCGTTGCTCACAGCCATGGGATCTTCGGCCCCGATGATCCTCACGGACAAGGGGGTCAGGGCCGCAGGCCTGGTGGATGTGGTGGAAACCGCCCTGGGCGGAAACCTTACCATCCCCACCATTGAAGATGATGTGCCCCCGGATTCGGACCTGAACGTGGTCCACCGCCTGGCCGATGTCTACCGGGAAAAAGGTTGTGACGCCATTATCGCCGTAGGCGGCGGTTCTGTGCTGGATACGGCCAAGGGCATCAACATCCTGGTATCCGAAGATTCGGACAACCTCATGGAATTCACCGGCGCCGGGGCCCTGAAACGCCCCCTGCGGCCGCTGATCGCCGTGCCGACCACAGCGGGCACAGGCTCCGAGGTCACCCTGGTGGCGGTCATCGCCGACCACGCCAACAACCGGAAAATGCTTTTCACCTCCTACTTCCTGCTGCCGGACGCTGCCGTGGTGGATCCCCGGATGACCCTGACCCTGCCGCCCCATATCACGGCGGCCACCGCCATGGATGCCATGGCCCATTCCGTGGAATCCACGGTGATGATGTCCAAGAATCCCTTAAGCGACGCCCACGCCCGGGAAGCCATGACCCTGATCAGCAAACACCTGGTTTCCGTGATCAAAAATCCCTCCGATAAGGACGGCCGTCTGGCCCTGGCCACGGCCGCCACCATGGCCGGCATCGCGTTTTCCAACGCCATGGTGGGCATGGTACACGCCATCGGCCACTCCGTGGGTTCTGTCTGCCACGTGCCCCACGGCACCTGCATGGCCATCCTCCTGCCCTACGGCCTGGAGTACAACCTGCACAAGGCCGAAGACCGGATCGCAGATCTCCTTTTGCCCCTGGCTGGCCCCGAAGCCGTGGTATCCACCCCGGCGGACAAACGGGCCCAGGCCGCCATTGACTGGATACGGGAATTCAACAAAGAACTCAACCAGATCACCTCCGGCCGTCATGCCACACGTTTCAAGGATTTGAAAGGCCATGACGGCACCCCCATGGTGCCCAAAGATAAGCTGCCGGAAATCGCCGCCACCGCCATGGGGGACGGGGCCATCTTCTACAATCCGGAAGACATGGATTATGAGGATTTCCTGATGGTGACCGAAGCCGCATGGGAAGGGGTTCCCCTGGATCCCACCCGCATCAAAAAAGGGTAACCCAACCAAATTACGCCAAGCCAAGGAGAATATCAATGACATCAAAAGGGGTTATGGGCAGGATCATGATGGTGGATCTGACGGACCGCACCATCACTTTCGAAAAAATCTCGCCCAGGGTTTACGAATCGTTTCTTTCCGGCATGGGGCTTGCCGCCCACGTGCTTTACCACCGGATTCCCGCAGGCGCCGATCCCATGGGGCCGGACAACATCCTGGGATTCGTGTCCGGTCTTCTCACCGGCACAGGCTCACTTTTCACCGGGCGCTGGATGATCACAGGCCTGTCTCCCCTCACCGGGGGCTGGGGCGAGGCCAACTGCGGCGGCTCTTTTTCGCCGGCCATCAAACGCTGCGGGGTGGACGGCATCTTTTTCAAAGGCATCAGCACAGACCCCGTATATCTCCACGTGGATGACCACGGGGCGGAACTTCGGCCCGCTGAGGGTATCTGGGGCCGGGATGCGGTGGCGTCCGAAGAGATGCTGCAGGAAAGATATCCCAATGCCCGGGTGGCCTGCATCGGCCAGTCCGGGGAAAACCGCTCCCTGATTTCAGGGGTGTCCACGGACAAGGGGCGGATGGCGGCCCGATCCGGTCTGGGTGCCGTGATGGGCGTCAAAAACCTCAAGGCACTGGTGCTTTCAGGCAAGAAACGGATTCCCGTCCACAACCGGGTGGAGATGAAGGAAATCTCGGCGATCTGCAACAAATGGATACAGTTCCAGCCGCCGTTTGTGCCGGGATGGCTTACCGCCCCCATCGGTGCACTCATGCGTATCCTTCCCTTCACGGCCACCCAGGACGGTCTGCTTTACAAGATCATGCTCCGGAAATGGGGCACGGTGTCCATGAACCAGACCTCCGTGGAAATGGGGGACTCCCCCATCAAAAACTGGCTGGGCTCCAGCCGTGACTGGGGATTTTTCAAATCCCTGTCCTCAAATCCCGATGCCATCACCAAACATGAAACCGAGAAATTCCACTGCTACTCCTGCCCCCTGGGCTGCGGGGGGATCTGCAACAAGGCCGGCCGTTTCCCTGAAACCCACAAGCCCGAGTACGAAACCGTGCTTTCCCTGGGCGGCTTTGTCATGAACAAGGATGTGGACGGTATTTTCTACCTCAACGAACTGCTCAACCGTGCCGGCATGGACACCATCTCCGCCGGGCATGTGGTGGCCTTTGCCATGGAATGCTGGGAAAAAGGCATCATCAAGCCCGGTGATACCTCCGGCCAGACCCTGGAATGGGGAGATCCCAAAGCGGTGGAGTTCCTGATTGAAAAAATGATCACAAGGGAAGGCATCGGAGATATCCTGGCGGACGGGGTCAAAGCGGCGGCCGAACGCCTGGGAGACGAGGCAAAGGAAATCGCCCTGCACTGCGGCGGCCAGGAACCGGCCATGCACGACTCCAGGAATGATCCCGGCTTTGCCCTGCACTACAGCGTGGACCCGGCCCCGGGCCGCCACACCAATGGCGCAGGCCTCTACTACGAGATGTATCAGCTCTGGAAAAAGGTGAAGGGGGTTCCCAACCCGGGCCTTGCCACCTGGAAATCCAGCAAGTACAAGAAGAACAAGGAACATGCCCGGGTGGGCAAGGCAAACTCCGAATTTCTCAACGTAATGAACGGGGCCGGTGCCTGCCTGTTCGGCGGATTTATGGGGGCCGAGCGCATCCGGATCTTCGACTGGCTCAACGCCGCCACCGGCTGGCAGTACACCCCGGAAGAATACATGGAAAAAGGGACCAACATCCAGATCCTGAAACAGGCGTTCAACGTTAAGCACGGCATCGCCCCTAAAACCAACCGCGCACCGGACCGCCTGGTGGGCTCGCCCCCCCAGACCGAAGGGGCCAACAAGGGCCGCACCGTGGATGTGGAAACCATGATGAAGGACTATTGGGAATTGTTCGGATGGGACCGGGAAACCGGCATCCCCCCGCAGGAAACCGTCAACCGGGTGGCATCCATCGCCTGAGACCTAAAATCAGATACCGTAATAAAGGAGACACATAATGGCATTTACCATTACCCGGGACTGT
>CAJWHT010000240.1 GCA_913041495.1 uncultured Desulfobacteraceae bacterium | reverse complement strand
CTGGTAGGCGGTTGCAGCCCGCGCTTTGGCAGAAGCCGCCATATTCAGCCGCACCATCTCCATCTGTTCTGCCCTGTCCTGGATGAGGCCGGCACCGGCATTCAGGTGGTCAAGGATCTCAAACAAGCTGTTGTCAACGGCCTTGCGGTCCAGTCCGGCAAGCAGAAGCCGCCCGATTTTAAGACGGAGGACCGGCAGCTTGGCAGGGGCAATCAATTGAAAGGCCGCCTGCTGTACCCTGTCATGGAAAAAACGGTAGGCGGTGTCATCCGAGGCGGCACCACTGCCCACCTTGACCACCAGGCCGGCATCTATGAAGTTTCCTATCAGATCCCGGCAGGTATCCGGGGTGCAGCCCCCGATCGCCTGAAGAGACGCACCGTCAAACTGGTTGCCCAGGCAGGCTGCCAGTGAGATGAGATCACGGCTTTCAGGGCCGAACCGCTTCAGACGCCGGACAAAAAGGTCTACGATGTCTATCGGCAGATCCGTGCCGGCATCCCAGCGCCAGAGTTTTTTTGACGAATCAAACGCAAGCTTTTCAGTTTCATGTAAAAAGGAGAGAAAGGCCCTGATATGAAACGGGTTGCCCCGGGTCTGACTGTAAATCAGGTCGATAAACCGCTTCTTTTCAGCCACAGGGGCATCCAGGGCGCTTTCCACATACGCCTCGATATCTAACCTGGCCAATGGCCCCACCCATACCACCACCGGCGGTTTCGCCTCCCGGTTCAACTCGGACAAAAGTGTGTGCAACGGATGATGGGGACCGACCTCCTCATCCCTGTAAGATGCCACCAGCAGGAAATACTTCAGGCAGGTATCCGTATGAATGCCTTTGATCAGTTCCAGGGAAGCCGCATCCGCCCATTGCCAGTCATCCAGAAACAGCACCACGGGATGCTCGGGCAGGCTCACCGCCTTTAAAAAGTTCCGGATTACAAAGGCAAACCTATGCCGGGCTTCCGCAAAGCCGATACCGGCATCGATTGCTCCGCCGCTTTCGGGAAAAATCCCCCGGATATCAGGGATAAGTTCCACCAGCAAATGCCCCAGGCCCCCCAATGCATCCCTGATGTCATCATGAATTTTTTCCCGGGTTACCCGGTTAAAGGTGGCAATCTGATCCCAGAGCCGCTCCAGGGCTTTGCGTACCGCATAGTAGGGAAGATTCTGATGATACTGATCAAACTTTCCTTGAACAAAGAGACCGTTACGGTTCCGGACCGGTTCCGCAAGCCATTCCACAAGCGAAGTCTTCCCCATACCCGAATGCCCCGGCACCACAAGCATACCGGCATTTCCCCGGCAGGTTTCCCTAAAGGCGTCAAGCATTTCAGCCTTTGAGGCGTCTCTGCCGATCAGTGCCTCGGGCAGTTGTAACGGATAGGGTGGATTCACGTTCTTTCCTTTCACACACGGTCCACTGAACGGTGGATCATCGTTCTTAAATCCGGCGAAAAAAGCCGGTTGGAAAAATAATACATGCGTCTTTCGTTTGAAATGAAGATATCATGCTTGTGTAAGAACTCTAACTGAAAACCATGGAAAAATCAAAATAAAAGCCTTTTAAGGCATCCGCGGATCTGGAACAGGATTTAACGCCCGACCCATGCCCAATTTGCTGGCCCTTAAAAATATAATCTTTTTTTGCGTTCCGTACCCCTCCGCACGCCTGCCATTAAAAATGCTGACCCTGTTCAAAACGCTGTTGATAACTTGTTTAAAACCTGTCCATAAAACAAAATTTAGCCCAGCCTGTTCAAAACGATGTTTAAAACAGGGTTGAAAACCTGTTCATAACTAAGATAACTCATCTTTTTTATAGGATTTGCTGCGGTGTTCAAAAGGAATTGAAAACTGTTCAAAACGCTGTTGATAACTTGTTCAAAACCCGCTACCTTATCTATGAAAAACAAACGGCCTGACCGCTGCCCGGTGACGGCAATGAATGCGGCCCGATGCAACACCAAAGCTAAACAATGAAAAAATAATCCGGAGAGACCCATGGCTGACATAAACACCGATGACTTCGACCTTTACAAGGGACTGACCGCTCTGTCCGAGCTCCTCTTTCCCAAGGCATGTGAAGCCTGCGGCAGGCAGTACGACAGTGTGGATGATTTTATTTCCCAGACCCGGCGGCTGAGGCAGTCCAGTGGTCTGCGGGCCGATCTGGACGAAGAGGAAGGGGTCGTCGTGGAATTGTTCAGGAACTGTCTATGCGGTGCCACCCTGGTTACCGGTTTCAGCGACCGCCGCGTGCCCACCGAAGCGGGTATCAAACGGCGGGAAAAATTTGATGAACTCATGGAGCGGCTCACCCGGGCAGGCTTTGATCCTGAAACCATCCGGCGCGAACTGTTCAATATCATGAACGGTATGGGCAGCAAATTGTTGAAGGTAAAAAAAAGCCCCAATTAGTCCGGGTATATCAGGCGGTCCATCCCCTGCGTTTCTTATCAGGGTCCTTCAGGGTGGATTCAAATTCAGGCCCTTTCCGGGCCGAAAACTTGCGCCGCCGGTCTCCTCCCCTTCTCCGGTCCGGCCGGCCGGAAAGACTGACAAACACACCGTTTCGAACGCTTCGCCGTCTGTCCACCTTTCGCTTGCGCCGGTCCACCTGTCTTTTACTTCCCAGTGCCCGGCTTCCGGCGGACCGGGACAGCCCACCATCCGCAGTCCTGACATTCTGAACACCCAGGATTTTGCTGAATAGTACCATAAATTCCTCCGAAAACCATATGGATACCGCCCGGTCAAATCCAAAGGCGGCAATTCTTTCCGCTTTGGGGCTTACAATAAAGACTATAGCAAAATCCAAACCAGACGGTTTATGCCACTTGGCAGCACAAGCGCATCTGTGGTAAGGAACCCAAACATACAACGCACATAGGCAGCACACAATCATAGCAAAGGCGTAAGCCCATGACCGAACACACACAGAGACTTTCAGACATCATCAACCGGATACTGGCCGACCTTACCAAAGAAGAAGCCATCGCGCTGCAGGGCTGGGCCACCAAATTGCTTGACCTGCGCAAAAGCGACAAATCCGGCCGGGAAAAACTCCAGGACATCATTGATCTTACAAAAAACGCCAACATTCTTTTTCCCGTTATCAAAAAAATCGCTGTGGAGCTAAAGCGCACCGGCTGGGACGAGAGTTCCTGGAAATCCAAAGTCGGCATGGGGGCGGCGTTTTGGGCCACGGTATTGATCGGTAAAGCCGCAGCATCCCTGGCATTGCTGGGCGGGGCCATTGCCGTGCCGCTCCGGATTGTTTTCGGTAACGGGGATGAATTTGTAAAGATGCTGATTGAGGCACTTAAAAAAAAGATTGTGCGCTTTTAAACCGACTCTACTTTAACCACTTTTGGTTCACCGCATGGATAAACCCTTCTTCTTCCAGTTCGCTGTAAGCCCGCTGCCATTGGTTTACAATGGTATCGTCCGTCAGTTTTGAAAATGCCATGTAGAGTGCCACCTCTTTAAAGGTGTGGGCGATCTCAAAGTTATCCATGGGGACGGGATCTTTCCTGGGGTAAGGGGTATAGGCCACTTTTGCCGTTGCCACCAGATCCAGGCGTTTTTTTTCCAGCATTCGAAGCAGGTGCCGCATCTCATTGGCAGGATGGAGGTTGGTAAACCCTTTGGACAAGAGGAATTGCTCCCGGGCATCCTCCCTGTAAGTACCGATGCGGTTAACGGTCCTGGCATCATCCAGTGACGTGATGGCCACACCGCTGCCCTTCCTTGCCAGGAATACCCACTCGATCTTCATGAGGGGCCCCACCCATTTAAACAGGTTTTCGCGCTGGGCGGTCCGGGTGGTGGAAAAGAGCATCATATCAGGATTCTGCACCACCATTTTATATGCCCTGGCCCAGGGGAGCACACGGATTTTTTCCACCCCCCCAAGCCGCGTCATGATCTCCCGGACAATCTCAACACCGCAGCCGGTGAGTTTTCCGCTTGCATCGATAAAATTTCCCGGGGGAGAATCTTCGGTAAGAATGGTCAGCCGGCCGGCGGACACCGGGGAAGAAAAAAGCACCACCGCCAGCAACAGACAAAAAAATAATTTGTGTTTACGCATGGTTTGCCCACTCTCCTGATGATGCGGTGCCTCTGAATGGGTATTCGTATATGGATTCCGGACACTTGTCAATACGGGTAAGGTATAATTGTCACCCCCTTCAGGTTCTTCTCCGGGCGTGCTCACCAGGGGCAACTTGACAAACCAGACCATCCCCTTTAAAAGATCAGCACATCATCAACACCTTTTATAGAACGAACCAATGGCTGAAAAAGGAGCGCCTTAAAATACGTGGTTGAGAACTGGGATACGGTCATCATCGGTGCCGGGGCCTCGGGACTTGTCTGCGCTGCAGAAGCCGGGCAGCGTCAGCGACAGGTACTGGTGCTGGACCATAACAAAAGGCCGGGACAAAAGATTCTCATGTCCGGCGGCGGACGCTGTAACTTCACCAACCGGGAAGTGTCTGCGGAACAATTCATCAGCCGGAACCCCCATTTTTGTAAATCCGCCTTGAAGCGGTTCTCGGCCCGGAATTTTCTGGACTGGATAAGGTCTGCGGGCATCCGCTACGAAGAGCGTGACCATGGCCAGTTGTTCTGCCGTGATAAAGCCTCCCAGATCCTGGATATGCTTATGGACGCCTGCCAAAAGACAGGTGTCACCTTTGCCATGAACACGGAAATAAACCAGGTAAGCCGCCATAAAGCGGTTGCAAAGAACAGTGAAACGACCAAGGGACAGCCGCGCTTCCGAATCAGAGCCGGCAGGCGAGTCCTGGATACGGAGTCACTTGTGATCGCCACCGGCGGCATCTCCATCCCCGGAGCAGGCGCCTCCCCTTTAGGCTATCGGCTCGCAGAGCAGTTCGGTCTTTCTGTGGTGCCGCCGCGGCCCGGCCTGGTGCCCTTCACCCTCCAGCCCGGGGACAAGAAGTCTCTCCAGGTACTGGCCGGCATTGCGGTGAAGGCCAAGGTGAGCCTGCCCGATATCAGCTTTACTGAAAATATCCTTTTTACTCACCGGGGACTTTCCGGTCCGGTGATCCTCCAGGTATCTTCTTACTGGCAGCCCGGCCAGGCCATCACCATTGATCTTTTGCCGGACACGGATCTGGCCGCAACCCTGGAAGAAGCCCGGGCAGCGGGTGTCAAAAAACAGGTGAAATCCCTTCTTTCGGACCTTTTGCCCAAACGGCTGGTCACAACCCGGCTGCCCCGCAAAACAGGCACCATCCCCCTGGGCAGTATATCCCGTGAACAAATCGCCCGGGTCAGTAGCGCCTTTCACCAATGGGAGATCAAACCCGGCGGCACCGAAGGAAACAGGACTGCCGAAGTCACCGTGGGCGGAGTGGATACGGCACGCATCTCTTCCAAGACATTCGAAGCCCGGGATGTCACAGGGCTCTTTTTTATCGGTGAAGTATTGGATGTCACAGGCTGGTTGGGGGGATTCAACCTGCAATGGGCATGGTCGTCAGGATGGTGTGCCGGGCAGTACGTATAGCACCGTCCTTTTTAAAAATCTGATATCAAATTCTTAGGGGGTCATTCATGCCATCTTCCCGTGACCGCGTCTTTTTTCTGGACAATCTCAGGTATATATTAGTGCTGCTCGTGGTGGTGCTCCATGCGGCGGCCGCCTACAGCAGCTATCCCCCATGGTGGTGCGTCAGGGAACCGGGGCTGGGCCGTGCCGCTATGGATAGGATGACCCTGGTGCTCGATACCTTCCTGATGCCTGCGCTTTTCTTTGTTGCGGGATATTTTTTCCTTCCATCGCTGATCCGGAGCGGACCTGTGACATTTACCGTAAAAAAACTGAAGCGGCTGGGGGTACCTGTGCTGGTGATGGCTCCCCTGCTGAACGGTATCTTCCATTGGGTCATGGATATTCAAAGATTCGGGATGGACAACCAGCCGGAACGTTTCGTTTTCTGGCAACAGGAACTGGCGCGGATGTTCACCTTTAACTTCGGTTTTTTCACCTCAATCCGGCAGTTCAGTGTTTACCATCTCTGGTTTATGACCCTGCTGCTCAGCTTTTACCTGATTTTTAGTCCGGTCTTTTTTCAGGCCGGCCGGATCAAATCAGGCAAGATAAAGGCGGGGCGATGGATGTCCCCACCGGTCCACGGTTTTCCTCCCCGGACAGGCATTATCTTCATTGCTACGGTCCTGATCGCCGCGCTGACCTCTATCGTTGGCGGTATTCTATTTAGCCGGCCTTACAATCCCAATCCCTGGATAGGCCTGGGAAATATTATCCAGTTCCAGCCCATCCGTTTAGGTACGTACATTGCGTTTTTCGGTTCCGGGGTCCTGGCGTTCCGGCGGCAGTGGTTTACCGGAAGACACCTGCCGGGAAAGCCTTTAGTATGGGCAGGATGCTGCATTCTGTTGTCCGCAGGTCTGATTTTGCTGATGGAAAACCGGGGGAGCATGGCCGGCCGCACAAGTGTTCTCCTTGCGGTCTGCCTGGTCTATGCCCTTATGGCCGCAGCCTTTCTGGGATTCCTGCTGTCTGCGGGTCAAAGGTACTTGGACCGTGACGACGGTTTCAACCGGTCAATGGCCGCGGATTCCTACTATACCTATATTATCCACTTTCCGTTGGTCATTCTCCTCCAGTTTCTCCTGACATTCTGGCACGAAGGGACGGCACCCGTTAAGTTTGTCCTGGTGTCTGCCGGTGCTGTGGTTCTGACGGTGGCGTTGAGCCGTTATGCGGCGGGACCCCGGCCGGTGTTAACGGCCGCAGCCGCCTGGATAGCTGTGTTTTTTCTTCTGCCAGTTTTGGGCGGAGGAATCTGATACCTGAGTTGCCGGCGGTGGTGCTCAGCGGCGGATATGGAAGCGTGCATCGCCCTGCTCCACCAAATCCAATGTGTGAAGATACGCGTCATATCGTTCCTGCAAAATCTCACCTGCTTCCACCAGGTCGCTGACGGCACAGCCCGGTTCGGTGCGGTGACGGCAATTGCGGAAACGGCATGCACCAGGGGGGACCGCTTCGAATCCAGGGAAAACATCGGCCAGGGTATCTGCCGTGATATCCACCAGGCCGAACTCGTTGAACCCCGGCGTATCCACCAGCTCCCCGCCGGTTGGCAGTGAATGAAGGGTGGAGACTGTGGTTTTGTTGCAGCCCCGGCCGCCTGCCTCATAAATTTCACCGACACCCAGGTTCAGGGTCGGGCAGATGGCATTGAGCAGACTGCTTTTTCCCACCCCCGACACCCCCACGAAGAATCCCCTGCGGCCTTCCCCCAGCCAGTCGGTCAGGCGGTCCAGGCCATCTCCATTGAGGGCACTGACCACAAAGATATCCAGGATATCCGCGTAAACGGAACGGATCTGGTCAATGAAGGCCGGTGCGTCGTCCAGGTCGGACTTATTGATCACCAGTACCGGGGTAAGATCTGCCTGGCGCGCGCAGACCACGGCCTGGTCGATATAGCCCGGTGTGGGTTTGGGCAGGGGGGAAACCACAATTCCCACCACATCCAGATTGGCCCCCACCACCCGGACGCTGCCCCGGGAATCCCTGCGGCTCAGTTCAGTGCGTCGGGGCGCCCGGGTGAGGCGGTGGCCCGTAACGCAGATACGGTCCCCGACCACGTGGCCTGCGTTGCGCTTGACTTT
>CAJWHT010000239.1 GCA_913041495.1 uncultured Desulfobacteraceae bacterium | reverse complement strand
CAGGCAACTCGTTGAATTCTTTCATGGTTTGCTGTGGGCACGGCGCATGACGTTCATGGGCGGCCCATGGCCGTTATTTAGAGAATCGTATTGAACCGGCCGCAGGTATCCAGTGGTTCGACCGGGAGTTTCTGCCAACTACAGGAGTAGACATCTATGATTATCCCTTTGACAGGGAGCAGGGGTATACTGAAATTCACACCGACACATATGATATTTTGGTACTGCAACTGGAACAGTTGAATAATAACATGATAATAATTCAGAAGTTTCTCGGTCTTGGGGAGCCTTTTGAACTCATGAAAAAAAATATGAGCAATAAAAAATGGTATCATTTGTTGTACAAAGAATTCAAGGCGAGCTACAGACCGCCTGAACAATTGATTGATGCCTTATACGCGTCGAAATTTATGACCCATTTTTACAGCCAGGCCGATATCAAACGATTCAGGCAAAATTGGGATACTGCCCAGAATTAGAAAACAGGCGACTTGAGTGACAGCCTTAGAGGCCTTTCTCCTGAAGGAGGTCAAGAACACGTTTCCCCATTGCCGTTATGGTGTGTGACGCGTTGATATATTTGTATGCCGCCTCGACTCTTCTATTGGTATCAACGGTATTGGATAGTGTGTTTCGGATCGCAAGGGAGAGGGCATCAGGATCGCAGGGCGGAACCAGAAGGCCGTTCTCTTCGTTATGAACAACATCGGGCAGTCCGCCTATGCGGGTCGCAATTACGGGGCACCGGCAATACATGGATTCCAGAACGGACTGGGCGACACCTTCATTACTCCGGCTGGCAATGATTTTGACATCAAATGCACGGTAATATGGCCACGGATCTGCTTGGTATCCGGTAAATATGACCCTGTCTTGCAGCCCCAGGTTGTCTGCCTTCATCCGCAATTCATCTCCATATTCACTGGCGCTGCCTACAAAGACCAGTTTGTGCCTGGGAAATATGTCTCGGAGTGAGAAGAACGCTTCCAGGATGTCCGATAAGCCCTTGTCCCTATCCATCCGGCCCACGTATCCCAGATAGCGGGTTTCGGGCGGATGCCCAAGCGACTCTCGAAGTTTTGAGCGTTCCTCTTTCCTTGACAGCAGGTTTTTAGGGGGAACAATGCCGCTGGAAACGGTGTGGGCTTTGTGTTTGGGAAGGCCAAGATCCCGGGTTACCTGTTCGGTTGTGCAGTCCGCGGTCGTGAAAACCAAGTCGCACAGACGGTTGTACAACAACCTGTTATACCAGGTGTTGTTTACCTTGGGCGTTATGTGGCGGGACAATATCACGCAGGGGGTTTTCATCTGTCTTGCCGCCGGGAGGGCAAGCTTTGCATCCATGTTTCCATGGGTATTCACGACATGGGGGGAAACCTCTTTTAAAATGGACAGAAGCCTGAAGAAGGTAAATGGTGCCGATATTCCATTAAAGGAAATGCCAAAGACCTGCCAGCCCTCATCTATTGCCTTCTGGTAGAGCGGGCAACCCTTTCGGGTGACGATGGTGATTTGATGGCCTTGGGCCTGCATCCATCTGCACTCGTTATAGACCCGCCGTTCCTGGCCCCCCCACTGGTCGTTGCTCAAGGTATGAAGTATTTTTAGTTTTTTCATGGCATGGCCAGTCCGTCTACGCAGGCGATGAGGGTGCCGTCAGCTTGCCTGTGTGGGTCAATGGTGTGCATGCCTTTGCCATTCCATCCGGAACCACTGCCCTGGATTATGGGGTCTGTAATGGGCGTTTCCCTATACGTTTTTGTTGTCAGGCACTCGATTTTGAATCCCCATACCTGGCTGCCGTATACAGGGTAGGCATCCTGAGCAAACCTTATGGGGGTGCCGTCTTCTATGAAGACACGTCCACCGGGCCGCGCGTGATTCGGATTTTTTTTAAGGATTGGGCTTTGCCGGTGTTCTTTCCATGGTCCCGCAATATCGGTGGCATAGTAAAGCCGCAGGGTATGGTTGCCGGAATCTGTGAACATCCACCAGCGGTTGTCGTATTCAAACAGGGAATTGTCGGCAAACCTGCGCCCTTTGAGCAGCTTTTTGACAAAGCCCCACTTGTTGGGAAACTCTTGGGCTTTGTAGAGGCGTATGCAGCGATCCGCACGGGTTTCCGGCACCATGAGGATATCGCTTCCGTGCCGGAATACATAGGGGTAAGACAGGTGAAACGGGGCTTCCAGGACAATGCCCCGGTAGGACCAGTCCAGCCCGTCGCGTGATTCCGCATGGCCTATTTTCCCAATTGGGCCCTCGGGTGTGTTCACCTCTGCTTCGAAAAAAAGATGCCAAAGCTCCCCCTCTCGCATCATAAAAGGATCCGCCACCAGACGTGCATCCACATCGTGGAGATCCTGAGGGGAAATCACCGGGTTCGGGCCATTGCTGCAAAGGCTTGAAAGCGACTCCCCACTGTAAATACCGATGGTCCAGCGGTCCGGTGGTGCGGGCTCACCCTTTGTTTTTTTTTCGGATTTGGAAAAAAGCTGTTTAAAAAATTTCACTGGAATATCACCTCAGGGGTAAACCTACGTGCTTTAGATGTAAAGGGAGGCAAACCGTTGGATGCGGGCCCGGGTATTGTCGGGTTCAGATATGCCGAACTTGTGGATACACCACCGGGGGCTGTCCGCAGATGCCGTATCAATTTTGAACCGTTCTTTGTCCTTATATCTGGAGAAATGATAGAATCCGCCTTCACGGGTGCGTTGCCAGCAGTCGCGGATCATGACTTTGCCCCTGTCCCATATGCCGAAATGGTGTATCCGGTTGATGCCGGGACTCATCTGGGGCTGAAGCGGATCTGCTTTGCACCAGACCTGAAGATCCCCTTTTAGGATGTCTATCAACTGCCTGTTTTCATTAAAGGATTCGTGCTGGACTTTTTCCATCTCGGTTTTAAGATATTCCCATGACCTGAACAGGTGAAGCTGGTTTCTGTTCATCAGGGTAAACGGACCGCAGGGGGCGTCATCGTCCGCTGAAATGACTGCATAGCCGGCCATATCCTCCGGCATGAAATTCTTGAGCCTGCCATATACCATATCCATGTCCGTATAACCGATAAATCCGTAGTTATCCAGGGATTCCTCTTCACGCCTGATGAAGTAAAAGAGCAGCCTGTAGTCGCAGACCCGCCGCAGGTGCTTTCCGGGAATTTTGATGCCAAGCTCTTTGTCAAAGGCCGATACCATTTCCTCAAACCGGTAAGGGATCAGGGTAACCGCCGGATTGGGCCGGGTTATCTCCTGGATGTGGTCGTTATATACAAACCAGTGAAAGTCGTCTTGATTTGTGTCACAGGAGTTGACCCAGAAATCAAAATACGGGGGCAGGGGGCCGAAAAATGGGACTAAAAAAGCAGTTCTTTCGGTTTTGGACATAGGTGTTCCTTATGCGTGATGAAATGATGCCGGCAGGCGCTGTTTATCCAGTTTAACCTGGTGGAGACGGTAAATTCTGATGACGTTTCGCCCCATGGCATCAATGGTGTGGCGGTTTTTAACCGTTTCCCGGGCTGCGTGGGTTCGTTCTTTGGTTCCGGCATCGCGGATCAGGGTGGAAGCAATCCGGCCGGCAAGTCTGTCCAGGTCTCCCGGTGGGTACAGCAAGCCGGTTCTGTTGTCAATTACAAGGTCGGTAATGCCGCCGGCCGGAGTGCTGATAACCGGGCAGGAACAGAACATGGCCTTGACCAGCTCCCTTGGAATGCCGGTGACGGGAAGGCCTTTTTTTAGTTTGGGTTTCAAGATGCCGCAGTCCAGCGCCCGGTAGAATTGCCAGGTGTGGTCAACCGGTGGCAGCAGGTGGACCCGCTCCCTGCACCGCCGGTTTTCCAGGGCAAGTGTCAAGGATGGAATCCTTTCCGGATCTGCCTGGATGACCAGGTGGTGGGGGATTTCGGTCAGCACATGCCGGAACGCCTCTGCGATTTCCAGCACCTCTGCCTCTTCTTTCGGGGACATACAGGGCAGCAGACTGCCGATGAACCTTTCTTCCGCCGGCAGACCGAGCTGGTCCGCCAGCCATTTGGCCGCCTCTGGTTTCGGGCTTAAGTTTTCCGGCGGGACAATCCCGCCGGGGATGGTGAACACATCCATGTCCCGCAGTTTGAAGGTGTCTTTGAGATGGTCGGTGATAAAGTCTGAGGACGTAAATACGTAGTGGCTTAGCTTTTTGTAAATCGACCGGTTCTGCATGGAATTTTTCAGTTTTGCACCGGTGTGCCTTGAGATGATCCGGCAGGGTACGCCTGCCTTCTGTGCGGCTTTAAGGGCGATGCTGCCGTCTGACCTGCCGTGGCAATTGATCACATAGGGTTGCTCGTTGGTCAGTATTTCCACCAATTCGCTGCTTTGTTTGAGTCTTGAAAGTCCCTTGAAGGAAATCCCGTAAACCGACAAGCCCTTCGCCCGGGCCTTCTGGTAAAGCGGGCTTTTTTCCGGTGCAATGATAACCACCTGATGCCCCTGGGATTCCATCCACAGGGATTCTTCAAGAATCCGTTTTTCCGGATCATTCCAGCCGGTGCGGCCGGAGGTATGCACGATTTTATACAGTGCTCTCATGGGGCATCGGCGGACAGCAGCTTTTTCTCAATTCGTTCGATATCTTCGGGCAGATCGACTTCCGGGGAATCATAGGGGGTGACCGCCACCTTGATTTTGAATCCGGCTTCAAGGATGCGCAATTGTTCCAGTTTTTCCACATCCTCGCACACCCCGGTGGGCAGGGTGACGATCTGGTCAAGAAAGGCCCGTGTATAGGCGTAGAATCCCAGGTGCTTGTAATAGTTCACACCTTGCTGGCCGTCCCTGGGAAATGGGATCTGGGCCCTGGAAAAGTAGAGGGCGTATCCGTTTCGGTCGAATACCACCTTTACGTCTTTGGGGTCGGTGATTTCCCGTTCCTCCTGGATTTTAAAGGCCAGGGTGGACATGACCAGCTCCCTGTCGGTGTCAAAGGGGCGTATCATGTCATCCAGGCACCTGGGATCAAACACCGGCTGGTCACCCTGGATATTGATGAGGATCTCATCTGCGTCCAGTCCCAGGATCTTTGCGGTTTCGGCCACCCGGTCCGTTCCGGACCGGCAGGTGTCCGAGGTCATCAACGCTTCGCCGCCAAAGGCTTCCACCGCCCGGACAATGCGTTCATCATCGGTGGCCACCACAGTGCGGGTGACCACAGCGGATTTGCGTGCCTGCTCATAAACCCGTTGGATCATGGGTTTTCCGGCAATTTTCCTTAAGGGTTTGCCCTGGAGGCGGTTGGACCCATACCGGGCAGGAATAACGGCAACCGGCATCTTACATCCTCCGGAGCAGGGCCCCGGCTTTATCCCGGGTCATGATGGTTTTCCAGTCTTTGCCCAGGCAGTTCTCCCAGAGGGGATCCAGGCCTAAAGCCACTGAAATCATGGTTTCCATCTGGTCGTCGGTGCAGTCTTTTGTAACGTTTCTCGGGATATCCACACCGGTCTTTTCCATCATGGTGCGAAATTCCTTCACCCCGTCACCGTAGTATTCTTCCAGAACATCAAAGGCGATGCAGCAGCCCACGCCGTGGTGGGTGCCCAGTACATAGGACAGGCCGTAGGAAAGGGCATGGCAGGCCCCCACCTGGGAGTAGGCAATGCTCATGCCGCCGAAAAACGATGCCATCATGAGCTTGTCGTCCGCATCCGGGTGGTTGTCCAGGAAGACCTGGCGGCAAAGATCCAGGGACTTTTCCCCGTAGGCCTTGGAAAATTCGTTCAGGTAGGTGCCTTCAAGGGATTCGATGCAGTGGATATAGCAGTCCATGCCCGTGTAAAAGTGCTGGTCTCTGGGGACGCCGCTGATGAGTTCCGGGTCCAGCACCACCTGGTCAAATACCGTGTAATCGGAATTGAGTCCCAGCTTTTTCTCCGGACCGGTAAGCACGGCGGTTCTGGAAACTTCGGCACCGGTGCCCGAAAGGGTGGGGACCGCCGCATGGTAGATTGCCGGGTTTTTGATCAGGTCCCAGCCCTGGTAAAGGGTGGAGGAGCCCTCGTTGGTCAGCATGAGGGAAACCGCCTTGGCCAGGTCCATGGCAGAGCCGCCGCCGATGCCGATAACGGCGCAGGGCAGGGTGGGGCGCATTCCCTTTACCTGGAGGGTGAGTGCATCCACATACCCGGTTTTGGGCTCGTCATCCACGTTGACCCAGAGTATATGGTCATTGTCATGGGCGGGGATTTTGTTTTCAAGCGCTTTACCCTTGAAAACATCGTCGGTGACAAATACCGCCCAGGCATCCTTTGCGGTGCGCCGGGATGCAATGATCTCATCTAACTGGGCAAAACAGCCCCGGCCGAAAATCACGTTGGGGACCAGTTTAAAATTTCGAAACATTTTTTATGTTTTCCTTAAATCTTCGCGTTTTGCTTTTACCCTTGCGGGTTCTACGCTTTAAATGCGTTGTAAACGGCCTGGATGCGTTTTTCAACATCTTCCTGGGTCCAGGAGAGCATGATCTGCATGGAAAGGGTCCGTTTCATAATCTGTTCGGTTTCTTCAAGCACCAGATTTTTGTAGTCCGGTAGATCCTGGTTCAGTTCAAAGGCCAGGGGGGCGGACCGTTTCATATCCTGAAGGTGGTGCCATTTGCGGTAATAGTGCCAGTTGTTGTCATACCAGTAGGGGCAGGGAGCGCCGTTGTCTGCCAGGTTTTTGGCCACCTGTCTGGTTCGGTTTTCCGTGGGGAGGAAAAAGCTCAAGAACGTGGCGGAATCCCCCATGGGGTCGGGCAGGTACCTGAAGGTCACATCCCCCAGGTCTGCCATGGCATTTTTGATGGCCGCTTTGTGTTTCCGCTGGATTTCCAGGATTTGGGGCAGTTTGTTCAACTGGGCCAGGCCCACGGCAGCGTTGAGTTCACTGATTCTGAAATTGGTCCCGATAATGGGATGGCCGTCCGCACCACGGTCCGGTCCGCCTAAATGATCGTGTCCGTGGTCTGCGTATTGGTCGCAACGGTCGTACACCTCACGGGAGTCCGTGACGATGCCGCCGCCTTCGCCGCAGGTGACGGTTTTTACCGCATCAAAGGAGAAACAGCCGGCAAGGCCAAAGGTGCCCAGGTGTTTGCCCTGGTAAGTGGCGCCCAGGGACTGGCAGGCGTCTTCCAGAAGAATCAGGCCTTTTTCATCACAGAACCGTTTGATTTCATCGATCCTTGCCATGGAACCGCACATGTGAACCGGTACCACGGCTTTGGTTTTGGGGGTGATGAAATTTTCCAGCCGGTCCGGGTTCAGGCACAGCGTTTCATCGATATCTGCAAATACCGGGATTGCGCCTGCATGGATCACGGCTTCAAAGGTGGCCACAAAGGTGAACGGCGGCACAATCACCTCGTCACCGGCACCGATACCGCAGGCCGCCAGGGCAGTGCTGAGGGCAGCGGTACCGCTGGAGCACAGGTGGCTGAAGGCGGATCCGGTTATATCCCCCAGTTTTTTTTCAAATTCAAGGGCCTTGAAATGACCGTTTCTGGCCCCCTCAAAACCGTATCTGAACAGGACACCGGTTTCAAGGACGTCATTGACTTCTTTTCTTTCCTCATCACCGAATAGTTCAAAGCCGGGCATGTGGGTCTCCTTAACACTTAGGTTTTTTAATATGAAAGAACCAAGTAACTCGTTGAATTCTTTCATGGTTTGTTGTGGGCACGGCGCATGACGTTCATG
>CAJWHT010000238.1 GCA_913041495.1 uncultured Desulfobacteraceae bacterium | reverse complement strand
CGGCACCTTTGATGTTATGGAAAACAACGCGGAAGACACTGCGAATTCATATCTGGTCGGTGTTGCCGGCCGGGTCATAATAGGCAGGGCTTATATTACCGGCGGCGGCTGGGTGGGAACCAACCCCGGCATGCTGATTGATACATACGTGAGCCCGACCCTGAACGGGGTTGCCAACTGGGACGGCACACGCATTACTGATAACGACGGCTATGGCGGCCATTTTTCCCTGGGCTATGCCATCAACAAGATGCTCAAGATGGAAGGCGGCTACGGTTATGTCAAAACGGAACTTGACTCTGGCACAGCCACAAAAAATGATGCGGAAGCCTATTATCTGCAAGCCACCATCACCATGGCCCCCGGCGTGATGGTCGTTCCGGAAATCGGTACAATCGATTATAAACAAAAAGGAGAGCTCAAGGTCGATTACATCGGCATGAAGTGGCAGATCGATTTTTAACCCCCCTCGGCCTGCCGGGCCCGGCATGGCGTCATTCATGCCGGGCCCCCACCCCCTCAAAAAAACAGCCACCGCAGACATATATGTTTACTCAATTGCAACCTTTTTTAAGGTTCAAGCGCGATAATCGCCTGATGTAAGTCTTTGATTTGCGGGTCTTCTGTGGTAAAAAATCCCATGATCTATAGAACAACGCGTTTGGAAGCCCCCCCATTTCTGTCCTCATCGTGGAATGATCCCCCCTGGGACAGATTGCGGCCGGGCGTCATCCACCACCATATGGGAGAAACGCCTGCCCATCTGCCAGAGGCCGAATTCAAACTTGCCTATGACAGGGATGCGCTATATGTGAAATTCCTGGTGGCAGACCGGTATGTGCTGGCCAGGGCGAAGGCAGATCAGGCAGAGGTATGGAAGGACAGCTGCGTGGAGTTCTTTTTCACCCCGGGAACGGATATATCCCTGGGGTATTTTAATCTGGAAATGAACTGCTCCGGCACCCTGCTCTTTCATTTCCAGAAACGGCCCCGGGAGAACAGAATCATCATCAGCCATGAGGATTGCCGGGCGGTTGAACGAGTTCATTCCATGCCGAAGACCGTTGACCCCGAAATTTCGGAGCATATGACCTGGACGGTCGGCTACCGGCTGCCCGTTTCCCTGCTGGAAAAATACTGCCCGGTGGTCTCCCCTCGCCCCGGAGTTGTCTGGCGGGCCAACTTTTACAAATGTGCAGATGCAAGCTCACACCCCCACTGGCTGACCTGGGCCAAGGTGGACATGCCCAGGCCGGACTTTCACCAACCTGCGTTTTTCGGACGGCTGGCATTCAAATAGACAATAAAGTTGCTCTGGTAATCGCACCGGCATTCACTCTTCTTTTATCAGCATCTTTTTCATATAGTACTTTGCCCCGTCGCCGCAAAAGTGTGGCAAGGTTCCGAAGATCTCATACCCCAACCGCTCATAAAACCCCGGATTCTGGAAAGAATACGTGTAAAGGTAAGCCCCGGTACAGTTTTTTTTCCGGGCCAATTCTTCGGCACAGGTCAGCAAACCTTTTCCGATGCCCTGCCCCCGGCACCCTTTCCTGACCCAGAGGCTGGCCACATAGAACCAGCCACCGCCGATCTGTCCGTGGAGGCCGGCAGCCGGATCACCGTCAGCCTCATCCCTCACTGTCAGGATGGCATTCTCATAGGCATATCCTGGAATCTTCTCCCGGTTGTGGGCCATCAGTTTCCCTTCCAGGAATTCGATGATGCCGGCATCCGGGGCAACACCGGTTTCAATATGAATGTTCATATCTTGCCTTTCCCCTTATTTTTTACTATAGCCGGCCCATGTACCGCATAATTGCCATATGCCTGCTTGCGTTAAGCCTGCTTTTTACCACACCGGTAAGCGCTTTCGATCGCGAACAATACCTCATCGACGGCCGGGCGGTGCTCATGTACAAAACCATCAACTGGTGGTACACCTGCCTTTCAACGGATGCAAAATGGCTGTGCGGCCGGCCGGTGGTCTTCCGCAGCCGTATGGGCCTGATCGCAAGGCCCGTTCGGGAAGGCCTGGATATAATTATTCCTGACGGTACAGCCGATCTCATTGCCCTGTCCCCGGCAGCAGAGGCACAGGACGGCAGCAGCCCGGTGCACCAATTCAAACTGGCATGGCAGCATCCGGAAGTGTTTCCAAAGTCCCTGCAGCTTCCCTCCAGCCTGACCGGCCGCCAGATCCAAAACGGCCGGATACCGGTCCGCCGGATAACGGAAACAGACAAAAGCCGGCTGAAAGCGATGGTCCCGTTGATGGGCATAGAAATTCGGGGCAGCATCACAGGCCTTGTGGACAACCGGATCACCCTTTATCCCGTGCAGCCCCATGAGACCGGCGTTGAGCGCCGGTGCCCCTGCGCCACCCCGGCTGTATTCCTGCTCACCCGGTCCGGAGAGCCCGTGGCCAGGTACGAGATAATACCAGACTAATCCCTTACTGCCGGGGCAAGTTGTCCTGCAGAAAACGGATGGTGTTTCCCCCCATCACTTTTGCAATCCGTTCTTCGGAAAAGCCCAAGGCAACCAACTCCCGGGTCAGCACGGCCAGTTCAGAGGTGTCGAACATCGTGGTGACGGTACCGTCGAAATCAGAGCCCAGGCTGACGTGGTCCTCCCCCACCAGCGTCACGGCATAGGCAATGGCCCGGGCAATGCCTTTGGGGGAGATGTCACCCACGGCCGCATCCCAGTAGCCGATACCGATGAGCCCGCCTTTGGCAGCGATCCGCCTCATCAGATCATCCGGAATATTGCGGGGGCTTTTGTAGTAGCCGGAACAGCCCGTGTGGGAAATGATCTGGGGCCGGGTGCTCAGTTCCAGAATTTCCTCAACAGCCCCGGGGGAGGAATGGGCCAGGTCAATGATGATCGAACGGCGGTCCAATTCTCTTACCACATCCTGCCCGAATTTGGTCAGGCCGGACCCGGACATTCCGTGCAGGGAACCGCCGGTATCGTTGTCAAAAAAATGATGAAGCCCCATGATCCGGTAGCCGGCATCGTAAAAGCGGGCGATATTGTCAAACCGGCCCTCAAGGGCATGGAGGCCTTCAATGCCAAGCAGGCCTGCCACCGGGCCAAACCCACCTGATTGACGGGCCACTTGCCGTTCTGCCAGCACCTGTTCTAAATCCCCAGCGGTTTTCACCACCCGGAACCGGGCCGGATTCCGGTCGGCGGCAGTCTGGAGTTTCTCTGCCTGGTAGAGAGCACGGGCAGCCAGGCTTTTCCAGGTGGAGACCGGCCAGAGCTGGGCTACAGCCAGCAGGGTGATGTTGTCAAAGCTGTCGGTATTCGACTCGTAGTTCTGGCCCCGGGGGGACTTGGTGACGGCGGTGAACACCTGAAGGGCCACGTTGCCCCGGATCAGCCGGGGGATGTCCACATGGCCGAAACCGCTCTCCTGGGCCAGGTCCCTTGCCCACAGGGTGCTGTCGCAGTGAAGATCGGCAATGGTCAGCCGGCGGTGAAGGGCCTGGACATCCGCAGGTATTTTATAAGGGGCATGGGGCACCACCTTGTTCATTGACTGCTCCAGCTTAGGGTGGCCAATGGTGACCAGCAGGGTGTAAGAAAGGACGACAACGGCACTCAACACGATGATCAGTTTTACGGAACGCTTCATTTTTCTGTCCTTTTGGCAGTTTCTTTTTAACGATTCCTGTGCTATTACCCTTTTTATCTATACGGGTTAACGGGCCTTATAAGGCCGAATATCACAGATCCACAAAAAATGGGACACATAATCATGAGCAAAAAAATGTCGCTGAAACCCTTTATCTGTATCACAATCGGGGTGGGAATGTTGTTACTGCCGGTGCTGGGAACCGCCGGGGAAGGCAGGGCCAAGATGTCTCTTTACGGCGGGAAAAGCGGTGAGGTGGATTTCAACCACCATCTCCACCAGGCCGTGGTGGAGGATTGCAGCGTCTGCCACAAGGATTTCCCCCAGGAAAAAGGCGCCCTTGAAGCCACGAAAAAAATAGGACAGCTCAAGAAGAAACAGGTGATGAATGACACCTGCCTCAAATGCCACCGGGCCAAGAAAAAAGCCGGGGAGAAAACCGGACCGGTGAGTTGCAAGCAATGCCATAAAAAATAAGTGCCCGAAAAAGTCATTCATGAAGTTTATTCTGTCACCCACAAAGACCATGGAGATTCCTCTGCCCGGCGCAGGATCCGATGCCGTCAACGAAATCGCCCTGTCCGCACCGGCTTTTGAACCCGAAGCGAACCGGTTGATGGGAGACCTGTCAGCCCTGGACCTGGCCGCTGTGGGCAAGCTGTTTAAAACCGGGGAGGCGCTCACCCGGAAAACCCGGGAGCAAATCCTAAAATTTAGCAGTGCAGATACGGGACCTTCCCTTTTCGCTTTCCGGGGGGAGGCATTCAAATCCCTCTCACCGGAAGGTTTTGACAGCGGGCACCTGGCCTTGGCCCAATCCCGGATGCGGATCATGTCCGGGCTCTACGGGGTGCTTCGCCCCCTGGACCGGATCAAACCCTACCGGCTGGACGTAAGCAATGCGCTGAAAGTGGACGGGCAAACCCTGAAAGCATTCTGGCGTTCCAGGCTGCTGCCGTATTTTGAAAACTTTCTTGACCCGGAAGAGCCATTGATAAATCTTGCCTCGGGGGAATACAGCAGTGTGCTG
The DNA here is from genome assembly GCA_913041495.1 of uncultured Desulfobacteraceae bacterium. Classification (GTDB taxonomy): domain Bacteria; phylum Desulfobacterota; class Desulfobacteria; order Desulfobacterales; family Desulfobacteraceae; genus Desulfobacter. The sequence continues at coordinate 3,073 of CAJWHT010000238.1, read as the reverse complement.
GCGGCAGGCCCTCTGAAATCACGGCTGGTCACCGTCCAGTTCAGAGAAAAAACCCGTGATAAGCTTAAAAATGTGGCGGTACGGGCCAAACAGGCCAGGGGGGCCTTTGCCCGGGAAATTATCCGCCAGGGGATCTCATCTCCCGGCGATCTGAAAACCGCATCCATCGACGGGTATGTGTATTCCGGAGATCTGTCCTCTGAAAGGGAGTGGTTTTTCGTACGGCCCAAAGCGGCGTAGGGCGGGATTAAGAACTGACGAAACCTGCGGCAAACGCCCGGTTCCGGCCGGCTTTTTTGGCCTTGTACAACGCCGTATCCGCCTGGGCCAAAAGCCCCATGTCCGAATCGTTTTCCTCCGGCACCGTCGCCCCCACCCCAAGGCTCAGGGTCACGCAGGAATTCACCTCAGAGGCCTGGTGTTCAACCCCCAGGGAAAGCACGCGTTTGCGAATGGTTTCTGCCACGGAAAGGGCCGCTTTGGCATCGGTTTTAGGCAGGATCACCCCAAACTCCTCCCCGCCGTACCGGGCGGCAAGGCCGGAGGCCTCGCGGGCGCAGTCGTCAATGGCACCGGCGACCTTTTTCAGGCAGTCGTCCCCCACCTGGTGGCCGTAGGTATCGTTGTATTTTTTAAAAAAATCGATATCGCAGAGGATCACTGAAATCGGCTGCTGTTCTTTTTTATGCCGCCGCCATTCCATATTGAGGTGGGAATCAAACTGGCGGCGGTTGGCAATCTGGGTGAGGCCGTCAATGACGGACAGCCGCATCAATTCCTCATTTGCCTTCTGAAGGGCTTTCTCCGCCCGGATGGTATCGCCGATGTCAATGGCGTAGCCGTTGAACCCATCCACCCGGCCGCTGCCGGCCCGGGTAACCATGGCATAGCAGAGGGTCCAGATAAAGCTGCCGTCCCGCCGTTTCAGGCGGCAGCGGAACCGGGTGATCCGCTCGGCTTCCATGAGGATGAACATGAACTCCTCGGCCTTGGACTCATCGTAAAATACCTGGCCCACAAAATCCTTTACCTGGTGAACGGCTTTGTCCGAACTTTCATAGCCGAGCATCCAGGCAAACTCGGAGTTGGCCATGACCAGATTGCCGTCCAGGCTCGCATGAAAAATACCGATGGGGGCAAATCCGAGGATGTCCGCCATGGACTGGCCTTTGGCATTGAGGCGGGATTCACGGGCCCGGGTCTCCACCACATCCCGGATCAGCAGGGCAGTGCCCTCTTTGGTGCCCGAAGGACCGACGATGGGGGTAAAACGTATCCGGCAGGCGATCTGACGCTCCCGGGACCCCAGCGTGGCACTGCAGGCGCCCTCTTCCGAGGCAAGCAGATTCATGGTTCGGGCATCGATTTCCAGAACCCGGTTCAGATGCCGTCCCAGCACATCATCCTCTGACAACCCGAACAGGGCTTCCGCCCCCTTGTTCCAGTACCGGGTCCGTAACTTTGCATCGGTTTCAATATAGGCAAGACCGGCCTGGTTCACCAGGTATCCCAGGGTCAGCGCACGGTGATTGCGATGGTTCTCTGTCATAGTCTGCGTCTACGCCTTTTTTGGATTCAGCTTTGGTATTACCGGAGATCAGCTGCAGGCCGGCCGATGTGAAACCCTTGAGAATATGCAATGCCGAACGACTGTACCTGAAACTGAATATCCTCCGAAGAAACATATTCCGCAATGAGATCAATGTCCAGCTTTTTTGCAAAAGAAACGTCCACACACCATATGTCTCACAGGTTAATATACGATTAGGAAACCCAAGATTATATGCCGCACATAAAATGGTCATTTTCATTCCCGTGGAAACATGTTAGAACCCCCTGAAACAACGGGAGCTTATGAATGAAAACAACGCACCACCCCATAATTGAAGACTGCAGTACCATGACCCAGGTGGCGGACGACAGTATCGACCTCGTTGTTACCTCCCCCCCGTATCCCATGATTCAGATGTGGGATGACGGATTCACCGGGGCAGCACCGCAAATCGGGACCATGCTGGCCGCAGGCCGGGGAATGGATGCCTTTGAAGCCATGCACCAGGTGCTTGATCCGGTATGGGCGGAGTGCTTTAGGGTGATTAAACCCGGCGGATTTGCCTGTATCAACATCGGGGATGCCACCCGGACCCTGGCAGATAATTTTGCCCTCTACCCCAACCATGCGCGTATTATTTCCGCAACCCAGGCCCTGGGATTTACGGTCCTGCCCTGCATCCTCTGGCGCAAACAGACCAACGCCCCCAATAAATACATGGGTTCCGGCATGCTGCCGGCAGGGGCCTATGTCACCCTGGAGCATGAGTATATCCTCATCCTTCGAAAGGGAGGAAAAAGGCAATTCTCCTCTCCTGCGGACCGGAAGCTGCGCCAGGAAAGCGCTCTTTTCTGGGAAGAACGCAATACCTGGTTCTCGGATATCTGGCTGGATCTCAAAGGCAGCCGCCAGCGCCTGCAATCAGGATCGAAACTCAAGGCCGACCGGAAGCGGAGCGGCGCCTTTCCCTTTGAGCTGGCCGCCCGCCTCATCGCCATGTACTCGGTAAAAGGGGACAGTGTACTGGACCCCTTTCTGGGTACAGGCACCACCATGGCCGCTGCCATGGCACTGGGCAGGCATTCCGTTGGGTACGAAAAGGACCCTGGCCTTGCCCCGGCCATTTCCGCCGCCGCCGAGACCGCCGTCGCCGAAGGCAAACGGCTGGCCCATCAGCGGCTGGTCCGCCACCTGACCTTTGTGCAGGAGCGCATGGCAACCAAGGGACCTTTAAAGCATCGGAACACCCATTACGGTTTTCCGGTGGTGACCGCCCAGGAAAAAAACCTGGTGTTCAATGACCCCGTGGACATCCAGCGCTCCGATCAGCCCCCTTTCACCGTGACCTATGCCCCGGATCCCTCAGACTGGTTCTGCCGGGACTGGGACGATATTCTCGCAGGTGAGGGTGCCGCGCTCCTGATTTCTTCCTTGAATCAGAATTAGCTCAAATTATAGTAAACCACGAAGCAAATCCGTCTTCGTATGCCTTACGTCCCTATATACAAGGGGAGAATTAAT
>CAJWHT010000237.1 GCA_913041495.1 uncultured Desulfobacteraceae bacterium | reverse complement strand
CCTTTAAAAAAAAGCCACCCGCCATCCGGCGGCGCCGGGTGACGGGTGGCTTTCCAACGGGTAAAATAAAAGTGTTAGGCGATATCCCGCCTGTCGGACATGTCCACAAGGACACGTTCCCTTGCTTTGTCAATACCGAGTTCTTTTCGTTTTTTATCAATGTGGGCGATCATCATCCGGGCAATTTCCATCGGGTCTTTGCCCGTGCCCCATTTGCCGTAGCCTTGGTTTTCAAGCCCGTTGAACAGGAGGTCGTGGAACTTGGTCTCCTTGATGGTGGGAAATCCCACACCGAATACGGTGAACACCCCGGAGGCCACGAAGTACTGGCCGATGGCCAGGGCTTTTTCGCTCATCCATTCCGGGGCGCAGCCGGCGGCGGGCAGGTCGGCGATGCTGTTGCCAAGCCCCCCGGCCTTTACCATGGCCGAGGCCGCGATGAGAATCCGGGTGTTGTCCACGCAGGAACCAAGGCCCAGTACCGGGGGCATGCCCACGGTTTCGCAGACCTCTGCCAGGCCGGGGCCGGCAAGGGGGGCTGCTTCCGGGGTGAGCAGGCCGGCCTTTGCCAGGGCGATCTGGGAACAGCCGGTCTGCAGCACCAGAACATCGTTTTTGATCAGCTCACGGACCAGGGGCACATGGACCGAATCCTGCTGGACTTTGGGGTTGGTACAGCCGACAACCCCTGCCACCCCGCGGATTCTGCCGTTGATGATATTGTCGTTCAACGGGGAGTAAGAGCCCCTGAAGGTGCCGCCCAGCATGTACTCGATATACTCGTGGGTGAATCCGTGAACCCCGCTTTGGATCTGTTTGGGGATTTCCACGGGCATTTTACGGGTGCCGTAGCGGGCAATGGCCTTGGTAAGGATCTGGTCGGTGCAGGTCCTGGGTTCATGCTCGTGGAATTCAATGTGGGTCGCCCCTTCGATACGGCACCTGGGATTGGTGGTGATCAGGTGGGTGTCATAGCATTTAGCCACTTCCGCAAGCCCCTGTTTGATACACTGGATATCCACTACCATGGCATCCACGGCACCGGTAACGATAACCGCCTCGGTGGAACCGAAGTTACCGGCATGGGGCACCCCGTGGCGGGACATCATTTCCGCGCCGGAACAGCACATGCCCACCAGGTTGATGCCTTTGGCACCCTTGGACTTGGCCTCTTCAACGTAAAAGCTGTCCTGGACGGCGGCCAACATACCTTCAAACATTGCCGGCTCATGGCCGTGGACAATGATGTTGACGTGGTCTTCCTTGAGTACCCCCATGTTTACATCGGCCAGGGTGGGGGACGGGGTGCCGAACATGATGTCCGACAGCTCCGTGGCCACCATGGAACCGCCCCAGCCGTCTGCCAGGGCAGTCCGGCTGATCTGAGTGATCAGATTGGTGTAATCCTGGTCGCAGCCGATATGGGTGCGGCTCATCAGCTCCATGACTTCGATCATGGCACCCCTGGGAACGATGCCGTCCCTGCGCCAGAGTTCCAGGGTGGCCTCGGGCACCCGTTTTACAAAGGGCATTTCCCCGTCCACATTGGAAAACGTTTTTTCAAGTTCGTCGCAAAGCTCTTTGGCAACGTCGTAGACTTCGCGTCCCTCCACCTCAATGCCGATGGAAGTGGCCACCCGTTCCAGTTTCTGGGTATCCTCGATGGAAAAATCCTTGGTTTTATTCTCAATGACACTCCTGAATAATTCCAGGATATGGCGGCCGTGGTCGTTGTGGGATGCAGAACCCGTGGCCACATTCCGGCCGAAGTTCCTGGCCGAGATGGTGTCGATGGTGGCACCGCATACCCCTACCTTTTTATACGGGTCTCTGGGGTTAATGCGGCAGGGGCCCATATAGCAGTGTTTGCAGCAGGCGGATTCCGCCCCGATGGGGCAGGGTTTCATGTCGTACCCGCGGTCCAGATCAAGAATCACCCCGTCCCGCCTGGCTTTTTCCAGCATTTGCCGGGTGGCTTCGCAGGTGGTTCGTTCGGATGCGGGGACTTGTTTTTTCTTATCTGTGGATTTTTCGGCCATAAGTATCTCCTTTGAAAGCGTTGTGTCAGGGATCGGTCAACACCGGATGGTGAAAATGTGAAACGGCAGAACGCAATTCTGCCGAAGGCATCAAACCTATCCCTTCCATTCGGGAATCGTAAGACTAATTAGGTGATACCCGGAGTACTTGTTTTTATTCCGAAATTTTTAAATCCCCCCCAGGAAACGGGGCGGGGTCTAATGTCAGCCGCCGATGCAGTCAACTGACGCAAACCGGGGCTCATGCAGAGGAATAAGGATGTCGGCCTGGGCCTTCACCCTGGCCATGATGTCATAGGCCGAATAAACATCCACATGGGTGCCCGGCGGAATAAGATCCATTTCCATGCCTTTGATTTCCGGCGGGGGATCGTAATTTTCATCAATGATACAGAACCCGGTGATGGCCGCCGTCCCCTTGGGAGTATCGATAAACACCGTCAGTCCGCCGCGGGTATGGACCGGGGTGTGCGCCACCCGGATGCCGTCAACGATTTCCATGTCTGTTTTAACGATTGAAATCTGCCCGTTCTCCTCCACATCATCGATGTAGTCCTCCAGATACCGGTAATCCAGGGGATGGGGATTGTGAACGGATGCAAGCTCCGCTTCATGGACGTAAAATATTGCGTTTTCACACTTATAGTCGTTTTCGCAATGATCCATGTGCAGGTGGGTATGGATGACAATGTCGATGTCTGACGGGTTCAGGCCGTGACGGGCAAGCCCTTCTTCAAAGGTATATATCTTTGCGTTGATGGCAGCTTCACGGTCTTCGGACCGGATGGGATTCATCTCCCCGGTATCCACCAGGATATTTTTCTGCCCACCTTTGATGATCCAGGTGAAGATGGGGATGGTAAAGGGTTTGCCCTGGTTGTACTGGTAGGTCATCATGCTTTTGTCAAAGATCTTGGTACCCATGACAACCGGATGGATGGTGTAAGTGGTGCCCATGGCGGCGCTCCTTTTGGGGTTTGGCTAAAGCTGTTAACCGTGTTTTTTCCTCAATATCCGGGAGGCTTCTACGATGGAACATAATTTTTTATACGCTATTTCTTCAACATTTACGGATCGGCTGGCAAAGCAGCCAAAACCACAATCTGTATTGAGAAACAATTGTTCTGGTTGGTAATACGCCAATGCCTTCTCGGTTTTCCCAATGATGTAATCAACGGGTTCCACATCGTCTGTACGAGGATTGACAACGCCCAGTCCCAACTCCCGGTCTGAAAGAGAACCTCCAACCACGTCAATATCTCCTGCTCTTGGCGTTGCATACTCAAGAACGAACTGGTCAACTTTCATGCGTTCAAGCGCAGGCAGCAATTTTGCGTAGTCTCCGGTTAACAGCACCTCTTCCTGCTTGCTCCAGTTGCCCCGGCAGATGTGGACACCGGTCCGTATGCCGTCAATTCCTTTAACGATTCTATTGATCAGATCCGCTGCAAATTTCAGTTCCTTACCCGCATCCCGGCGGGTGGCAAGGGTCGCTCACATGAAGGTTCGTCGCTCACACTCCTCAGACATGATAATCTCGGTTAAGACCGGTTCGTCAAACTGAACAAAATCACATCCGTTGTCCCGCAGCTCTATGAGTTCTTCCCTGAGGATCTTTACGATATCATTGGCCATCCGCTTGTGATTCCAATAGGCTTTGCGGGTAAGTGCCGTAACCCACATGGAACGCGTCAACAGATATGGTCCGGGAAGGGTGATCTTTACAGGCTTATTCGTTAGCTGCTTTAAAAATTTCAGGTCATCAAGCGCCAGGGGTTCCCGCCGGGACAACTTACCTGTACAGGTCGGATTTTTAACCGCAGATGCCGGCATATCCATCGTGCGCAGCATCTCTTCAAATTCTGCCTTATCCTCAACATAGTCAAGCATATCGGCAAGTGACATGAGCTGCGTACCAGCGACCTTATCCGTTATGAAGGCATAGAAGCTTTCCCTGCGATGTTCCCCGTCCACAAGAATATCCAGCCCCGCTTTTTCCTGCAGTTCCACTGTTCTGCGGATTTCATCTTCCGCCACGGCAAGATACTCACGCTTATCAACAGTCCCTTTCTGGTATCCCCGCAATGCTTTCAGCATCTTTCTGGAACGGGGCCAGGAGCCCACCTGTGTTGTTAAAAAAGCCTGTTCTAAACTCATTATTTACACCAATGCCAGTTTTATTTGAAGATCAACAGCCTTTGTGAGAGTGGCTGCGACAGGTGAACGGGAAACCGTCCTGTCCCATGCCGCGCGGACCTTATCTTCATCATCAAAGGTTGAGGCAAAACATTTTAGCTCAATTGCCGATACGGAAGGATCACCTTCTTCAAGCCCCATATGAGCAAGAATATTGTGCAAAGAACCGCTAAGTGAAATCTCAATGTCATCAACTTCCAGATTATCTTTGGCGCACTCCGTTGAAAATGCCGTGCTCAGTGAACCCGCTAACGCCGCAAAAAGATATTCCACAGCACAGGGCTGTTGATCTTTTTCCTCAAAACTTGCAGGCTGGCCGATTTCAAAAGAGAAGTTTCGACTGTACACCGTCGATTTCAGATGTCCGTGAGAGCGGGCCCGGAGCCGCCACTCATACTTTTTGGCCTTATCGTAATCCTCTTTGAGGGATTCCTCTTCCTTTTTTTTATCCGTCCCGCGTTTAACAAAATACCGGGCAAACCCATCCCCTGGCATTTCACCAAGAAATTCATGGCCTGACATTCTGCACCAGGGAGGCAGATCGTCCGCCACGGTTGGCTCCCGGCTTCGCATCTCAAGAATTCCGTCAACCGGGGTTTTCAGCATGTGTTCACGAATCAGAAGGATCAATCCTGAACCGCAATCCAGATCACCGCCATCAAAAACAACGTTCGGGGTAATTTCACTCAGATCGATTTTCATTGCATGATCCTCCTGAATTCTGTCATTAATATGCGACACTCGGGGAACCTTCAGAGAGCCATTCCACCAGGGCTGCACCGCCTGCTGGTGTGGCGCCCTCAACGAGATTGTCTTCTGAAATCCCACGTTTTTTCATGCAGGGCGTACACACATATATTTTGCCGCCGGCCTTGATAAATTTCTCAACCAGATCCTTAAGCGGTGCAAAGGGAGCCCCTTCATCCACCTTTTCCATTTCTTCGGGGACGGCACACCATACACCGTCTGAACTCAAAAATACCATGGTCTCTTTTTCACTGCCTTGGGCGGCATTGGCCACAACGAATCCAAGCGTGGCTTTGTCAGGGTCTGTTTTACAATGGGTAATTGTTACACAAAAGGTGTTGGACATGTTCATCTCCTTGCTAAATGCGGTTTAAGGGTAATTAAATAGTACGGGTGTTTTGATTTACTCAGTACATTTTTGGTCATACGGCACCAGGCGGGCAGTTCCACTGGCGCACCCGGGTCCCGTGATATGACCAAAATCCTGGTTCCGGGTTCCTGGTCTCTGATATACAAATGCAAATTGACTATAACTCTGCCGCAGGTTTCATCCCCCCCGTCAAATTCATCATCAAAATCCCAGTCAGGAAGTTTGATATCTGCTTTCGATCTTTGCTTATCCTTTGGTTCTTCCGATAGTGTCGGGCAGGCCAATGGCCTCTTTTTCTTGCGTGTCAAACTCATTTAACTTTGACCATCCCCATTTTAAACTTCAAAGTACTATCTTTTGCTTTTGACACCATTTCACCTGTTTATAGAACATGGTAAAGAACGGTTTTTTTACTGCGAAATTGCAGTAAAATCATAATAAAATATTAAACGTAGTAAACACAGTCTTTCATGTAAAATTGATAGTTCCTATTTGAAAAGACGATTGCATAGATGTTTTCTATACATGAGATATTAGAGATGCGCCCCGGGACGCCTATAATCAGGAATTGTCTGAGCGCAGGGCTATGGCTGTGAAAGATGAACTCGTACGAAACGGCGTTTCGGCCCAGAGGCTGAGGGTCGTGGGCTACGGGGAATCCCGCCCGGTGTCATCGGATGATGCCATGAACCGCAGGGTTGGAAATTCTTATCGAACCGGTGATGAAAGGCTAGGGTCCCGGTTTAGGAGGCCTTTCCCGACATGGGGGTGTTGTCGGCCGGCTCTTTTTGAGTCCGTATGCAGTTGCGGCCGCATTTCTTTGCCTCGTAGAGGGCCTCGTCCGCCCTGTGAATAAGCATTTCAAGGGTGTCTTTTTCCCGGTAACAGGTGATACCGCAGGAAATGCTGACGGGTGTCTGTTGGTCTTCCCCTGGTTTGCCGTTGTAAAAATCATGGGAAAATACCGCTTCGGTGAGGCGGCCGGCAATGCGTTCCGCCTGATCCGTATCGCTGAAGATCAGCAGGACAAATTCATCGCCGCCCCATCGGACCAGCATATCTCCTTCACGGATCGTGTCTGCGGCAATGGCGGCAATGGTCTGGATGACCCGGTCGCCGAAGAGGTGCCCATGGGTGTCGTTGATGGTTTTAAGGTGATCAATGTCGAACAGGATCAGGCTGATATCAGCGGTTTTCCGGATGTTGTTCTGGGTATGAAAGTTAAACCTGTGCTCGAACTCCCGGCGGTTGTATGCCTTGGTGAGTTTGTCCGTTGTGGCCATTACCTCCAGTTGCTTTTGGAAATAGTTGATCACGAGAACGGCAAAGACAAGGGTGGCGGAGGTGATCAGGAGACTGAGCAGGAAGTTCTGGACAAAGGTGTTCTGAATGGATTTCAGGGCCAGGGTTTCGTCCTGCTCCACCAGAAGATACCAGCCCAGTTCCTTTATATAACGGCTGGTGAGCAGTATATTGGCCGTGCCGTTGTCGTATTCAAAAAATGTGGGGGCTGTTTTGGCGGCAAGGATCTGGTCTGCGATGCCCGCCAGGCCGGGGATTTCCTGCAAAGATGTGTTATCCACATGGATTTTATTTTCGTGGATCTGGATCACCCCGTTGGCATCGGCCATGTATATGTTGCGGCCATACTTTTCCCGGTAAAGATCTAAAAGATTTGCGATCCGGTCAAAATCCAGCCCCACGCCGACAGCCCCCAGGAATTGCTCCCCGTAGCCGGTGAGGCGGTGATTGATGAAGATGGTCAGGTGATTCTTTGCCGCCTCATTGGTATCCACATCCAGATCGTATTCCGCATTCAGCCTTTTGAATCGGTAATACCAGACATCATGGTCGTCCTCCGGCCGGATCTGTTTTAAAACCCCTTCAAAGTGGTAATAATATCCGGTTTTGTCCGATACGAAAAAAGAGGAGAAAAACCCGTAGCGTTCCTGGATCTCCCGCAGGTATTTGAGAACCAGATCTGGATTTTTTTCACCTTCCAGGACCCAGTCTTTGAGGAAGGTGTCGTTGGCCATCAGTGATGAGACAAATATCGGCCGGGCAAGATCCCGAAGGATTTCCGAGTAGATGTTGTCCCGGGCCAGGGGCAGGCTGCTGTCAATGATGGACGCCCTGAGTGACTCACGTGACGCCTTGTAGGAAATCAGGTTGGTAATAAAAAAGCCGGACAGCAGGATCAGGCTGAGAATAAATATCAGTTTTGTTCTGACGGAAAAAAATTTCATGGGTCTCTGTGATGGCTGTTAAAAAATGATATCATTGCAAAAACCTATGTTTCCGTCAACACCAACCATCAATCTGCCTTCTATCTGCGGCAGTTTTTTTCTTAAACCCTTCAGGATTTTTTGCCGTGTGCGGATTTATAGAGCTAAAAAGGCCGATGTGATCCTGAGCGGGGCCTTGTTCATCTCAAAAGGGGATGTAAAATTACGGTGTAGGAGAAAAACCACAGGCCTGGGGCCGGGGATACCCGGCCCCAGGCCTG
>CAJWHT010000236.1 GCA_913041495.1 uncultured Desulfobacteraceae bacterium | reverse complement strand
AAAGAAGAGCTAAAAGAAAAAATAAGAAAAAATAGATTTGTAGCATCTACTTTTCAGCCACCCTCACACATTTGCGTTTTCTTGATTAACTGTTATCAGGTGCTGCCGAAGCTCCAAAGCTTAAAATGTAGAAGTTTGGTATCTAAGTAAGTAAGGTTAATTCGCCGGCTGAGCCGGCCAGGATGACACACGAAAGACCTGCCGGCCTCAATTTCACAGCAACGCAGAACGGTGGTCACCCATGCGATTCACAGTCTGGGCATCCCCTACCGGTGGGGAGGCAGCTCCCCTGTACAGGGGTTTGACTGCAGCGGCCTGGTAGTCTATACCCACGCCAAAGCAGGTCTTTTTCCCCCCAGAACGGCAAGGGCTCAATTTGAATCCGGCCGAAAGGTGACCAAAGCGTCGCTTCGCCCCGGTGATCTTGTTTTTTTTGATGCGCCCGGAAAAAAAACAGCCTTTCATGTGGGCATTTACGTTGGGAAATCCAACTTTGTCCATGCCCCGGGAAGGGGCAAATCCGTGCGCCAGGCAACCCTTGAAAATCCTTATTTCAAACGCTATTACAGAGGGGCCAGAACCTTTCTATAACCGCTCCCGACAATTGCGGGGCGTCCTGCAATACAAACCTTTGTCCTGGCATAATCTTATAGGACCTGCTAATTTAAAGAAATTCGTTGACCTCACAAATCCTTTAAGGAGTTGAAATGAACGGCTTGGCAAGTACACTGCGCAATAAGATAATCATCCCGGCAATCATCCCCCTGCTGTTTCCCTGTCTTCTCTGGGCAGGCCCGGATCTCTCTGACGGCCAGACCCTTTATGTGCCGGCATACTCTCATATTTACATCGGTCACAAGGCCACTCCCTACATGCTCACCGTCACCCTGAGCATCCGAAATATCGACCCTGGATCATCAATCACCATTTCGGCCGTGGATTACTACGGGACCGAAGGAAAGTTAATCCGGCGGCTGATCGAGGCCCCTTTGACATTGAAGCCCATGTCCTCCACCCGCTACGTCATCCCGGCTCCGGATAAAACCGGGGGATCCGGTGCCAACTTCATTGTAAAATGGTCGGCCACCGGTAAAATTAACGCACCGATTGTTGAAACCATTATGATCGGAACCCAGTCCCAGCAGGGTATCTCGTTTACCTCCAGAGGACAGGCCATCAAGGACTGAACGTCCGGTTTAAGAAGGCCAGAAACCGCTGCCAGGACTTCTCATCGGCCGCCTGTTGATACCGGTCGCTGCCGAAAACGGTAAATGCATGCCTGGCACCGCCGTATGTGACCATCTCATGAGGTTTTCCAGCGATCTCAAGGGCCTGTGCCAGTTCCGCAAACTGCGTCATGGGTACCACCTTGTCCGCCGTACCGTGAAAGACCAGTACCTTTCCTGTAACGGCTGAGTAATCCTGCCCTTCCGGTGTGGACAGCCCGCCGTGAAATGAGGCAAAGCCTTTCAGGTTAGCGCCGGATCTGGCCCATTCCAGCACGGCTGCCCCGCCGAAGCAATACCCCATGGCAATCACATTGTCCGTGCCGGCACCCTGGCTGGCGGCAGCATCAAGGGCGCCGTTCATCAGCGCCCGCATTTTTTCACGGTCTTTATAAAGCTCGCCCGTGTGCTGGCGTTTGTCCTTGACCTCCGTGGGTCGGATTCCTGCACCGAACAGGTCCATGGCAAACACGGCAAACCCCAATTCTCCTAACATCCTGGCCCGTTTTACTTCGTATTCCGTCAAACCGTCCCAGTCATGAACCATCATGATCAGGGGGGCATTTTCAGATGGCGACAGATAATATCCCTCGTAGGGTTGTCCGCTCACCATATAGGTAACAGGTTTCCCTGTGGCAAAGGACAGGGAACAAAGGCTAAAAAAAATGATAAACACTATTGCGATGTATCTCATGGCTGCGTATCCTCCGCGACAATTGCACTTAAAATGGTATAAAAAGAATGTATAAAACCGAAAGGATTGTCCGGATGAGAAAATAAAATCCCCGGTATAGACAATAAAATAATCTATTCCGGGGATTCGTCGAGGGGGATACCAGTAAAAGTTATGAAATACTTATCTTTCTGACCGGATTTACGCGTTTGCCTTGAGTTTAAGCATCCACGGCACCAAAAGCCTGTGGGGGTCATAGGACTTTTTGGCCTGGCGAAGGCCCGGGATACCCAGGTCCTGCTCCCGGTTTATATATACCGCCCGGTCCGAAAGATACCGCGCCGTTTCCTGGTTGATCACCTGGGCAGCCCCTTTATACGCAATGTTGGCTTTTTCAAAGTGTACGTTGAAGGTATCCAAGTTCAAGGGGCTGAAAACGGCAAAGGCAGCGATATTGTCATCCACGGTCACCACCAGACCTTCCAGATCCAGCCGATCCCAGTTATCAAACGCCTTTTCAATGGCGACAGCCTCCTCCATCAGTGACTGCGGCACCGGTTCTCGGGCCTCTAAAAGATCCCTGGCAAATGTCAGCACCTCGGGCCTGAGACGTTCATCCATCACAAGCACCCTGTGGTCGGGATACCGCCGGTGAAACTGGGATACCAGGTTCTTTTTCTTTTGAAGCCTCTTACCTTTTAACGCCACCAGATTCCCAATTTTATAAATATACTCCGCTGCATCACGGTCTTCTTCGGCCGTGAAATAATGGTGAAGGTCCGGATGATTGTCTATATAGGATCTGGGTACCAACCCCAGGTGCGGAGAAAGCCCCTTGCACATCAATTCATGGGACAGGGAATAGAGTTCTTCCGGGGTAAATTCACACCCTAAAGGCATGAAACTAATATTGTTCTTTCCGTCGTAAATCAGCAGCCGTCCTTTGTACGAGAACCACGCATAATCGTAAATATCCGCCCAGCAGAACAGGTTGACGGCATTGTACTCACAGAAGCAGGGGGGGAAATGGTCCAGAAAATGTTTAATCAGGGACAAACTTTTTGTATCGAAACGTCCCCGCGACAGGGTTGATCTTTGTTGACTTGGTTCACTCTCTTTTTCTTCACAGTTGTATAGCATGTTCAGCCCTCAAGTTTTAAAGGGATATGATCCTTCATTTCTTTGAAACCCAGCCGTTCATAGAAGTGCTGGGTTCCGGGTTCGCCAATAAGGCCTATCCAGTCCACCCCCAGGGTCTTCAGCTCCCGGATCAGCACCTTTATGATTTTTGATCCGATGCCAAGTCCCCTGAAGGTGTTCAGTACGACAACATCCTGAATATAAGCATCACTTGTACGATCGGAAAGGGCTCTTCCCATTCCGATGAGTTTTTTTTTGTAAAATGCCCCGGCGAACACTGCCGAATCCCTGGGTACGGACAGGAGGAATTCCGGAGCTTCGCCGTAAGACGCATCCCACCACCCGGCATCTTTGTAAAGCGCCTTCAACTCATCCAGCGGTGCAGACCGAATGATCCGGATGTCCAGATCTTTCGGGTTCAGGTTTTCCGGATTTATACTTTCAGGATTGATGGTGTCATTCATAACTCACGCCTCCACAAGTTTTCGGGCAAAGGGCGGCAGTGCAAAGGCGGCCTTGTGCACCTCGGGCGAATAATACTTCAGCCGGGCCTGAAGATCTTTGTCCATTGGCCTTGCAGGCACCGTCAGGGCCGGCCCCAGTGAGGCCGTGCATATGCTGATGTGTCCGCCCGTATATGTGGGAACGATCACGGTGGCATAGGCGCTCGCCTCAAACAGTTCCCGGGTGATCTGTGACAGTTCCCGCACCCATTCCGGATGAAGAAAACTGGATTCGCCCTGGGTACAGATGATACCTCCGGGTGCCAGGGCCTGTTTCAGGCCGTTGTAAAAAGGACGGCGGAACAATGCCTCACCCGGCCCCACAGGATCGGAGGAATCCACGATGATGACGTCGTAGCATGACTTGCAGCGGTTGACAAAGGTATCGCCATCCTCAATGTGGATGTGCACCCTTTCATCGTTGAATCCGCAGGCGGTTTCCGGAAAAAACCGTCTGGAAACCTCAATCACCTTTTCATCAATCTCGCAGAAATCCATCCGGCGGACCGTGTCATGCCGGCCGGCCTCTCTTAGGATGCCGCCGTCCCCACCCCCGATCACAAGAACCCGTTCCGGATTGGGGTGGGCCATCAAGGGCAGATGAGCCATCATTTCGTGATAGGCAAACTCATCTTGTTCCGTCAGTTGAATGATGCCATCCAGCACCAGCATCTTACCGTGGGAGCGGGTCTGGTAGACATCAATCTGCTGATACCGGCTCTTTGCGCTGAATAGTTTTTTATCCACCCCGATAGACACGGCAATGCCGGGCCACATCTCGTTTATCTCAGAAAACCAGCCCTTGTGCAGATATTCTTCTTGTACTTCTGCCGCCATATCTATTGTCTCAAAGCCACCCTGAGCTTGTAGTGCCCTGCCCCGAAAAAACGGCCGGCAAACTCAGCCACCTCCCTGGGTTCGTAAAAGCTAGGAGAAGCAACATCCAGGTAGACCGTATTGGAATCCCTGTCCAAACGGCCGGATACACGGGCGCTTTCAATAATCCGAAAGTCCCCGGCGGTTAAGTCTTTGGACCGCGGCCTCAATTGCTCTGAAAACCGTTGAACCGCCTCCGGTTCTTGAACAACGTCAGGATCACATGCGTACAGATCCAGTTGGACAGACACCTCGGATGGATTTTTCGCTTCCCAGGTTTTCTGCCAGGAAATGGGCAGGGTGTCGCTTTTGGACAAGGCGGTTTCAGGTGTATTACAAGCGGTATCTGTACCATGGCCCGGGTCATCGGAATCCGCCAGCAGTCCCCGGTTCATATCTGAGGACACCACCACCCGCCCGGCATCAAATGATGCCTGCATGGCATGGATGGCCCTGTCCAGATCGATATTGTCACCGCAGGTAAAAATATCCACGGCAGCGTAATTGTGCTCCGGCCAGGCATGGATGGTGAAATGCGATTCGGCAATGATCACCACTCCGCTGACCCCTTGGGGTACGAACTGATGGAATGAAGCGCTGATAACGGTGGCCCCGCTGTCCCGGGCCGCCCGAAGCAGGGCATTCTCTACCGCAGTTTTATCTAAAAGGGCCTCAGGACTGCAGTCGTAGTATTCCAAGGTGAGCTGTCTGCCCAATGCAAATACCGGTTCCGCTACCGTTTTATCCTGGGGTCCGGCCGACGCTTTTTTATTCTTATCAAGCATTCATGGTGTCTCCAAAAATATCAATCAAACTAACCCGTTGCAGTCTGACACCAGCCGAACAGGGACGATGAATCCCCAAAACTATAAGCCTGATTGCCCGAGAATCAAGGCAGAATGATCAGAAAACCTCCATCAGGGCGGTAAAGCGTTCTGCCCCGGTATGACTGGGCAGGTTTCGCTCTTTTAAAAGCTGGACAATGGTGGGGGCGTTAAACCGGATGTACGGGTTGACCTTGAGCTCATCCGCAATGGTGGAAACCACAGGTTCTTTGCCGATAGCGGCCCTGTAGCCATCGATGTCCGGGTTCCCAGGTTCAATGCTTACGGCTTCTTGGAGCGCCGCTTCCACATAATCATGCCCTGCAAACACCCGGGTATCCCCGGGCAATGCCATCAATTGTTTCAATGAGTTGTAAAAGGCATCCAGGTCTCCGGAAAAACAATTGCCCACCGTGGCGTTGAACAGTGTATCCCCGGTGATAACGAAGCCATCCCCCTTAAAGCAGACCGAATCCATGGTATGTCCCGGGGTCAGCAGCACCTCAAGTTCCTGCCCGGAAGACAGCGCTATGATCTGCCCCTGGCTAAACTGCCTGCAGTCCAGAAATTCGGCACCGGTCTTCTCTAAAAGGGCCTGGTTACCCGAGGTGTGGTCCCCGTGGGTGTGGGTATTGGTCACGTAGAGGATCTCAATATCCTGATTCCGGCAATAATCCGCCATTTCTCCGGGGGCACCGGCATCGATGGCAATGCCCTTGCCCTGTGCATGTACCAGGTACCCCAGGTTATCACTTGCATATCGGAATTGTTTAACTTCCACCTTTAGTGCTCCTTTCCGTCCGGTTCTTGTCAGAATGAATCAAAACAGGCTGTCGTCATCCTCAAACGCATCGGCATCATCTGAGTCATGCATGGAATCATCGTTGTAAAGTCCTGCGATTTCATCATCATCCATGGCATCTTCCATGAACTCTTCATCAAAGGGCTGTTCAACACCGTGTTCCTCAAAGATGAGGCCCAGTGCCTCTTTAAGATTCCGCTCCAGGCTCTCGCCATACTCCCCGTCTTCATCCTGGGTAAACTCGTAAATATCATCACTTTCTTCGAGCAGGTCCCGCAATTCTGTTTCTATTTCCGAACGGGCATAAAAATCCGTTTCGTAAGCATCCAGTATTTCATCAAATAGGTCGTAGAGTTCAAAGGCATCAACGGCATCAGTGATGGTCATCTTCTCTGCCATTATAGTCCCTCCTGAATTAACGTAAGGAATTCCCCCTATGATAGATTCAGTTTTTTTTGATGTCAATTCAGGATTGGGCACTTATTGAAAGGACATGGGCAGGCTGATGGTAAACCGGGTAAACTTTCCGGGCTCGGAATCCACCCGGATGGTTCCCCGATGCTGTTTTACGGCCCGTTTGGCGATAAAAAGGCCAAGACCGGTTCCCTTTTTACCCTTGTCCGAATAAAAGAGGGAAAAAATCTCTTTTTTATATGCCCTGTCAAGCCCTTTGCCGTTGTCCCGGATTCGAAACACCATCCGGTCCGCCTCCTGCGATACAGAGATGGAAATCTCGGGATTGGGTTTGCCTGCACTGTCACTTGCAGCACAGGCATCTATAGCATTTTCAAGGATGGCCAAAAATGCCGGCATCAGCACGACCTTGTCCATGGGCAGAAGGGTCCCGGGTTTAGGAATATCAAGATTCAGAACAATCCTATGCGCTTTCATCTTTGGGTCCAAAGCCGTGGTGATCTCCTGAATCAGGTCAAAAACGTCCTCAGGGACGATTTCCAGATCCCGGGTTTTGGAGTGGAACAGGATATCCAACACCATCTTGCGGACCATGGCAATCTTTTCCTTCACGATTTCCCAGCCGTCGGCCACCATCTGCGTATCCTGCTTTTGGATGCCTGTGGAAATCAGGTAATCCCCGCCGTCCAGTCCCGTGAGAATCCCCTTGATGCCGTGGGAAATGGATGAAATGTGAAGCCCTAAGGCGGCCAGATGGTCCTGGAGATCATGGATATAGGTCACATCCGTGGACATCTCCATCACATGGCGGATGGTGCCGTCAGGACCTGCCACCGCAGAGGTCTGGACCAGGAAATGCCGGACACTGCCGTCCGCCATGGTGACATCCATCTCCGCCAGGTGCGACTCACCATCGGCAAAGGTTTTCAAGACGGGGCACCCCGCGCAGGGGGACTGCCGTTTTTTATAGACCTGGTAGCAGCATAGCCCCGGACTGTCGCCGAATTCCTCCTTGAACCGGTTGTTGGACTCCACGATGTTAAACGCCCGGTCCTGGATGGTGATATAGGAGGGGGATTCGTTGAAAAGCTGGACGTACCTTTTTTCAGAAGCGGCCAGTTTCCGGGTCTTCTCTTTGACCAGGTCTTCGAGACCACGGGTATATTTGCGCAGCTGTTTTCTGGTATCGATCCTGTCACGGGCCCGTTTCAGGGCGATCTCAAGAATATCGTTGTTAATGGGTTTTGTGATGAAATCCACGGCATCCAATTTCAGGCTCTCGATGGCCAGGCGCAGGTCTCCGTGGCCCGTGATCATGATCACCTCAATATCCGGAGAGCCGGTCTTGATGAACTTGAGCAATTCAATGCCGTCCGTCCCGGGCATCCGGATATCGGTGAGCACAATATCCGGATGGATCTTGAGAAC
>CAJWHT010000235.1 GCA_913041495.1 uncultured Desulfobacteraceae bacterium | reverse complement strand
GCCGTATCTTTTGCCGCATCGGCGGCTCTCATGGCCAGCGTCCTCACTTCATCCGCCACAACAGCAAATCCTGCACCGGCTTCACCTGCTCTTGCTGCCTCGACGGCGGCATTTAATGCCAGTAGATTGGTCTGGAATGCGATTTCATCAATGGTTTTTATGATTTTCGATGTTTCTTCGCTGGCCTTGGAAATATCTTTCATGGAAAGGGTTAATTTTTCCATGGACGTATTTGCCGATCCCACAATCTCATTGGCTTCCTGCATCAGGTTGTCTGCATGACTTGCATTTTCAGCATTTTTCTTGGTCATGGAAGACATCTCTTCCATAGAAGAGGATGTTTCTTCAATGGATGCCGCCTGCTGGGATGCCCCTTCTGCCATGGACTGGCTTGACGATGACACCTGGTTGGATGCGGATGCAACCTGGCTTGATCCCTCTCTCATTCCCTTGATAATTCCGTTAATGGGTTTTGAAATCCCCCTTGCAATAAGAACGGAAAGCAAACTGCCGCTGATAATGGAAATAATAATCAATGCGATTAATGCCATATCTCCTTCTTTTTGCATACTGTCAGCCAACAACTGGGCATTGTGGGAAAGGCCCTCGCCATTGGCGGCAATGCTGTGAAGGCGCCCTGTCGTTGCAGCGGCAAACTTCATGATCTGCGCTTCATCCTTGATCACCTTTGTCAACCACGTCTGATATTGTTCCAGTTCCGCTTCAACGTCATGGAGCAATTCTTTTTCAGTTTCGCTTTCCAGTTCATCCTCAAGCGCCTTTAAATACCCTTTCATCTGGCCCATGTATTTTTCCATGCTTCCCACCTGGTGGGCCTGCTTGTCAAAAAGAAAGGCTGTCTGGTCTTTGGAGAGTCTCAACGCGTATATTTCAGCTTCGTTCAGATGCTTCAGCAAGGTTGTCTGGCGCTGGATTGAGGTCATATTTGCTCCGCTTGCTTCCATCTTAACCAATTCAGCCTCATGATGGTGAATCATTTGCTCAAGTGCCAGATCCATTTTTTCAAATAGATCATCCAGTTGCGCCTTGGCTTTTTCCACTTCGTGATAGGCCGTGACCATTCGCTCAAAGTCCTTGTCATAGTCTGCTACCTGGGACGCCATGTCTGAAAGGCCCTTAAGTTGGGTTGCATCCAGATGACCGGACGCTTTCAGGCTCTGAAACGCATCTGTAAAGTCTTTAACCAGTTTTTTTATTTCTTTGACTTTTTTCTCCCCATAGGATCTGTTTTCTATGCCGTGCAGCAGATACGCATTCTGCAACGCTTCGATTTCATTGGCCAACATATCCAGTTCCAGGAATGCGGTTTCCTGATGCGCTGCCCCGTTTATCCGTTCGATGTAAAGGTAACCGCCTGATCCAAGGAAAATGGCCAAGAAAACCAGAGAACCGTAACTGGTGTAAAGCTTCATGTTAAGGCTGAATCGTTTAAACATGCCGGTGCCGAATACAATTATCGTCAATGCTGCTGCAATCCCCAATATGGCAATAAAGATCCAGAACAAAATGGACAATTGAGGTGTAATTTCCTGGACAGGAATTTTTGCTGCATCACTTAACCAGTCGGTCTTTAATAGATCTATCGTATCTTCAGCTGCCAGAGATATCTTTGCAGGCTCTATTTTTACATGACCGGAACCGCTTTTATGGGAGGCCACATTTTCGGGATCAAAATTTTTGCCATGGCCACCGCCCGCCATGGCCTGCGTCTGGCGGGCCGGGTTGTTCTCCACATTACTTAATATCTGCATCACCGGTGCCTGCGGCATCCAATCGATCTTGCCCGTGCCAACATCATAAATGGCACCGACCACTTTTGCCTTACCGGTTGTAACAATATGCCGGGTTGACGGACTTCGCATGAACAGATCTTCGATGCCTTGCCATACATTTTCCTCAATTGCATGGGGTATGATGTCATCACCGTGGACATTGGGATGCATTGACATGGCCCGTTGGACTGCAGGTATGATATTGTCCACCAAGGGCGGGATATTGATTTCAAGGGCATGGCCGTTCCCGTGAACGGCATGGGTGACTGCCGTTACAGCCCCGCACTGCTTATGGCCCAATACGACGAGCACCGGAGTATTGACATGGGCAAGACCGTATTCAATAGAACCTGCCTCATCCGTGTCCACAACATTACCGGCCACCCGGATGACAAATATATCCATGACGCCGGCATCAAAAATTCTTTCCACCGGAACGCGGGAATCCGAACAGGAGATAATGGTTGCGTATGCATGATCCCCTTGATTTTGGGTGCCGGCCTGATAAAGGCGGTTTGCATCGGAGTTGGGATGTATGGATTGTCCTGAAATAAATCTGGCATTTCCTTTGACCAGAATTTGGAGCGCTTCATCAGGAGAGGGTTTAGATGCCGCGGCAATGCTTTGTGTGAAAAGTTGTGAGATAAGGAAAATCATTGCGAAAACAACTCTTAAATTGCACATACATTTCTCCCTGAATGTCGTTGAATAAACATTTATCCTAGGCGCTATTGTGAATATCAGTCAGGACGCTCCTGGCCGCATAAAACCATATAAAAAATCTGGCGGCATTTTTCCGTCGCCATTCATTTTAACCACCCCGAATACATATCATCAGATACCATCGGAACTCTTTTTTAAGGGAATCTATTGTTTAAATTACACACTTCGACGATAAAAAGCAAATAATACGACCATATAATGCAGCAGACGATAACAACCGGGGATATGCTGGGGGGTATTAAGATGTTGTGGAGCCTGAAACAGAGGTGATCACAGGTTCGAAGAATTTACTGAACCGTTTCATCCTGCCCACTGCAGTCACAAATATCATGCCGGTTGCAAGCCCTGTAACAGCACCGATGATCGCACCGGCAGTGTCTGTTGCACCGAAGGTTTGAGAGACGGCGGTTCCCGTCAATGCGCCTGCCAGCAGGGTGAAAATCGGCAGCAGATAAAACATGCCTGCGGCCAAAAAAAGCCTGCTAGATGCCAGGTGGATTTTCACAATATCTCCGGGTTTTGCACCGATGGGATTGGCAACCCTGCCGATGATTTTGGGACTTAAGATGCAGCCGTAACAGGCGACTTTGATGTGATTGCATTCGCCGCAGGCTGTTTTGCGTTCCGTTTCCACCTGGGCGTACCCCCTTGGATCCGTGGCTCGAACGATACCTATTCGGTTACTCATTGGTCACCTCCCTTTTGGTTTGCCAAAGAAGTGATAGTTTGATGATGTGTCATCAGTATAAGGCTGATAAAGTTGGGTTTGCCTTATACGGAAAAAATAAACACGATAGGTGAATTGGCAAATTATGGGGGATTGGGATATGCGCGGTGCTAAGTGTGAAGCACCTTGCCTGCAATCGTCAGGTTGTCATCCCAGTGGGTATAATTCAATTCGACCAGGTTTCCTTTCAGCCCGGGGGCGTCCGGAATCATAACGGTCAGGTAGTTGGCGGTCACAGCCTTGAGCATGCCGCTGTCATCATCCGTCTGGTGCTGAACCAGGGCCTGAAGGGGTCTTTCTTTGTTGGCCCGGATAAAGTCCGCTTGTTTTTTTAGGCCCAGTTCCCGTAACCGTGCTGCGCGTTCTTTGATTACGGCAGAAGGCACTTTCGGTTTAAAGTGAAACGCCGGGGTGCCTTTTCTGGCGGAAAAGGGGAAGACGTGAAGGTAGGAGACCGGCAGGCGTTCGACCAATGCATAGGTGTTTTCAAACTGGGCGTCTGTCTCTCCGGGAAATCCGATGATGATGTCAAGGCCGATGCCGGCGTGGGGCAGGGTGCAATGGATCTTTTCGATAACCCGTATAAACTGCTCTGCGGTATAGGGGCGCTTCATCCGTTTCAGGACTTCATTGTCGCCGGACTGCAGGGGGATGTGGAAATGGTCGCAGAGAATACGGCCGGGTCCGGCAAGGTCGATCAACTCCTTTGAAATCTCATTGGGTTCAATGGAGGATATTCTCAATCGATCCACCGGGCGCAGGTCATCCAGCTCACGGACAAGGTCCAGCAGGGAGGTTGCTGGGGTCAGGTCCAGGCCGTACATACCGGTATGGATTCCGGCAATGATTACCTCTTTGAATCCTTTTTTCGCAAGACCGTTCAGATGGTTGATTACCCGGATTTTGGGCATGCTCACCGACGCCCCCCTGGCATAGGGGACGATGCAGTAGGTGCAAAAGGCGTTGCAGCCGTCCTGGATTTTCAGGTAGGCCCGGCTCATGTTCCCGGACACGGGCTGATTAAAGGTGAGAAAGGAGGCGTCACGACTGTCGAAGTCCGGTGCGGCAAAGGAAAAGGGCACTTTGTCTTTGCAGCCGCCGGTAAGGCACTGGCTGATCTTGCCCTTTTCCTTGTGGCAGACAATGTGGTCCACTTCCGGGATTTTCTGGATCTGGTCGGGATCCGTCTGGGCATGGCAGCCCGTCACCAGGATTTTGGCACCGGGATTTTCCCGGATCAGCCGGCGGATGGTCTGCCGGGACTGCATGCCGGCTTTGGAGGTAACGGCGCAGGTGTTGACAATGCAGATATCTGCCCCATCCCTTGAATTTTGGCGTATAAGGCCTTTTTCTTCAAGTTCGGCCGCGATACCGTCGGATTCGTATTGATTGACCTTACAACCCAGGGTTTCAATGTAAAAGCGTTTGTTCTTCAAAATAATACGGCGTGCTTTCGTTTGTTTTTTTATTACCTGATAATGCCTGCACCCAAAACGCGGTCGCCCCGGTAGAATGCCGCGGCCTGACCCGGTGTCACTGCATTTTGCGGTGTGTCGAACCTCACGCTTGCGCTGCTTCCGCTGCTTGCGCTGCTGCCGTCGTTCCGGTCATTCTCCTCCAGGGTGAGGGTGGCTTTTGCGCCCTTATGGGCATACCTGATTTTTACCGTCAGGTTCATGATGTCTTGCGTGCCCGAATAATTCCAGACAATATCATCCACGTCCATGGTTTCTCTGGCCAAGTTCTTTTTGAAGCAAACCTCCAGGGTGTTGTCTGCCATGTTGATCCGGCGAACATAGTAGGGTTCGGGGCCAGGAACGTTGATGCCGCGGCGCTGGCCTACGGTGAATGTGTGGAGCCCCTGGTGGGTACCTATAACCTTGCCGTCCATATCGACGATATTGCCGGGGGTGGGATGAATCCCCCGTTTCCGGGTAATGAAATCGGCAAATGAGTGTTCCCGGATAAAACAGATATCCTGGCTCTCCGAAGGAACGGCAGGCGTAAGATTGTGTGATCCGGCAATCTTCCTGACTTCGTCCTTGGTGGTGGCTGCCAGGGGAAAGATCAGCCGGTCCAACTGTGCCGCCCGGAGCCTGGAAAGAAAATAGGACTGGTCTTTTTTGGGATCGGCTCCTTTTTCAAGCCGGGGGGAGGATACGTCCTGATCCGGACAGGTAAACCGGTTGATAACGGTGGCGTAATGGCCTGTGGCCAGGGCATCCGCGCCAAGGTGCAGGGCACGGTCCAGCAACACCCCGAACTTGATTTCAGGGTTGCAGACCAGGCAGGGGTTGGGGGTTTTCCCGGCCAGATAGGTGGAAACAAAGTAGTCCACCACCTTTTCTTCAAAGGCTTGGGACAGGTCAACGGTGTGGACCTTGATTCCAAGCTGCGCCTCAAGTACTGCGGTATCCACGGGTGTGGTCTCATACCCGGTGGTAAAGTGGATGCCAAAGACGTGTTTGTAGGCCTGCTTGATCAAAAAGCCGGTGACAAGGGAATCAATGCCGCCGCTCAGGGCAACGGCAACGGTGGCATCGGATGCAGAACCGGACATCAGGCAAGCTCTTCCGCATTCCGGCTGAAAAGGCCCATGGCCCGGGTGGGGCAGGTGAGAATGCAGCGTTCGCAAAGGCTGCACTTTTCCTTGTCAAACAGGACTTCCATCTCCGGCCTCTTGATGTGCAGGGCTTCGGTGGGGCATACTGCCGTGCAGGCACCGCAGTGGGTGCAGACTTCTTCGTCTTTGTAGATCTGGTGCTCCGGTGTGGAAATTTGTACGCCTTGGGATTTAAGGAAGTTTACCCCCTTATTGAAACCGGATTTGCTTCCCGAAGAGATCTCAAGGACCATATGGCCTTCCCTTTGGTTTGAAATCTGGGCATTGAGAATATTGAACATCAGGTCAAACTTTTTTACCAATTGGCAGACCAGGGCCTTCTGTGCCACTTCGGCCGGAAAGTCCAGGATGACTATTTTTGAATACAATGGCTGTCCTCCGGAAATTAATTGTACTCCTGTTAAGGATTCTATATGATTAAATAACGCTCCAATATACACCAGAGCCGGATTAAATATCAATGCTTTAGGGAGTAATGCCATGAATCGGCTTACCTTTGAACTCTCCAGTTACACCCTCAAGACATTTTCCGGGTTCTCAAGGGCCTCCGTCAAAGTGGAGGGACAAGAGAATATACCGGAAGGGGCCGTTATCTTCTGTGCCAATCATTTTACCCGGATTGAAACCGTTTTTCTGCCCTACCATATCCATGCGGTCACCGGAAAACAGGTGTGGTCCCTGGCGGCTGCCGAGTTGTTCAAGATACCGGTTCTCGAAGGGTTGATGAGGCGGCTGGGGGGGGTGTCCACCCATGATCCGCTCAGGGACCAGAAGATCTTGAATACGCTGCTGTCCTCCAAGATTCAATGGGTGATTTTTCCGGAAGGGATGATGGTCAAGAACAAAAAAAGGATGCGGCCCCATACCGGTGCTGCCGTCCAGGCATTCCGGTGTGAGTTTTTCAGGGAGCGCCTGCGGCGGCATGCCGATATCGGCGGGAAAGAATTCTTACGGCTGAAGGACAGCCTGGGGGTGGATGACCTTGACCGGGTGTTGAGCCAGCAGACCTATATCGTACCTGTGAACATCACCTACTATCCGGCCAACCCCCGTGAAAACATTCTGGCGGCCATGGCAAAGCTCCTCATGAAGGAGCCGTCTCCCAGGTTAACGGATGAACTCATGACCGAAGGGGCCATGCTCTTTGTGGGGGTGGATATCACCATCCGTTTTGGTGCGCCCATTGCCATCCGCCCGTATCTGAATGATCCTTATATTGAAAGCATGCTCACGGTGCGGCGTCAGGTCCGCTTTGATCAGGATATCTATTCCAAATCGGTTTCCAAACAGATCGCCGGCCGGATCATGGAACGGTACATGGCGGATGTGTATGCCATGACCACCCTGAACTATGATCATGTGATGGCCTGTATCCTCAAACATTATCCCTACAAACGGGAGGGCATTGATATCTATGCCTTCAAATGCAAGGTGTACTATGCCGTCACCTGTCTTCTGCTGAACAGGCTCTGCTATGTTTCGGACAATTTCCGGCACAACCTCATCCACCTGCTGATCAACGACCGGTATGATCGGGTTGCAAGGTTTCTGGCGCTTGCCCAGCGCACCGGTGTTGTCAGGATAGACGGTGCGCGGATGTTCAAGGATCAGACCCGGTTTTATGACCATACCCCCTTTCATTCCATCCGCCTTGAAAACCCGGTGGTTGTGATGGCCAATGAGGTGGAGCCGGTAACCGAAGCGGAAATCTGCCTGAAAAAAATTGCCCAGAAGTCCGACCGGCAAATTTACCAAAGTGTCCGGTCAAGGTTGATTGAAAAGATCAACGTTGATTATGCTAAGGCGTACAAACAATTTTATGTGGACGGTGAATCCAAGCGCAAACGGGTAGGGCGGCCCCTGTTCCTGAAACGGACCAATGAGGTGGCGGGTGTGCTGCTCATTCACGGATATATGGCGGCCCCCAGAGAGATGGCGGATTTTGCCGAATATCTGCACACCCAGGGGTTTACCGTCTATGCCCCGAGGCTGGCCGGCCACGGCACCTCCCCTGAAAACCTGGCG
>CAJWHT010000234.1 GCA_913041495.1 uncultured Desulfobacteraceae bacterium | reverse complement strand
CGAAAAGATATCAGCCGAACCGGAACGGCAACGGGAAAAAGGCCTCAAAGCCAGGCCTCAAATCAGACCTGTGCCCGGAATGCGGGGAAGCCATCACCTTTGAAGAGGGATGTAAAACCTGCCATGTCTGCGGTTATACCCAATGCGGTTAACTTAAGGTCCGCCGGCCCTTTAAAAAATAAACTCTCTATCTCATTTTATATGTCACCGGGGGACATGGTGCCCCGGACCCTGATGGCACGGATGAACGCCTTGAAAAAGGAGTAAAAAACAGCCTTTCAGCCCTGCCTCAATATTTCCATATCAATGACCACTTCTTTTGGATTGAATAAACTCAAGTATAATCGGCCATATTTCTTTTCTGGAATGTTTGCTGGCGATGAGTCTGGGGTGGGTATAGTTTTCTGCATATCCATGGGCGGTTGAGCATAAAACATATTTTTTCTGAGCACTGCCCAATGCGTTGAGTATTTCCCTGCATCCGCCGGGTGGTGCGATGAAGTCGTTTCCCCCTGCCATCAGCAGGGTTGGGATGTGGATATCTGCCATTGCTTTGTAGTAGTCAAAACCGTCCTTGCCTAACCACTTTCCTGAACGGTTCCACTGGCACCACTGATGCAGGAATCCCGACGCTTCATCTTCCGGTCCCAGGTTCAGCAATGGCCCCGGGACTTTGCCAAGAATTCCGATGACTGCGGGCAGGAGTCTTGTAATCAGTTTGCCCACCAGGGTTTTTCCGGCCCCGGTTGTTTGAGAACCCAATCCCACAAGACGCTCTATTTTATGTTGTTCCAGGGGATTTCTCGCCATATAAACAAGGGGTAAAAAGCCGCCTCCGCTATGAGCCACCCAGATACAGGCCTGTTTATCGGTTTTGCCTAAAACAGTCCGGATGACTGCCGGAATATCGGTAAGCGCAAAATCTTCAGCATCGGGATAAAGGGTACCGTATTCGCTGCGCCCATGGCCGACCCATTCATAAATCCAGCACTCGAATCCGTTATCACAAAGAAATTGGGATAGTTTCGCACAAATCAATGCATTGGAAAATGTGCCATGGGTTAATATCACCGGAGAGAACGGGCTTGACGGGTTTGCATATGGGTACAATGCAATTTTGCTGTGCTGTTTACCCTCAAGAAATATCGGTTCAGGCAGGCTTTTTTTTACCATTTTAAAATTTCCTGATAAGTGTGACGCCTGCGATGATTAATGAAATCCCTGCAATTCTTGGCCAATTGATGGCATGTGCAGGGATGCCTAAAAATCCATAATGGTCAATGATCAGTGATATACCTAACTGACCTG
Organism: uncultured Desulfobacteraceae bacterium; assembly: GCA_913041495.1. GTDB lineage: Bacteria > Desulfobacterota > Desulfobacteria > Desulfobacterales > Desulfobacteraceae > Desulfobacter. The sequence continues at coordinate 6,639 of CAJWHT010000234.1, read as the reverse complement.
TGACCACCAGCCCGAAAGTCAATGCAACACCGAGTTTCGGGGCCAGGATGATAACGCAGGTTACATAAAACGCACCGAGAATACCGGCCGTCCATACACTCCAATGCGCATCCAGTGTCCGTGAAATGGCAGTTAAATCTGTTTTCACAGCTATGACATAGGCCATGAGACCCAATGAACCGACCACAAAGGAAATCAAAGCAGCGTAAACCGGGTCTTCTATCACTTTGCCCATTTTTGCGTTCAACGCAGCTTGGATGGGTAAGGCTGCACCCGATACGATTGCAAGTAAAATTAAGAAAAATTTCATTTCACTGTTGTCCAAAAACGGAATTCAGATAAAAAAATTGCAGAAATTCACCTCGTGGGATCACGGTGAATGTTATCACACAAAAACCTATGTCCCCAAAACAAGGCGAATGCCAAAATGATGATGGTACGCCATGCCAGCTTGTTCAGTCAAATGATAGCTTTTTTCCGTGGCAATTAATTTATGAACCTGGTGAAAAAAGCAAGAGTGGGAGATATTCCGATAGTCTGGCCGTATGCAGTATCCCCCTTGTAGACCTATAAAACAGGTCTTGATTTTTGCGGGATAAAGGCGCAGGGTAGGCCAGTTTAGAATCATTGGGAGGATATCAAGATGAACCACCTGATCGGTATTGGGCTGATAATCATTTCCGCCGCATCCTTCGGCACCATGGCCATATTTGCTGATTTTGTCTACGGATCGGGCATCACTGTGCCTTCCCTGCTGTTTTTCCGGTTTGCCATCGCTGCCCTGATCATGATTCCTGTGGTCCTCTGGCGGCGGCAGCCCTTTCCCAAGGGAAGGGATCTGGGTGTCCTCATAGCCATGGGGGCTGTTGGATATGCGGGGCAGTCCTATACCTTTTTTACCTCCCTGACCCTGATCCCCGCTTCCCTGACCGCCATTCTTCTCTATATTTATCCCGTGCTGGTGGCCATGCTGTCCGTCTACTTCCTGGATGAGGCCCTGACGCGGAAAAAACTTACAGCCCTGGCACTGGCGCTGGCAGGTGTGGTTCTGGTCATCGGCCCTGAGCGTTCCGGTAACCCCGTGGGCATCCTTTACGGGGTCGGGGCGGCGGTGATTTATTCGGTATACAATATTGCAGGCGCCCAGGTGATGAAACGAAACGATACCCTCAATTCAAGCCTGGTGATCATTCTTTCCGCCGCCGGGACCTATCTTGCAATGAATTTGAAATCCGGATTTTTTATCCCCGAGGGGGGCGCCACCTGGGTCTGTATTGCCGCTATCGGCCTCATTTGCACCTTTGTGGCCATTTACACCTATTTTTTGGGAATGAACCGTATCGGTGCGGTGAGCGCCTCCATGCTCTCCACCTTTGAACCGGTGACCACGGTGATTCTGGCCGCTCTTTTGCTGGACCAGCAGCTCGGATGGATTCAGGCAGGCGGAGGGGCGCTTATTCTTTTGTCTGCCCTTATTGTGGCTTCGGGGAGCGGTCGGCCTATCGCTTCGAGCGCTTCTGCTATCGAAGAATCAGGTTAGTATTTTCCGGCAACAATCAAACAATACCCGGTTTTGTGCCGTCTTCTGCCGGAAAAGGCCGTTGCCGTACCCAACTGCCGGAGCCATGGGGAAATTTTTCCGGGTGCCAAGGCAACTGGCCTAAATTCCGTCCGAAGCCCTTTGTCTGACATACCGCCTCCATTGATTTCAATTGTTGTGCATAAAAGCAGTGATAGAATACGGGATGTTCAGTATGGGAGACAGGAAAAGAAGTCAAGGTAAACCAGGAATGGTTAATCCGTGCTGACTTATATGGACTATAAATGACTTTTGAGTCCTGCCGTCCCCGGAAGAGCCGGGGACGGCAGGGGGATTTTGTGACTGGCCGGCTAAGCCACTTTATTGATGGTTTCCATGGCCAGGTTGTACACCTTGTCGTTGAACCTGGATTTCAGGGCGGACTCCAGCATGTCCCTGGTGATGACCAGTTCCTTTTTGGCCAGGATGCCCAGGGAGGCCAGGGCCCAGTCCGGTTTCCTGATCTTAAGGGGTTTGAAGTCGATCTCTTCCACCTGGGCAGGGGTATCCGGAATGGTGACACTTGCCTCTTTGAGCACGAAGGTATCGGCAGAGAGGTTGGCAAAGATCTTCTGGCGGCGCTGGACCCCTTCATCGCTCAGGGCCAGGACCACGGCCGGGGATTCCAGACCGGTGTAGGTGATCTTCTCCGGGCTGAGCAGAATCTCGGAAACGGACTGCCCCCGGAGTACAGTGATGTTGTAGTCGTTTTTAATTGAGGCGTTCAGGCCTGCGGCAATACCGGCATAGCAGACGATATCACCCGCGGTGACGATGCGCATGCCGGCGGAGCCCAGAATGACCATCTCCTGGCGTTTGGGATCTTTCAGCTCATAGGTCTTTTCGATGATCAGCGGTTCCGGGAATTTCCCTTTTTCTTCGGCCAGGGCCCGGTAGCGCTCCCCGTATTCGGGGCGCATGTTTTCTTCCACCACACCGCCTTCCCGGGGCATCTCTTCGATCATACTGTCGATGACTTTCGGGGTAAGCTGGTTTTTCTTGGTGTAGCGGCCCGTGCACATGCCAAGGGTCTCCACAACTGAAAATCCTTTGTGCTGAATTGCCCGGCCCAGTTCGTCGGACAATCCTGCGTCGTGGCCGGAGATCCGGGAGACATAGGTAGCGCCGGCAGCCTTGGCCACCCGGCAGATGTCGATGGGGATTTCGGCCTGGTTCAGGAACTCGGATCCCACAATGGCATCGGTGGGGGTGGTGGCGGAGTACTGCCCGCCGGTCATACCGAAGTTGAAGTTGTTGAGGATGATCAGGGTGAGGTCCAGGTTCTTTCGGCAGGCCGCCAGCACGTGGGCGCCGCCGATACCCAGGCCGCCGTCTCCCATGGTCACGATGACGTTCAGGGAGGGATCGGCCAGCTTCAGGCCGGCAGCATAGGTCAGGGCGCGGCCGTGGACCCCGTGGAGGGCGTGGACGTTGAAAAAGGTGTCGAACAGGCCGGAGCATCCGATGTCGGTGACGATCACGGTGTTGTCGGCGCGGAATCCCAGGTCCACCATCGTTTTGTCCAGGCCCTTGGTGATCCGGTCATGGGTGCAGCCCGGGCAAAAAACAGGGGGACGGTTTTTATTCAAGAAACTAGTCATTTTCAATGGCCTCCATAATCTTCACCGGCGGAATCAATACCCCGTTCATCTGTCCGTAAAAATCAACCTGTTTGCCCTGGAGGATACGCCGGATGTCGTTGACGTACTGCCCCAGGTTCATTTCGATCACCACGATGCGGGAGAATCGTTCCGCCGCCCGGATCAGCACCTGTTCCGGCACCGGCCACAGGGTCTTGAGCGAGAGGGTGGAAACGGGCCTGCCCTTTTCCGCCAGGGCGGCCGCCGCATCTTCCACCGCCCGTGAGGTGATGCCATACGAAATCACCAGGGTGTCGGTGCCGGGAACCATGTTTTCTTCGACCAGGGAAATCTCCTCGCGGTGGGCATGGATTTTTTTGCGCAGGCGTTCCTGGCAGTCGGCAATGGTATTGGGATCAATGGTGATGTATCCGTCCGGCCCGTGGGTGGAAGAGGTCTGGCGCACCAGGGTTTTGCCGCCGATGGGCAGGAAAGGCGGTGCCTTGTCCGGTTCCGCTTCAAAGGGAAGGAAGGCCTCGCCCTTAAATTGCGTCCGCTCCATAAGTTCCGGCAGTTGGACTGCGTCAAGATCAAAGCTCTCTTTGGTCATGCCGATTTCTTTGTTGGAGGCGATGAACACCGGGCATCTGAACCGTTCGGCATAATTGAAGGCCTGTACCGTCAGCCAATAGCAGTCCCGGACATCTTTGGGGGCCAGAACGATCACCGGCACCCCTGAGGTGGACCCCCAGCGCAAAAACTGGATATCGGAATCCGCGCCCCGTGTGGCCGACCCTGTGGACGGCCCTAACCGCTGGACATCTGCAATAACCATGGGGATCTCGCTGCCGATGGCAAAGGAAATGTGTTCGGAATAGAGGCTGATACCCGGTCCCGAGGTGGCGGTAAGTACCTTTTTACCGGCCATGGCCGCACCGATGCAATAGCCCATGGAGGCGATTTCATCCTCCCCCTGGACGCAAATGCCGCCCTTCGGGGGAAGCATCTTGAGCATATTGTTGAAAATGGTGGTGGCAGGGGTGATGGGATAGCCTGCAAAAAAATTGCAGCCGGCGGCCATGGCCCCCCTGGCAACGGCTTCATTGCCCTCCATAAATGCTAACGCCATTCATTCTCTCCTCAACTTAAGTCCCTGGTCAGAAATTGAATCAGGGTATTTAATTAAAAATTTAATCAGATTTTTCTGGTTGTAACGGTAAAGCCCGCGCTTGTCAAGGCCTAAGTGAATGAAATTCAGCCGGATTTCCCATGATCTGAAACAGAGGTTGCCGGGCTGAATTCTGTTGATTTTAATTTGACCTTGGTATATTGATGTGCCTCATGGGAGTCAAAAAGAAAAAGACAAAAGAGGATTTTACCCAGGAAGCCTATATGGGCATCCGGCGGATGTTTTTCCTCAACGAGATTATCCCGGGACAGAAAATTTCCTACGGGGATCTTGCCAAGCGCCTGGACATGAGCACCACCCCGGTGATCCAGGCACTGAAACGGCTGGAATTCCAGGGGCTGGTCCGCCACGAACCCAACCGCGGATACTACACGGAAAACATCAGCCTGGAAGAGATCACCGAGATTTATGAGTTCAGGGAACTGATCGAAGTGTCACTTTTGCCGGCCACCATCGAAAGGATGACGGCCACAAAACTCAAACGGCTGAAAAAGGCCCTGGACAGCCATCTTGCCGCCGTACGGGACATCTACCTCAAGGACCGGCTCATCAAGGATATGGAACTGCACCTGACCCTGGCGGAGTTGTCTGAAAACCAGATCCGCATCAAGACGCTGCGGTCTCTTTTTGATTTGCTTTACCTCAAGTACCGGGGCAACATCCTTTTTGTGACCCCCATGGAAACCGTGGATGCCGAGCATGTCCAGTTGTACGACCATATTGCGGACGGCAATCTTGACGGCGCCAGAAAGGTGCTGTCCGGGCATATCGCCCATGTGAAGAAGCACGCCATCCTCAGCATCGAGCGGCTGAACCGGGAAAAGAATCTCAAAACCATTTAGAGAAAGAAGCAGATATGACTCAGGAGAACCCCATCAAGGAATGCGCCAACCCGGACAAACAGAGTATCACCATCGAGCTGCCCTGTGAAATGGCGGCCCGGGTTCAAAAACTGGCCGAAGAAAACAACACCACCCTGTCCAATATCCTTATCGAAGCGTTGGATACGTTTCTGCGCCACAGGTCCTGACCAAGAGGGCTGAGGGTCGAAATAGCCATTTTCTGCAGGCGTTCTCTTTTTTTCAAATCCATTACAATATATCGTCGATAACATGCTGTCCCGGGCAATTTCGGGACAGCACCTGTACCTGAAATCCGTCCGGCAGGACGGATTTCAAGCGCTTAGTCTTCCAGATAAGCCACCCGGGTTTCGGCGTCAATATCCGGATGAAGCTGGTTTTTTACGGCACAGCCGTTCATGGCCTTGATGATGGCCTTGATATACTTTTCAGGAAAAGACTGGTTCACATGGAGGGTGATTTCAATTTTTTCCATGTGGGCCTGTTCCTTCTTAAAATACGGGGTCAGCTCCAGGCGCATGTTTTGTGTATCCAGATTCCGCTTGTCGCAGAAGGATTTGGCAAAGATGCCGGCACAGGCGCCGAGGCTGGACAAAAATATGCTGAAGGGGTCCGGGGCCGTGTTGTCCCCGTCATACTTCTCCGGCTGGTCGGTCTTGATCCAGAAATCCTTAAATTTGACGTCCACTTTTTTCTTGCCGGGGAAATATACCTGAAACGGTGCTGTCATTAGTTTCTCCTTAATTTGTGTCAATCCAGTTCAAGCCATTCAAACCAGATGGGGTAATTTTCCTTGTACCAGGTCAGTATGTCCCGAAGGCGGGCCTGTTCCTCAACGGGAATGGTGGCCTTGGGGATCTTGTCAAAGCGCAGGACCACCTTGGGGCCGAAATGCTCCAGGGCGTCGGTGCAAAGGGTCATCAGTTCGTTTCGTATGCGTCCGGAATCGGATACCTTAACGGGACGGGTGCTGAAATCCTCTCCCTTTAGAAAGCGGTTGAGCAGGGGGGAGAAGACCAGTTTACTCTGGTCAAAGGGCTCCACCAGGCGCAGGGCAAAGGTGATGCGCTTGTCCCCATTTTCCGAGGTCATCCTCACGGTAACCTCCCAGGTATCATCGGATACCCGGGTCACACCGGGAGACCCGCTGTAGGGATCGGGCAGCATATAGCCAGAGGTGGCCAGGGTCTGCCACCTTTTTTCCGCAATCAGATCCCCTGCTGATATGGTCCGTGTATCCAGGGGGATGCCTGCATTCTTTGCAAGCCGGATGCTCTCCCGGTAGATAGCCACCAGGTCCGGGTCCACCGTTTCTTCAAAGATATCCCGGGACAGGATGTCCGGGAAGCGGGTGTCTTCCGGGTCCAGTTTCATACAGGCGGCATCCCTGTCGTAGGGGAGCTGGAATTTTGAAGAGAGTACGGCCAGGGA
>CAJWHT010000233.1 GCA_913041495.1 uncultured Desulfobacteraceae bacterium | reverse complement strand
GGGGGTGGGGGGGATTTTTTCTTTTGGGGGGGATGCCGGGGGGGCATCCCCGGATGTGCCGGTGAACAGATTTTTTAGAAAACGGAATAATTGTTTCAATGGTTAAATTAGACAATGCTTTTATATAAAGGTTAACATCAGTTACAAATATTACTGCTTGTCAGCGTACAGCAAATGGTTTAACAGACAGCCGGGTTTTTGTGAAGGAAAATGTGGATTCGGTGAAAAAATGGCCGCTTGTGTCATTTGGGGCGTGGAACAATATAAGTGCCCTCCCAAACCCAGCCAAAGGCAATGATGGCAGGTTGATAGGCCTATCTGCCATTGGTATTAACCGCGAAGGACACCGAAGAGGAAGATAGTCATGCGCTTCGTGTTTAGTTGAAAATTTTGTGATGGTTTTACTACTGGCCTGTATGAAAGACGCGATCCGTATGCAGACCACAAATGTGGCTGCAAATATCGGAACTTATGGCAAAAAATATTGACTTTTCAAGTGTTCCACGCTATATCAGGGCATAAAAAAACCTATAATCAAGGTGGTTGTGAATGCTGATTGTCGCCAATTTTTTAGAAGCCATTGCCGTGGTCCTGGACTACGGCCTGACCCTGTATATGTGGATCATCATTGCAGGGGCCGTGCTGTCCTGGGTCAGCCCTGATCCCTATAATCCCATTGTCCGTTTTATCCACAGGGCCACCGAGCCCGTGTATTACCAGATCAGAAAGCGCCTGCCGGTCAATTTAGGCGGGCTGGACATATCACCCATTATAGTCATCATGGCGATTATTTTTCTTCAAACCTTTCTCGTGAACAGCCTTCACGGGCTGGCACGGAGCATTTAAACCGCAAACAAAGGGAGTGCGTATGGGAGTGACCCCACTGGTTGTCAAACAAAAGGAATTTTCCACCCGTTTCAGGGGGTTTGATGTACAGGAAGTGGACACCTTTCTCGAAGAGGTGGCACGGGAGCTTGAACGCCAGGACCTGGCCATTGAGTCCCTGAAGAAGGAAAGCCACCGGCTTGAACTGGAAAACCAGGGCTACCGCAAGCGGGAAGATTCCATGAAAAATGCCATGATCCAGTCCCAGAAGGTGCTGGACCACATGAAGGAAAATGCAAAAAAATCCGCCCAGGTGGTGATTGCCAACGCCGAAGTGGAGGCGGAGAAGATCCTTAACCGTGCCCATAAACGCCTGTCCCAGCTCCACAGCGATATTACCGAACTCAAACGCCAGCGGATCCAGCTTGAAATGCAGATCTCTTCCGTTCTGGAATCCCATTCCAAACTGCTCCAGATGACCAAGGAAGAAAACCAGGCGGCTGACGAGGCGGATGGTGCCTTGCGGTTTATCCGTCAGGCATAGTGACACGCGCATATCCCTGCGCTAAACAGCCCAGGCTTTTTGTTATTTTCCGGCAGGCCGGTTCCGGCCTGCCGATATGTCTTTTTTCTTGACATGGTGTCCCCGTCCATAAGATCATGTGTCCAAAGGTACCTGCACCCGTATGGGTTAATAATTGAGCTGTAACTCCGCTGCCGGTACCGACCGGGTCGTCCCAACTCCGTAACATTAATTATGACAAAGGTGTACTGATGGCTGAGATTGATGCGTTTTTTAAACTCATGCATGACCAGGGTGCCTCGGATCTCCATCTGGTGTCGGGCCAACAGCCGGCCCTGCGGCTCCACGGGGATATCGAGAGAATCAAGTATGACCGGCTGACCTCGGACAGGCTCCGGGGTATGCTTTACGAAATCACCTCCCAGGAAAAGATAAAGGTGTTTGAGGAAACCGGGGATGTGGACTTCGGGTATGAAATTCCGGGACTGGCCCGGTACAGGGCCAACTATTTCATGCAGAAAAACGGCATTGCCGCCGTGTTCAGGGAAATTCCCTCGAATATCCTGACGGCGGAGCAACTCGGGCTGCCGCCGGTGATCTCCAAGCTTGCGGATCTGCCCAGGGGACTTGTGCTGGTGACGGGGCCCACGGGCTCCGGTAAATCCACCACCCTGGCCGCCATCATCGACCAGGCCAACAAAACAAGGAAAGACCATATCCTTACGGTGGAAGACCCCATCGAGTTCGTTCACAAGAGCCGGAACTGTATCGTAAACCACAGGGAAGTGGGGCTTCATACCCAGACCTTCTCCTCTGCCCTTCGCGGCGCCCTGCGTGAGGACCCGGATATCATCCTGGTGGGTGAGATGAGGGATCTTGAAACCATCTCCCTTGCCATTGAGGCGGCGTCCACAGGTCACCTGGTATTCGGTACCCTTCATACGTCCAGTGCGGCCAAAACCGTGGACAGGGTCATTGAGGTCTTTCCCCATTCGGAACAGGCCCAGATCCGCTCCACCCTGTCCGACGGCCTGCGTGCCGTGGTGGCCCAGGTGCTGTTCAAGCGGGTGGATAAAAAGGGCAGGTGCGCCGCCCTGGAGGTCCTGGTGGCCACACCGGCGGTCCGTAACCTGATCCGTGAATCCAAAACCCACCAGATCTCCTCCATGATTCAGACCGGTAAGCAATACGGGATGCAGCTTCTGGACGACGCCATCATGGATCTTTACAAAAAAGGGTGGATCAGCCCGGACGAGGCCTATGCCAAGGCCAACAACAAGGGAATTTTCAGGCCCTTCCTGAAAACTCCTCCCTCTGATTTTACCGAAGCCTGATAACCGTTTTGAAAAATCATTCAGGCCTTACAGGAGGACGGCATGAAAAAACAACAGATCGATCACATCCTGACACGGATGCTCGATTCCCATGATAATGTATCCGATCTGAACATCACTCCGGGCAAACCGCTGCAGGTGGAAAGCTCGGGGCAACTGGTGACGGTGAACATTGATCCGGACTACGAGGTCCTGACCCCGTTTCAGACCGAAATTTTTGCCCTCAATCTTATAAACAACGACCGGAAGCTTACCGAAACCCTTCTTCGGGAAGGCTCCTGCGATTTGTCCTACCAGCTTGGGACCAAGGCCAGGTTCAGGGTGAATATCTTTTCCAGGTCCGGCAAGTACGCCATTGTTTTAAGAAAGCTTGAGACCGAAATCCCCACCATTGAAAAGCTGAACCTGCCCGACGCCTTCCTGCCCATGGCGGATGAGAAAAACGGGATTATTTTCGTGACCGGTGCCACAGGCTCCGGTAAGTCCACCTCCCTGGCCGCCCTGCTGGATAAGATCAACGAGACCAAATCGGTTCATGTCATCACCCTGGAAGATCCCATCGAGTATCAGCACTCCCAGAAAAAGTCCACCTTCAACCAGCGGGAGCTGGGCATGGATTTTGACACCTTTGCATCGGGGCTGCGGGCGGCCCTGCGCCAGGCCCCCAAAGTGATTCTGGTGGGCGAGATGCGCGACCGGGAAACCGTGGAAATCGGGCTTTCCGCAGCGGAAACCGGCCATCTGGTTCTTTCCACCCTCCACACCGTGGATGCCGGGCAGACCATCAACCGTGTCTTAGGTATGTTCTCCACGGAAGAGGAAAAGCAGATCCGTATCCGGCTGGCCGACACGGTCCGTTGGGTAGTGGCCCAGCGGCTGCTGCCGAAAACCGGCGGCGGACGGGTGGCGGCCTTCGAGATCATGGGAACGAACCTTCGGGTCAAGGACTCTATCCTCAACGGTGAGTCCGAAGGCAAAACCTTCAACGAGATCATTACGGCCGGCAAGGCCCAGGGCATGATTACCTTTGACGAATTTATCATTTCCCTATATGAAGAGGGAAAAATTGACGAGGCCACCGCTACGGCCTACGCCTCACGCAAGGATATCGTGGGCCGGGGCCTGGATACCATTAAAAGTTCCCGCGGCGAGTCCACGACCAATATCGATACCCTTGAAATCGACCGAGGATACGGGGGGAAAGGCAAATGAACATTACCTGTCCGCACTGCAAGACCAAATTAAATCTGCCGGATCACAAGATCCCCAAAGACAGGGATTCTTCGTTTAAGTGCCCGAAGTGCAAGGAATCTGTTCCGGTAAAGGCGTCAAAACCCAAGAAGGAATCCCCCTCTTTTAAAACACCTGGAACGGGTACCGGGTTTCGGCGGGGCGGCAGGCAGCATGCCCTGATCTGCATCCCGTCAGCCACCCTGCGGCAGCGTGTCACAGCAGCCGTCAGCCAGGCAGGGTTTACACCGGAGGTGCCCGAGACCCCGGCCGATGCCCTGGACTGCCTGGAATACAAGGTTTTCCCCCTGGTGGTGATGGACGAGGACTTTGACACGGACGGTGTCATGGCTGTTCACATGAATGAAATGGACATGTCCCTTCGCCGCAAATTTTGTCTTGTGCGCATCTGTGGAGACGTGGCCACAGGAGACCCCATGACCGCTCTCCATGCCAGTGCCAACTACATCGTCAACCGGAGTGAACTGGCGCAGGAAGGGGAACTGGCCACAGACATCCTGGCCCTGGCCATGGAAGAACATAAGAATTTTTACACGGTATTCAACGAATCTTTGAAGGCGACGGGCAAGGCATAGATGATCCGGAACTGGTATGACTCCCCAGGGGCCGGGGAGAGTGCAAAGCGGTTGTTTTCCCTGTTGAACCTGAGCCTCATGGTGGTCACCCTCGTTGTTGTGGCATCGGAGTTCCGCTTTGACTGGGTGGAAAAACTGGCGGGCCGGTACCTTATATCCACCAACGAAAGCCGCCCGGAAACCGGCAGTATCTGGGAAACCGGCCGTCATGCCGTCAATGCCCACCACTCCCTGGATCAAATCATTATCAAAAACGAAACCGCCAGGCAGACCGTGCGGGAAGCGGATTCCTTCCAGTCCCTTGCCAGAGGACTTGGGGCCGGAGAATGGGCCAACCTGGACAAGGACCGGTTCCGGCAGCTCTATCTTTCCCTGCCAAGAATCAGGCGCAACGCTCTGATTGAACCTGCGCGCCTGGTGTGGCTGCTCAACGGGACCCTCACCGACCGGATTTTTTGTGAAGGCAGGATGGGCGGCATAAAAATTTACTTCATCGATTCGGGAAACCGGGTGATCCACAGCATTGACCTGGATGATACCGATGCTGCTAAATCTCCGGAAACCAGTCAAACCGCCGCAACCCTTGACACCCTTCCCGGATTTTCAGGACGGATCTATCCTGCGGGCCTCTTTTTTGATGCGGTGTTCAAACTGCCCCAGGATATGGTGCCGGACCTGATCAGTGATGCCCAGGCGCTGCTGTCCCGGACCGGAACCATCCAGCGGGTGGGAATATGGAATGCCAGTGAGAACGGGTTTATCACCCTGGGCTTTGAGTTTGTGCATCTGGGTGAACATGAGGTGGTGCAGATCCGTGCCCGGGAATGGGCCGTGTGGCAGCTCGGTCTTATCCTCAAGGGGGAAGACCAATGACGCTGGTTCGATTCCTTTCAACCCTCCTGCGGCTGGTTTTTTTTACCGGCCTTTTTTTGGGTGCGGCAGGACTTGTGGCAGGCAGTTTCCTGGTATTCACCATTTCCCGGGATCTGCCCAAACTGCCGTCTCCTTTAAGCCGGATCATCGAAACCCCCCAGAGCCTGATTTATGCGGCGGACGGCCAGGTGCTCATGGGGCTTGGGGAACGGACGGCGGTGTCCCTGGATATGGTCTCCCCGGACTTTATCAATGCCATCGTGGCCACGGAAGACCATCGGTTTTTCGAGCACCACGGCATCAACAAGCTGCGCATCGTCAAAGGACTGTACATCACCCTGTTTAAGCCCGGGCAGATCCAGGGCGCGTCCACCATTACCCAGCAGCTGGCAAAAAACCTTTTCTTCAGTTTTGAACAGTCCTGGCAGCGCAAGTTTAAGGAACTGCTGGTGGCCCTGCAGATCGAGGCGGCAAATTCCAAGGCACAGATCCTTGAGGCTTATATCAACCAGATCCATTTCGGGGCTGGGGCCCAGGGCATTGAAAAGGCAGCCCGCAGGTTTTTCGGGAAATCCGCCCTGGATCTGAATCTGGCCGAAGCCTCCCTTCTGGCCGGGCTGCCCAAATCCCCCACCCAGTATAATCCCTTCCGCCATTACGACAGGGCGCTTGCCCGAAGAGATGTGGTCCTGGCCCGCATGAAAGCGGCAGGATACCTCACCGGCGATGAGGTTGCTGCCGTGGCCCAAGTGCGTCCCGAACTTCACCAGGGGCGCAGGGACACCCGCAGCGGCAGCTATTTTGTGGATGCCCTTATCAGTGAGCTGGTCAAAAGGTATGGAGAGGATGTGGTCTATCACGGGGGGATCCGTGTCTACACCACCCTTGAGCCCGGTATTCAGTCCATGGCCGAGGATGCCGTACGGCAGGGACTTAACAGGTTAGACAAGTTGATCGGCATCGGGGACGGCGAGCCGGACCAGGACCGTCCCCAGGCCGCCCTGGTGGCCATTGATACGGCCAGCGGCGCCGTCAAGGCCATGGTGGGCGGCAGGGATTACTACACCAGCGAGTTCAACCGGGCCGTTAACGGCCGCCGCCAGGCCGGATCCGGTTTTAAACCTTTTCTCTATTACGCCGCCATCCGGAACGGCGGATTTCATCCGGCCAGCCTGCTCACGGACAAGCCCGTATCCATTCCCGTGGTGGGTGCCCCGGACTGGGCCCCCAAAAATTTTAAGAAAACCTATCAGGGTCCCATGGTGCTGAAACAGGCCCTGACCTCATCGGTGAATACCATTGCCGCCCAACTGGTGGAACAGGTGGGGCCCAAAGCCGTTATTGATGTGGCCCGGGCCTGCGGGGTGGAAAGTCCGTTAAGCCGGGTTTATTCCGTGGCTCTTGGCACCTCCGGGGTGACGGTCTATGAAATGGCTGCGGCATTTTCAACCCTTGCCACCCTGGGGGTCCGCCGTGATCCCTTTTTGTTCTGGCGGGTGGAGGATGCCCGGGGGCGGATCATTTTCGAACACATCGTCCGTGACCGCAACGCCCTGGACCAGGCCGCGGCATACCAGGTGGTGGATATGATGGCGTCCGTTATCGACAACGGTTCGGGCCGGTCGGTCCGGCGGCTGGGCTTTACCCGGCCTGCGGCAGGCAAGACCGGTACCACGGACAATTACAACGACGCCTGGTTTACGGGGTTCACCCCCTCGCTGTGTACGTCGGTGTGGACGGGGTATGACAGAAAACAAAAGCTGCGGGATAAACGAGGGGTCGGCATCACCGGCGGAAGAGGGGCGGCTCCCATCTGGACGGATTTTATGCTCCGGGCCATGAACGGTGAACCGGAACGCGATTTCCCGGTCCCGCCGGATATTCGGTTTGAGACGGTGGATGCCGCCACGGGCTGTCCCCCTGAACCTGCCTTACCCGAAACGGAAAATCCGGGTGACACGACGCCTGCGAAAACGGTTCGGGTGGCTGTCAAAGCGGGGGTGAGCCTGTGCCCGGAGGTGGACAATGCTCAGACTGATTAGGCATATCAGCGTCCGGTTCTGGCTGGTGGTTCTGGCGGCGCTGCCCCTGAGTTTCTGGGCCCTGCCGGCATTGTCACTTTGGCTGCCCGGTGTGCCGGCAACGGTTATAACCACGGGGATATTCATCCTGGTGGGAACCTTTTTCGGACTGACCCTCGATCTTGCCGGAAGATATAGGATACGGGGGCTGATCCGTGAGGGGCAGCTCTGGGAGCGGGCCGGCATCCGGAAGCGGGCGGAACAAAAGTATATCCGGGCCATCCGGATATTTGACAGTGTCTGGATCTCCCCATGGGCCGCCCGCAGGCTTAAACAGGACATGACTGAGGCACTGGCACGGTTTTACCTGACCTGCGGCAGTGAGCATCCCGGGTTCGGGCTGGCGGCCGCGGTTTACCTTCGCAATAATCCCGGAGATGAAACCCTGGCGGCTCTCTGGCTGGACCGCCTGAAGGCGGCGGGGAAGGCGGACGGAACCGCCCAGACGGTGCTGACGGCCCTGGCCGATGCCCATTACAACAATCCCCGG
>CAJWHT010000232.1 GCA_913041495.1 uncultured Desulfobacteraceae bacterium | reverse complement strand
AGGTTCGATTCCTGCCGGGGGTACCATCATTGCGCACATTTCACCCCCCCCTCCCCATACCAAATTTTTCCACAGCAAACCTTAATCCCTGAATAACCATTTACGAATCCAATACTAACCCTGTGCTATCAAGGGGAGCGTTGCTTTAACAGCGGCCTTGATGTATAAGGAAATGATACGCACATGTGAAAGGATATGCACCTGAATTGAAACCTGATACCACGACCTTTGGGGCTCAAAAAAAACCTGAGTTGCTTGCACCTGCAGGAAACGCTGAGAAACTTGAGATCGCCATTCATTACGGTGCAGATGCCGTGTATATGGCGGGCAAGGATTTCAGCCTCAGAAACTTTTCCGGCAACTTCACCCAAGAAGAATTGGAAAGCGGCATTCAATATGCCAGGACCAGAGGGGTTAAAACCTATCTGGCCTGTAATATTTATGCCAGAAACAATGAACAGGATGCATTGCATCGGTATTTGGAGTCCCTTGGCGAACTGGGTCCGGATGCCGTGATCATATCGGATCCTGGCATTGTCATGCTGGCCCGAGAAATCATTCCCCAAATCGATATTCATCTGAGCACCCAAGCCAACACCACCAATTACAATACCGCCCTATTCTGGCAGAAGTTAGGAATTAAACGGGTCAATCTGGCCAGGGAATTATCTCTTGAGGAAATCAGCGAGATCGCCGCAAAGACGGACATCGAAACGGAGACCTTTATCCATGGCGCCATGTGCGTTTCCTACTCCGGCAGATGCCTGTTGAGCACCGTCTTAAGCAAGCGCGACAGCAACCGGGGCCTGTGCTCCCACCCCTGCCGGTGGAAGTACGCCGTTGTGGAAGAGATGCGGCCCAATGAATTCCATCCCCTGGCCGAAGACGAGCGGGGGACCTATATCTTCAACTCCAAGGATATGTGCATGATCGATCATATCCCGGCACTGATCCGCTCAGGCATTGACTCCCTCAAAATAGAAGGCAGAATGAAAGGGGTCAACTACCTGGCGTCGGTGGTGAAAACCTACCGGAATGCCATTGACAGCTATATGGACGATCCAGACAATTACCAGGTGCGGCCGGAATGGCGATCCGAGCTTTTCGGCGTCTACCACAGGGCCTATTGCACCGGGTTTTACTTCGGGCACCCGGACGAGGCCGCAGAGGCAGCCATGAACCGTGACAACCGCCACCAGGGAAAAATCCACAGTTTCATCGGCAAAATCCTTGAAGCGCATCCGGACAACCGCTGCCTTGTGGGAATCAGGAACAAGTTGACCCGGAACGACAGGGTGGCCGTACTCACCCCTTCCGGTCCGGCACTTGAATCCAAAGTTCTGGATCTGACGAATCCGGATGGCGATCGCATTGAAAATGCCCAGCCAAATACACGGGCGATAATCACGCTAAATACAGTGGTTTCACCCAACGATATAATACGCAAAATATAGATGATTCCTTAGGATTTGAAAGGTATCTTTAGTTTGACTTTCTACATTTTTTTATATAAATTATTTACTTACTTATCGGTATAGTTTTATCATCCCATAAAACAAAACCCTTTCAGGAGAGTTAATATGTTTGAAGACGACGAAACCCTACAAATGTACATTGAAGAGTCGCTGGATCATCTTGCTGACATAGAGAGTGATCTTCTGACAATTGAAGAAGGTGGGGAAAACATCGATCTGGATCTCGTAAACAACGTTTTCAGAGCGGCACACTCCGTAAAGGGCGGTGCAGGTTTCATGGGGTTGACGACCATCAAAGACCTTGCACATCACCTTGAAAATGTTCTGGGCCTGGTCCGGAATAACGAATTGGTGCCCGACTCCACACGAATTTCCGTTCTTCTAAAAGGGTTTGACGAACTTGAGAACCTGCTGAACAACATTGAAACCAGCAATGATGTAGATATCTCCGGGCATGTCCAGGCACTGGAGAATATCACCAAGGCAACATTGCCTGCGGAACAGCAGGACATGGTGTCAGAGATGGTGGATATTCACCTCAGGGACGGCCGTGTCTTCCAGCAGGTTTCCCTATACGAACTAGAAAAATACAAGGCTGAAGGCAAAAATCTCTTCCTTGTGGAATACGATCTTATCCATGACATCCAGAGGAAAGATAAAAATCCCATTGAAGTGCTCAACAACCTTCAGAAAACCGGCACCATCGTTGAATCAAGAATTGATTTTGAATCGGTGGGCACCCTGGAGACCCCTGCCGGACCCAACCGGATTCCCTTTCAGGTCCTTTTCGCCTCTATCATCGAATACGACATGACCGAGACGCTTTTTGACATCAGCAGCCAGTTTATCCATGCGGTTTCAGACGATATGGTTGCCACAGCCGTTGAGCTCACCGACGAGCCCCAACCCGCCGCACCGGTTGTCAAAGAAGAGGCCGCGGCAGCATCGCCGGTTCAACCGACGCCTGTGATGACCGAGGCTGTTGCAACACCCCAAGCCCCCCCGATGCAACCGGCGGCCATGGAAACAGAACAACCGACACCTCAGGTCGTGACGGAAAAAGTCACCAAGCAGGCACAGTCCAAATCCATGGAAAAAGATCTGATCGGCGGCAAACCCCAAACCTCCCTCCGGGTGAATGTCGGACTTCTGGATACCCTGATGAACCTTGCCGGGGAGCTCGTACTCAGCCGGAACCAGTTGCTCCAGGGCATCAACTCTTCCAATGTAAAGGCGACGGAGTTGTCCAGCCAGCGGATCGACATGATCACCTCGGAGCTGCAGGAAGCCATCATGCGGACCCGCATGCAGCCCATCGCCAACATCCTGAATAAATTCACCCGGGTCGTCCGGGATCTGTCCCAGCAACTTGGCAAGTCCATTGAATTGGACATCCAGGGCAAAGACGTTGAGCTGGATAAGACCATTCTTGAATCCATCAACGACCCGTTGACCCACCTGGTAAGAAATTCGGTGGACCACGGCATTGAAACGCCCATGGAAAGGGAACAGATGGCCAAGGACCCCACCGGCCGGATTACGCTTAAAGCATTCCACGATGCAGGCCAGGTCAACATTGTTATCTCCGACGACGGCCGCGGCCTGGAACCCAACAGGATCGCCACCTCAGCCATTGCAAAAGGCCTGATCACCGATGCCCAGGTGGCTGAGATGTCAGACAAACGGAAAATGGAATTGATATTCCTGCCCGGCTTCTCCACAGCCAAAGAAGTTACGGATGTGTCGGGCAGAGGGGTGGGGATGGATGTCGTCGTCACCAATATTGAAAGCCTCGGCGGTATTATCGAACTGGACTCCACCCCGGGACAGGGAACGGATATTCAGATCAAACTGCCGCTGACCCTGGCCATCATTCCCAGTCAGATCACCTCGGTGGGCAATGAAAGATATGCCCTGCCCCAGGTCAACCTCAACGAGCTGCTCAGGATTCCGGCAAGCCAGATCAAAGAAAAAATCGAAAAGGTCGGCGACGCAGCCGTTGTCCGTCTGAGGGGGGAGCTTTTACCCCTGCTGAACCTGGCTGAAATGCTCGGCATCCAACGCACCTATGTAGACCCGGTGGATAAAACCGAAAAAGTTGACAGGCGGCAGAACCTGGCGGACCGCAGATCCAAAAAACACATGACCACAGAAGATGCCATGGCGGACGAAACAGAAGATACTATTGTGGAACGTGGCGATGACAGGCGCTACCACTCCTCCTCTGCCATGAATATTGCGGTTGTATCCGCCGGGGCATTTAAATACGGCCTGGTGGTGGATCAGCTCCACGACTCCGAGGAGATCGTTGTAAAACCAGTAGGGCGCCATCTGAAAAAGTGTGCGGCTTACGCCGGTGCCACCATCATGGGTGACGGCAAGGTTGCCCTGATTCTGGATATCTCCAACCTGGCGCAGATGGCGGAACTCTCCACGATTGCCGAAGCAGGCCAGCAGGCCAAGGCCGCAGAAGAAGAAGCCGCAGCCAATGCTGACAAGGTGGCCTTGCTGACCTTCAAGAACGGCGAAAGCGAACACTTTGCAGCCCCGTTAAGCATCGTCGAACGTATCGAACGTATCCAGACCGATACCATAGAACAGATCGGCGACCGGAAGGTGGTCCAGTACAGGGGCGGTTCCCTGCCGCTGTATG
This sequence comes from uncultured Desulfobacteraceae bacterium, assembly GCA_913041495.1. Classification (GTDB taxonomy): domain Bacteria; phylum Desulfobacterota; class Desulfobacteria; order Desulfobacterales; family Desulfobacteraceae; genus Desulfobacter. The sequence goes on along the minus strand of CAJWHT010000232.1, from coordinate 3,846 downwards.
AACTCTCCCAGGTGGCGGATGTGGAAGCCCTTCCCAAAAGAGAACAACAGGAAGTCATCGTCTTCAAGGTCAAGGACAAGGAACTTGGCCTCATGGTGACACCGCCTGTGGATGCACTTGAAGTGACGCTGGACATCGACACCAGTACGCTCAAGCAGACCGCGGTCAGCGGCTCCATGATCATCAACGATCATACCACCTTGCTGGTGGACATCTTTGAGCTGGTAAAAACCATGAATCCGGAATGGTTCACCGAAGAAGCCAAGGTGGCCAAGAATATGGCGGAGGAAGGGGAAAAAATTCTCCTGTTCGCCGAAGATTCCGCCTTCTTCCGGAACCAGGTCAAAGGGTTTATGGAAGAGGACGGGTTCAAGGTGATTGAGGCCGAAGACGGGCTCATTGCCTGGGAACTGCTCAAGGAACGGGTGGATGAAATCGATCTGGTGGTCACTGACCTTGAAATGCCGAACATGGACGGGTTTGAACTCACCAAGCGGATAAAAAACGATCCCAAGTATTCCCACTTAGGTGTCATTGCCCTGACCTCGCTTGCCAGTGAGGCGCACATAGAAAAGGGAAAATCCGTGGGTATTGACGAGTATGAAATCAAACTGGATCGTGAAAAACTCATGTCCATCATCAGAAAATACCTCAACCTTTAACACAAGGGCGGTTTTAGGAGATACACATGAACGATATGGCAGTGGATGCGACGTCAAATGATCTTGAATTCTCCACCTTCTACGTGGGTGGGGCACTGTGCGGAATTAACATTCTGAACATCCAGGAGATCAACAAACACTTTGAAATTACTAAGGTACCGCAGGCAGCCGATTATATTGAAGGGATACTCAACCTTCGGGGACACATCGTCACCATCATTGATCTGGGCAAAAAACTCGGGCTTGATCCGGTGACCAAAGACAAGGATAACCGGAACATCATCGTAAACTCGGAAGACGAGCACATCGGACTTCTGGTGGATGCCATCTCCGATGTGGTACTTGCCCAGCGGGACGATATCGAACCTGCGCCGTCTAATATCGGTGGTGTTAAAGGCAAGTATTTCCAGGGTGTACTTAAAACCGAAAATCAGCTGATCGGCATTCTTGATATTGATGAGGTACTGAAGGAATAATGCAAACCATTAAAGCAGTTGTGGTTGATGATACCATTGTATACCGCAAAATCGTCGGTGATGTTTTAAAGGCAATCCCCGGCGTGGAAGTGGTCGGTACGGCCAACAACGGTAAAATCGCCCTGTCCAAAATAAAAACCCTTAAACCGGACATTATTACCCTGGACATTGAAATGCCTGAAGTTAACGGTATTGAAGTGCTTCAGGAACTCCGGAATATGGATCAGCCCCCCATTGCAGTGATGCTCTCCACCCTTACCCAGGAGGGGAGCGAAATGACCATCCGTGCCCTGGAACTTGGGGCATTTGACTTTGTGCCCAAGCCCGAAGACGGGAAAATGGCCGATAACATGCTCAAGGTCAAGCAGGCCATTGAACCCATTATTAAAGCCATCAAGCGCCGCAAAGGCGGCGTTTCCGCATTCAGCACAACAGGGAAAACTGCAAAACCTGTCACTGCTAAACCGGTGGTGCGCCCCAAAACGGCTGCCCCCAAGGTCGCAGTGCCCAAAAAACCGCTGATCCGCTCCAAATCCGAAATTATCGGTATCGGCATATCAACGGGCGGTCCCAATGCCCTGACCCGGATGATCCCCATGCTGCCGGCCAATTTCAAGGCCCCCATACTGATCGTTCAGCATATGCCCCCTATGTTTACGGCCTCCCTGGCCAACAGCCTGAATAACAAGTCAAAGCTTGAAGTGAAGGAAGCAGCGGAAGGGGATGTCATCGAGGCAGGCAAGGTGTATATTGCGCCGGGTGGCAAACAGATGAAAATCGTTGCCGGCGCCGACGGCCTGACCCGTAAAATCAAAATCACCGACGACCCGCCTGAAAACTCATGCAAGCCCTCGGTGGATTACCTGTTCAGATCCATTGCCCAGCACTATGTGGGACGGTCCACAGGGGTCATCATGACCGGCATGGGGTCCGACGGCACCAAAGGGCTGGCCCAGATGAAAAAAAACGGCAGCACCGTCATTGCCCAGGACGAAGAGACCTGCACCGTATTCGGAATGCCCAAGGAACCCATCGAAAGCGGACTTGCCGATGTGATTGCACCTTTGGACAAGATTGCGGACGAAATATTAAAAACCGTGACCCTCTGACCCTTTTTATTTAGCCGAAATGATACGTAAGCAAAACCTATGACGAAAATCAGCGTAACTCCCGATGAGTTTAGAACCTTTGCCCAGTATATCCTGGAAATCTCGGGTATTGCCCTTGACAAGGGCAAGGAATATCTGCTGGAAACCCGGCTGAACCCGCTTCTGGGCAAATACGGTTGCAAGTCCTATGCGGAGTTACTAAGACGGTCCAAAACGGACTTTAAAAAGGAGATTGAAAATCAGATCATTGATGCCATCTCCACCAATGAGACGTATTTTTTCAGGGATAAGTCACCGTTTCAGCTTCTGCAGCATAAAATATTTCCGGACCTCATTGACCGGAGATCCAAAAACAAATTCGGTAAACCGACGATTCGGCTGTGGAGTGCAGCCAATTCCACCGGACAGGAGATTTACTCCATCGCCATGACCCTCCTTGAAATGGGGGTGACACCCAAGAATTACAACATCAAGCTGTTCGGAACGGATATTTCCGATGCCGCCATTGCCCAGGCCAGTTACGGCGCCTATAACAAGTTCGAGGTGGCAAGGGGGCTGGATCCGTCGCGGCTCAACAAATACTTTGACCCCCACGGAGACAAGTATAAGATCAAAGACGAACTTCGGGCCATGGCCCAGTTCAAAAAGATGAATCTGATGAAACCCTTTGTGGGTATCGGCAAGTTTGATATCGTTCTCTGCCGGAATGTCATGATTTACTTTACCACCGAAGACCGGCGCAAGATTTACAGCAATATTGCCAAGGTGATGGAGCCTGACGGATATTTGCTGATCGGCTCCACCGAATCCCTGGTGAACGACACCGACCTCTTTGCTTCCAGCAAGTACCTGAATTCCGTGTTCTATCAGTTTAAAAATTAGAAAAAGGAACATATGGGCAGTATAAACGAAAAAGACTTTATTGATGAACTGGTCTTCTGTCTCAAGGAAGAAGATGTAGTCAAGGCAAAGGCATTGCTTCAGTTTGCCTCTGACGCAAACGTGGATGCCGCCCTCCAGAAAACGGCCCTGCTGGAACTGGCCAAAGGACCGGACCGGGTGGTTTTCCAGCTTCTTGAGTTCCTTACCAAGATAGAGATCTCCGATCAGGAGGTCCGGGACGGCCTTTACGATCTGATTCTGGACAAGGCCTACGGCAACACCGACCTTGTCATCGAATACATTACAAACAACGAAAAAGCCACCAGAATCCAGTTTATCCGTGCCGCAGGCGACCTGTATCTCAGTGACACGGCCAATGCCCTCGCAGGGGTCATTACATCGGAATCCGATCCGGAAATTTTGTCAGCCGCGATCACTGCTCTTGGCATCTTCCGGCGGGATGACAGCCTGGATGCCTTTGGCACACTTGCCGCCCACCCGGATCTTGAAGTGAGAAAATCAGCCATTTTCGCAGTGGCGGCCCACGGCAGCAAGGAAGCCGTAGACAAGCTTCTGGAATTCTTGGGAGATGACGAGAAAACCAATAAGTTGACCGTTGAAGCCCTGTCCGATATGCAGGACATTTACGCCCTGGATAAGCTGACCCGCCTGCTCAGCTCCAGTGTCACCAACGTCAGGGACACGGCCATTGATCAG
>CAJWHT010000231.1 GCA_913041495.1 uncultured Desulfobacteraceae bacterium | reverse complement strand
CGCAGAAGACTCAGCGGAGGAGTAGCTCAGCGGTCTCGCCGCCACTCAGCCTCACGACGATAGATGGTCCGCACCGTCGTTCCCAGCATCTGCGCAGTCTGTACCTTGTCGCCGCCACACTTCTTCATTGTGGCTTCGATCATGCGTCGTTCCATGATCTTGAGCGGGGTACCCACGGAGAAGCTCAAGCGCTCAGGGGCCCGTCGGGCGCGTGCAATATCGGGCGGAAGAGTGCTGAGTTCGAGCTGCTCGCTGCGTGAGAGGACCACCGCCCGCTCAAGAGCATTTTCCAGTTCACGAACATTGCCTGGCCAGGGGTAGCTCTCGAGTGCCTGAACGACGCCCTCGCTCAGTCCACGAACGGCTCGGCCGTGCTGTGCGGCGAAACGATCGACAAAGTGTCGTGCCAGGAGCGGGATGTCCTCGATCCTTTCTCGAAGGGGTGGGACGTGCAGCTGGATGACGTTGAGTCTGTAGTACAAGTCCTCACGCAGCACGCCCTCGTTAACGGCCGCGCGGACATCACGATTGGTCGCTGCGATGAGGCGAGTATCCGACGTGAGCGTCTGTGTTCCGCCCAAGCGCTCGTAGGCGCCGTCCTGCAGGACTCGGAGGAGCTTGGCCTGAACCCCGACGGGCAGCTCGGTAACTTCATCCAGGAAGAGGGTGCCGCCGTCGGCCTTTTCAAAAAGCCCGGGTTTGTCAACCGCCCCGGTAAAGGCACCTGCGGAGGTCCCGAACATAATGCCTTCCAGCAGGTTTTCCGGGATGGCGGCGCAGTTGACGGCCACGTAGTTTTCACTTTGCCTGGGGCCTGCATTGTGGATGGACTGGGCCAAAAGTTCCTTGCCGGTTCCGGTTTCTCCGTAAATCATCACCGGAGACGCGCTCTGGGCCGCCAGCCGCCCCATGTCAACGGAGTCCATCAGCTCCCGTGACGTACCGATGATATCTTCGAATCTGAACCGGGTGCCGTTTTTGTGCGGCCGGCCCTTTTGCCGGCCGGCTTTTGAGGTGCCGGTCTGAAGATTTTTAATTTTTTCCGGCTGGAATACGGATTCAAACCGTTGTTCGATGATGGAAAAGTCCTGGATAAAGCAGATGGCCCCCAAAAGCTTGCGGTCGTCAAAGAGGGGGAACACGTTATGGATGGAGTTGACGATTTTGCCGGTCCAGGTGCGGTAGTAGCAGGCCACCCCCTTGATGGCCTTTCCGCTGGCCAGGCATTGGATTACCGGGCTGTCCCCGTCATCCACGTGGTAGATATCCGTGACTTTTTTCCCCACCAGGGAGCGGGCCGGCAGATCGTCTATCCTGGCCTGCTCCTCGTTCATGAACAGCACGTAGCCCCTGTTGTCGGTGACCAGAACCCCTTCGAAAAAGTCGTCCAGCAGGGAAAGAAATGAGACCCGGTTCATGTCGATGTCCGGGAAAAGACTGCCTATGTCATCGCGGGTGAGGGCCATGGACAATAGTCTTACAGGCCGGAAAAGGCGGTGTCAATCATGGAATACCATGGATGTTGATACCGCCCCGGAGAAGACATACCAAAGCTGCCGGACAAAAGGGCAAAGCCGGCAGTGAAGGAGAGGCTGGCTGCTCCGGGGCGGTGTCGGAGGGGCGGGCTATACGTGGCCGTAATAATCCCTGTGAACGGTTACGGAATAGGCATAGTCCAGGATGGTGCCCCAGGAGAATACCGGCAGGTCCACACGCTGCTGGATGGCCCTGGCAAAGGGCTGCATCCCGGTGCATTCCAGCATGACAGCCCCGATATCCGGGTGCTTTTGGGTGAAGTCCACGCAGGCATCCACCATCTGTTGCTCCTGTATTTCGTAGACCGCCTCGGGTTTTTCCGGCCGGACTTCCCAGCTCCAGAGCTTGTCCAGTTCCGTGCAGCCGTAATCATCACTGGCCCCGGCGATAACGTAGTTGCTGCCCGGGGTGATTCCCACCTTTTCAAGATGGGTGTCGGTGAGGAACTGCCGCTGATAGCAGAGAATCCCCACTTTCTTTTTGGGCCCGATGGTCTGCTGGATAAAGGGAACCTGGAGCAGGCTGGACATGAATACGGGGATATCCACGGCATTTGCCACTTCCGGCTGGAAATAGGCAAAATATCCGCACTCCGCGGCAATGGACCGGCAGCCCATGCGTTCCAGTTTTTTGGCCGCCGACAATATGGGATCAAGACATGGGGATTTGTCTTCATCCCAAACCAATTTCCGGATATCGATACCTTCCACCAATTCGTACTGGATGGGGTAGGGAAAGGCGCTGGCATTCCTCACATCCCCGGGGAACCCCGGGTAGATATCGTCCAGGATCATTATCCCAAGGCCCATGCCGTAACAGGCATGGTTTTTACGGGTGAATATCTTGCGGATGGAGGTGTCACGTTGCTGATGGTACATATCTTGTCTCCTTTGGTGCGTTTGGGCGTTTATTTCCAGGCGGACTGCATGCGGTCCAGTTCCCTGATGACCTCCTCGGCCAAAGGCTGTGGGCGGTGCTTCATTTTTTCAAGGGTCAGTTCCTGAAGACGCTGTTCCATCTTCTTTGACCCGCCGGATTCCCAGTTCTGGTACACCATGCGTTCAAACAGATCGGAGTATTTTACCTTTTTGAAGTTGGCCATGGTGTGGGGATCCGAAAGGTAGTGGCCCCCCGGGCCCACCTTGTGGATGACATCCAGGGCCAGGGTGTCTTCGGTGACGGGGATGCCTTGCATATAGTGCTTCACCGAGGTGACGATGTCATTGACCAGCACCATGAACTCCGGGGAAACCAGGTTGCCGTGGTCCATCCAGGAGGAGCAGTCATGAACCAGACCGGAGCCGATGGCGGCGGAACTCAGGGTCTGGAAAGCGGCTTCGGCCCCTGCCTGGGCATCGCAGAACTTGGCGTCGGTGGCCCCGGCAGTACCGAAGAAGGGCAGGCCGTAGTGCTGGGCCATCTGGGCAAGGGCCCCTGTCATCAGGCTGAGTTCGGGGGCCCCGTAGGAGAAGATTGAGGTCCGCATGTCCATGATGGTGGTAAAGGCGCCGTAGATAAAGGGAGCGCCGGGATTTTTGAGCTGGTGGATCACCAGGCCGCTCAGGGATTCCGCAGATCCCTGGACGATGGTGCCGGCAAAGGTGGCCGGGGCGGAGCCGCAGGCCTGGGGCGCCGGAAAGTTGATCAGGGGGATGCCGTTTTCAGAACAATAGAGAATTTTATCCACGGCCGGATCGTAGTATACCAGGGGGGAGATGGGCTCGGAGTAGTGGACGATGGTCGGGGCGGCATCAAAGTTTTCCTTGCCTCCGCACAGCAGCAGGGCCATCTCGTAGATGTCGCGGGTGGAGTTGGTGTCCTTGCAGCAGAAAACCAGGGGTTTTTCGCAGAACTGCATGGTGTTCCTGGCCACCACGCGGTCGGCAATGTCGGCGGGGACATCGTCGGCCATGCCGATGGTCATGCACCAGTCAAAACCGGGCAGGGCATCGCAGAGGGCTGCGGTGGTTTCCACATGGTGGCTTTCAAACCGGCTGCGGGTGTGGGTGACAGGATCCATGTAGTCAATACAGTCCAGGCTGGGGCCGAAAAATGACTTGTCCCGTTCCAATACCACACTGCGTTCTCCGGTCCTTTTGCCCAGGACGATTCTGGACGGGGCCGTGCGGATGGCGTTTTCCACAAGGAAGGAAGGGATTTTCACCCGGTCTCCGTTGACCCTGGCGCCGGCCGACGCCAGAAGCTCCAGGGCTTCGGGGTGGGTGATCTTGATGCCGGTGCGTTCCAGGACATCCAGGGTGGCCATGTGAAGCTTGTGGATCTGGTCGTCGTTGATGACCTTGAGCTGGGGTTTGAAATAAAGTTCGTCCGTGTACATACCCATGGTGTTCTCTCCTTTTTTATATGAAAGAACCTTGCAAACTATCATATTCTTTCATGTTTTGTTGTGGACACGCCCATTGGCGTTCATACCCATAGGGCAGAAACTGGGCGGCCCATGGCCGTTGTTGTTTTGTGACTTAAAGTGCCAGCCAGGTACCCAAATGCTTGTCTTTCGCCAGATCAAAGATCAGGGGGCATACCGCCATATCTTCCATGGCCAGGCCCAGGTTGGCGGCAAAGGTCCTTTCGGTTTGTGTTTCCCGGCCCTTTTTCCGGCCGGTGACCAGTTCTCCCAGTTCGGCGTATATGTCCGGGCAGTCTATGAAAAATCCCACATGATCCTTGTAGTGATTGTACTGGGCCAGGTTGTCCGTGGTCCATTTGTCAGCCTGGGCCAGGGCATTTCTGGAAAAAAAGGAATCAAAATCCACGCAGGAGACAAAGGAGCCTTCATCCACCCAATCCTTTTTGATGGTGGCGTGGGGTACCTTGAGGATGGGGCCGGAGGTGACCACGATGTCGCAGCCCGTGACTGCACTGCGTGGATCTGAAACAATTTCCACGTCCAGCCCTAAGGTTTTTTGGCCGTATTCGGCCAGGGCATCTGCCTGATCTTTTTTTGTGTCAAAGGCCAATACCTTTTTTAGAGGAAAGAGGACGTTCATGGCTTCCAGGTTGGTATGTCCCTGGACGCCGCAGGCCAGGATGCCGATGGTGGCGGATTCCGGCCGGGCCAGATATTTGGCGGAAACTGCGGAGGCGGCTGCGGTCCGCATGGCCGTGATCCAGGTGCAGTCCATGACGGACAGGGGCATGCCGGTGTCCGGATCATTGTAAATCAACAATCCGTTGATGTAGGGCAATCCCTTTTCGGGGTTCCCTGGATAGCCGGATACCCATTTTACCCCGCAGGACTTCATGGCCGGGATATAGGCCGGCATGGCATGGATGAAGTTGTCTCCTTCCCCCGGATGAACCCCTGGTTTGGGCGGCATTTCCACCCGGCCATTGCCCATTTCCACAAATCCTTTTTCAACGGTATCGATGATCCGGTCCATGGTCAGGCCGGCATCTGCCACATCTTTCTGGCTTAGATAGAGTATTTGTTCTGTCATTTGATCTCCTGCACATCTTCAGTGAAAGTGTAAAATCGAACTTGTGTGTATGCAGTCCTGTGTAAAAGCAACTGCTGTGCCAGGTGACGGTTATGTGTTGTTTGGCTTGTGTAACACTCTGGTATTCAAGGGTATTTTGAATTGTGTGGGCAGGGTGTAAAAGGACGGTGTAAATAGGAATAAAATCAAGTTTTTAAAATATATTTTATGATTTTTAAAATATATTTTAATGTCTGCCCGGCACCTCCCCTGGCGCCGCCAAAGGGCTGGAGGCCCACAAAGGCTCCGGGGGTTTTGCCCTGCCGTAACGTTCAGCCGCATCACCGGAATCAACCATATCCGCGGCATCATCAAAGCCTGCCTTTACATGAAAGAACGCATGGCCTCCCGGCCGGGTGCGCAGACACTGATCCGGCATCTGCGCCACCTTCGGTTGCGTTAAACTTTCGTTTGCCTGATATTTTTTCTTGAATCCCCTGTCCCTGATGGCGTATAAACACGGATCAACATAGATCGGTTCAAAAAAAGGATCAGTTCAAAAAACGGTGACATCAACATCTGCCGCGATAACGGCCATACCCATAGGGCAGAAACTGGGCCGCCCAAGAATGTTATTCGGCGTGCCCACAACAAACTATGAAAGATTTCAACTGTTTGGATGGTTTTTTCATATAAACTTAAAAAAAATGACCAACAACGATTCGTACCAATGATCATTCGACTTTTAGCGTTTCTGATAGGGATGACATTTGTTTTTGCGCCATGGGCCGGGGCCACAGGATTGATCCGTTCTTCCGTGGCGAACGTCAACCTGAACGGTCCGGATCATGAGTTGCTGCAAACCATCGCACGGCGGCTGGGCAAAGAACTTGTCATGATGCCTGCCCCGTTCCGGCGGCGGCTGGCCCTCATGAAAAACGGCGATATCGATCTCATGGTGGGGCTGTTACGGCGTCCTGACCGGGAAACATATATCCACTATATCGATCCGCCCTATAAAAAACGGTCTGATACGGTTTTTATCGTCAGACGGGAGAACCGGGATCTTATCAATACCTATGAGGATCTTGGCAACCTTCGGATCGGTGTTATCATCGGAGCGAAATATTTTCCTGAGTTTGACGGGAATCCCAGGCTTTTAAAGGATGCGGTTCCCAAGGACAACATGAATATGAAGAAATTGCTGAGGGGGCGTATCGATGCCATGATTCATCCCGAGTTCGCAGGCATTGACCTGATCAACCGCATGGGGGCGAACGGACGCGTAACCATTGCACCTTACAGGATCTCCCGTCAAAAACATGTCTACATCGGTGTTTCCAAAAAGTCCCCATTGATGTCCGGCATGAACCGTATTCAAAAAGAAATCGGACAGATGGTTGAAGATGGCACCATTTTGGCCCTGCTCACGGAATATTACGAAAAAAGAGGACTTCCGGTGCCTGCATTTTGAGGCTGCAGGGCAACCGATGGGGTGAAAGAAGGGCAGGGCAGTTGCGGATGCCCCACATATTCATGCCCTGCCCTTTCGACGCATAACCGGATTATTTTTGTTTGCCGCTCATGATTGCACCAAAGGTTCCGTCTTTTTTCATGTCATCAAGGGCCTGGGTGAATTTCATTGCCAGATCTTTACCGTGTTCATCGGTTCGAAAGGCGAAGTAAACATCCATATGTGCAAGAGGGGTGTCAGGGGCCCACTTTATACCTTGCTCACCTGATTTTTCGAGGGCATTTGCACCAACTTTAGGGTCGGCGACAAAGCTGTCGCATCGATTTTTAGCAAGTTTTTTAAAACTCTGGACCGGGTCACTTGCCTCATCAAGTTTGATGTTTTCGTTCATAGTAATTTTTCTAGGATAGGTGAAGCCGCGGGTCAGACAGACCTTTTTCCCTTCTAATTGTTCAATGGCAGATGGAATGGGGCTGCCCTCTCGAACAAAGGCAAAGAGTTTTTTTACATGAAACACCGCTTTTGATGCATCAACATTCAGGCTGGCATCCAGAGCGGGAAAGAAGCTGTCTGCCTTTTCGGATTCAAAAAGATGTCGGGCCCGTTTCACCGGCAGGACTTTTAAGTCTACGCTGATTCCTGCCCGGCGGGCAGCTTCAAGATATAGTTTTACAAATCCGCCTTCGGTTTCGCTGATAACCAAACCGGGTATCTGAAAGGTCAAGACTTTGACAGGTTCGGCAGCGGCCCGGTTCAATGGGGCAAGGATGGTTATTATGCAAATTGCAACGATTAAGCTACGGTGGATAGATATAGATTTTTCCATTGTCTCCTCCCGGATATAGTAAGTGGTTCTGGGCTTCCAAAGTATCAATATTCCATCTTTCATACGACAATACCTTTGCAAATACCGCAGACGGCCTGTCGGCAAAATGAACTAATTTTAGAATATGCGATGATGGCAAGATGTTTGGTGTAACCCTGTCCTATATCCTTAGAATCATTGCGTGTTTTGTCAAGCAAAAAGCAAATACAACCCTTTTGATTATTTCTATGAATAAGTTACCCCCCCCAGAATCAATTCACCTTGAGCCTGGTCGCCATTCTGGTTTTCCTGTTCGTTTCGAACGAAATGGGTTCAGCATGGTTCCTGATTTCCCTGTCATATTTTTCACCGGTTAATTGTTACGTATTTGTTGGTCGTTGGTGGGAAAAACTGTTTTCAAAAATTTTATTACAAAATTGAATGTATTTTTGCAGTATGAAATTGCATTATTGTATTTTCATGGGGTACCAGAAATAGATGTTGTTTTGTTCATCTGACGTATATTCTGTTATTTCGAATGGTTATGAAATGGTGTGAGGTTTTGGCACGTTACTTGTTATTATTGGGGGTAACGTACGGAACTCTCCATGCTGATCATGAGTAGAGGGGTAACAACCGGGATGGGGAAAACAAACCAATAGATGAAAAACTATTTGAAAATTATATTATCGATATCTTTAGTTGTTCTATTACAATCCTGTTCCACTACTGGAAATGTAAAAAAACCTAAATCAGTTCACGGCGATAAACCATTAATTGATACAAGTGAAATTATTAAAAAAGGGCAAAAAGATATGGATAAAAAAGTATCAGAAGGTCCAAAACCACTTGATACTTCAGTT
>CAJWHT010000230.1 GCA_913041495.1 uncultured Desulfobacteraceae bacterium | reverse complement strand
TTAAAAAAGATGCTTTTATCGCCCTGGAGAACATGCTAAACCTATAGCATGCGACTCCAACGCCTTACAGATTCTGATACAAATCCCTTAAGAAATATGGCCAGGGCCCTTTTCCTGGTCATATTTCTTTTCAGCATATCCACCGTATCCCACAATGCTGCAGCAAGAGAGGAAAACGATTCGCATCGGGATACCGTCCGTGGCTTTTCCTACGATTACACCCCCGAAGAGCTCGCCTTTATCCGGACCAACCCTGAGATTAAGATCTCAAACGAGTTTGACTGGCCCCCCTTTGACTTTGTGGCCGACGGCAAGCCCGCCGGATTCGGCATTGAACTCATGGATCTTCTGGCTGAAAAGTCCGGCCTGACCTTCACCTACATCAACGGCTATACCTGGGATGAACTCACCCGCATGTTCTTTGACGGGGAACTGGATGTTCTGCATTCCCTGAGTATCACACCGGAGCGCCAGAAAAAGGCCCTTTTCTCCGCCCCCTACTACCACTCCAAACATGTACTGATCCACCGGTCGGACACCCAGGACCTGCATACCCTGGATGACCTGGACGGAAAAATCATTGCCATGCCCAGGGGCTGGTCCACCATCGAATTCTTTGAGGTGCATTACCCGCAAGTCCATATCATCGAAGTGGAAAGCAGCCGCCAGGCCCTGGAGTACGTGGACCAGGGAAAAGTGGCGGCCACGGTGGAACAGGAGGGCATCGCCCAATACCTGATCACCAAGTTCGGATTTACCGATCTTACCCTGTCCAAATGGCTGGAAAACGAAGAACTCCAGAAAACATCCTCCATGCACTTTGCCGTGCTTAAAACCAACCCGATACTCTTCTCCATTCTGGACAAGGCCTTGTCCAATATCACCCTGGCCGAGATGCGGGACCTTAAAGAAAAATGGTTTTCCAGGGCCGGCCGGCGTATCGGGGCTGATGATGTGGGCCTGACCCCCGAGGAGCGGGGGTGGCTCACCGGAAAAAAACTGCTCACCTATTGCGCCCCTGTGGAGCGGATGCCCTACTCCGCCTTGAACGGTGCCCAGCCCACGGGTATTTCAGCCGATCTGATGGAGATCTTCAGTGAACACCTGGATGTGAAGATGGTTCCCGTACCCGTGGACAGCTTCAGTGAAAGCATCGCCCTGGTGGAAAACGGCACCTGCGACCTGATTCCCATGGTCAGCAAAACCCGTGAACGGCAACGCTACCTGGATTTCACCACAGCCCATTCCGGATATAACGTGGCTTTAATTGCCAGGGAAGACACCCCCTTTATCCAGGGCATCTCCGGGCTTACCGGCCTTCGCACCGGCATCGTCCCCCATACCAATGTCTTTGAAAAAGTGATCTCCCACTTTCCCAAACTCAACTACCGTACCGTGGACACCGTTGAAGACTGCCTTGAGCAAGTCTCCACAGGCCGGCTTGACGTGGCGATTTTAAGCCTTCCGGTGGCCTCCTATTACATCCGCAAAAAAGGCATGACCAACCTGAAAGTGGCCGGCCATACCAATATTGAAGAAGACCTGAGGCTGGCGGTCCTGAAGGGGAATACCACCTTGCATTCCATTCTTTCCAAAGCGGTGCGAAGTGTCAGCCTGCAGGAGATGGAGGCCATTGAAAACAAGTGGGTGACCCTTCAGGAGGAACCGCCGGTCAACTATACCCTGATCTGGCAGATCGGCGGCGGCTCGGCAGCAATCCTGGTGCTGGTCATGCTCTGGAACCGGAAACTGGCCAGGCTGAACCGGGAAATCGCCAGGGCAAACCGCAAACTCAAGGACAATACCAAAGAACTGGAGCATATCTCCATCACCGACAGCCTCACCAGTCTTTACAACCGCAGATACGTGGAAAAGGCATTTGAACTTGAGCTGCGCCGCACCGTCCGCCACAGGCACGACCTGGCCGTTCTGCTCATTGACATCGACTTTTTCAAGGCCATAAACGACACCTTCGGCCACCAGGTGGGCGACGGGGTGCTCAGGACCTTTGCCAACCTTCTGAAAACCAGTATCCGGACCACGGATGTCCTGGGACGATGGGGAGGAGAGGAGTTCATCATCGTCTGCCCCGAAATCAACATCGACAATGCCGTTCACATGGCCAAAGGGCTGTGCAGAAAGGTCGAGCAGACCCCCTTCGACACCGCCGGCACCCAGACCGCCAGCTTCGGGGTCACGGCTTACAAAAAAGGCGATGACATTCATTCCATGATATCCAGGGCCGACAATGCCCTGTATCAGGCCAAAACCAACGGCCGCAACCGGGTGGAATCCGTGGTCTGACGTCGCCCCTGAAAACGCGGCGGGCGAAACACCTTCGTTCCGCAAAAGGTGGTACCGTGGAGTGGCCGGGGAAATATATTTTGACGGACCCTGTGTCATGATGTATACTTTTTTGCAGCTTTGAATTCCACCGAATAATTTGTTCAATTCCTGCTGAACCAGTACGTGCGTTACGATTTTCGCTTTAGGCAACCCAATTAGCATTTGCATAAGTCCTTTATCTTCAGGAAAGGAGCAGGTATGAGTGATCAGACGTCTCAAGTCTTTCTCCAGCGGGCAAAGGTCATTACCATGGCCAGGCGGACCGCCTTTATTCTTTTCATCATCGCCCTGGTATACTCCCTTGCCGCAGTCATCTATTCCACCCAGGTAATTTACAAGGTCAAGCTCAACTACGCGGTCATCCTTGAGCAGTTCGGGGGAAAGCGCCAGGCCATCGTGGATGTGGGCTGGCATTACCGGCTCCCCTTTTTCACAAAGCTGGAAAAAGAGGTGCCTCTGATGAACCAGAACATGTACCTGGGGGGATCGTCCGCCCCCATCAAGATCATCTCCCAGGAGAACGTTGCCCTGTGGACCTCTGCGCTCATGACCTTTAAGATCAAGGATCTCAAAAAATGGGGTATTGAAAACCTTTCGCCTGAAATCCTTCTCCAGGGGGACTTTGACGGTATCGCCAAAGATATCCTCCAGGGGGAAGAGGTCAACAAGCTGATCTCAGACCGTGAAACCATCAAAGAGGAAATATTCCAGGCTCTTAAAAACAGGCCCATCAACAAGGACGGCCCCACCCTGGAAGGAAAATACGGCATCGAGGTGGTCAGTTTTGTGCTGAACGAAACCAGGTTCGGGGACAAGCTGGTGGAAGCCACGGAAGAAAAAAAGCGGCGTCAACTCATCGCAGAGGCGGAAAACTATGCGGCGGACCAGGAGTCCGACCGGATACGAAAGCTTTACAGGGCGTATCTTGACGGGATCAGATCCCTTCATCTGGCCTTAGGGGGCACAGATGCCCAAGGGGTGAATCCTGCCCTGTTCGAATTCCTGTCCCAGCAGAAATGGGCCACCGCCTACGAGAAAAACCAGACCGATCAGAAAACCTTTGTGCTCCACGGCAGCAACCGGCCGCCGGCAATGACCCTGCCGTCTTTTTCCGGAGACCAGCCCGCAGCGTCAGCACCTGACGCTTCCGACCAGAAGCCGACACCCTAATCCGGGAGGAGTGTGCACATGGCCAAACGCATCACCAAACAAAAGACCTATATCACACTGCCCGAGGAGACCATTGAAAAAATTGAAACCATGGTTGCCTCATGGACCTATGACACCAAAGCCTTTGTCAGGTCGCGGCTGAACCAGTACGCCCCCCCGCATCCGGTAATTTCCGGTATCAGGGAATGGTTATACCTGATCTTTTTCATGCGCCGGAAAAAGAAACGGATGAACGTTCTCAACAATCCCGCCATCCTCCGGGACTGGAAAAAACGGTTTCTGTATTCCGGAGAAACCAATCCGGGGGCATCCTGGAACAAGATCATTGAAAAGGAACTCACCAAGGCCGAATACTATTACCTCATTGCCGTGCTGGACTGCGAACTCACCGACCTCCATGTCCCTGTGGAGCTGGAGGAAATGTTCGACAAGATATACAGGGCCCATATCCGCAAGGAACACATCGAAGATCCCGATGTACCCAAAGCCCCCATCATGCTGGTGGAAGGATCGTCAGGCAGCGGAAAAAGCGCCACGGTAAGGGAAGCCCTTGAAAAGATTGTGTTCAGGAACCAGGTGGTGCCCACAGTGGACTGGCGGCGGAAAAAAGAGGAAATCCTGGCCGACCACAGCCTCTTTGCCACATTGGAGGATGTGGACCCTGAATTTGCCATGAAAATCGCCCGGAAGAAAAAGCTGGACTTCTACCGGCGTCTGGCCGCCATTCCCATCCTCAGATACATCTTTAAAAAGCGGATCATGAGCAACCTCACCCATTTTGAGGAACAGGGCATTGAGGTGGACTATTCCATCATCACCCCCAACGATTATCAGACCGCCCTTTCCGGGGAGCCGGGCAACTACTTCAAGCGGGCCATGGGCCATCCCAAGGTCACCTCCATCCGTCACATCGAAGAGGCGCACTCCGCATTCGGCAAATCCGAAAGCAGCCCCGGCGGCGGTGGGGCGGAAAAGCAGCAGCGCACCCTCATCGACACCACCAACATCGTTCTGGACGAAATCATCGACGGACGGCGGGACTGCTTCCTCATTGCCACCTCGGATCAGGCCCACCGCTTTGATTCCGCCATATACCGGCGCTTTGTTGAAAAGGGCTGTATCATTGATATCTCCAAGTTCTGGATGAACAAGGACAACCTGAAAACCATCATTTACCTTGAGATTAACCGTCACCAGATCCCCACCCAATACACCATGCAGTCCGAGGAACTGGACCTTGCCGCGGAGCGGATTTACGACGTATTCAAGGAGAGAAGTCTTAAGATCAGTCCCGCCTATGTGAGAAAACTGGTGGAGTCCATCATCAATATCCGCGGGGATTTTATCATTGAATTCCTGGACAACAGTATCCTGGTCCGTTCCGCCTTCCAGCTGGTGGCCAAAAACGTATACGGAGAGCTTTACAGCAAGGTGGTGGACCGGATGGACCGGGATGTTTCCTGGGACGAATACGTGGGCGACATCAAGGACAAATTCTCGGAAATGGCCAACAACTGCTTCAACTACGGGGTCAGCGAGGACAAAGGCGTCGTTCTCACCGGCCCCCCCGGCTCGGGTAAAACCTTTTTGGTCCGGACCTGGCTCTCCTCCAACCTGAAGGTCCATGATATTGCCACCTCCCCGTCGGCCCTCCAGGACCCCTCAAGCCCGGTTCACGGGGCGGTATCCAACCTTGAAAAGGTCTACGACATTGCCAAGATGGTTGCCCCCACGGTGATCTTCTTTGATGAAGGCGATGCCCTGGCCCCCAAGCGCAGCGGCACAGGCGGGCAGCCCTCGGATGCCCTGACCAACAAGTTCCTCAACATCATTGACGGGGAGATCCCCCTGAACAAGGTCTTCACCGTCCTTACCACCAACCGCCTGGATATCCTGGACCCGGCCCTAATCCGTTCCAAACGGCTCAAGACCCTTGAGATATCAGGGCATATGCGGCAAAAAGACATCTTTGACATCATTAAAAAGCAGTTTGACGATGTCCCCCATCCCAGGGAATTTGAGGTGGAGAAGATCATTGAAACCGCCCAGGGCATCTGCAACACCCCGGCAGACTATACCTCATTTACGGAAAAGGCCATTGCCCTGTGCTCCACCGAATTCAAGGTGGTCCAGAAGGTGAAATCCCTGGACAGCTGCACGGAGCAGGAGAAATGCGACTTTGTCAAACTGAACTTTAAAACCATTCTGGGCATTCTGGATGCGGTCAAGGCACCGCCCCTTCTCAAATCAAACATCAAAAACGACCTGGCCAACTTTGTTGCCCATTACGACCAGATCATGGAGATCGTATCCCAGATAAACGATGAAACCGACTATCCCCTGGTGGAAAACCACCTGGAATCCGCCCGCAGGGAAATATCTTCCAGCCCGGTGCGCAAAGGCTCCATCCAGCTCAACGAATTCCTTGAAACCGAACTGAGCAAGGAACCCCAGGTGGGCTTCATCATCGGTGTGGGCGCCAACGACATGACCGGCATGCTGCTACCCATTGCCACCAGCCTTACCGGCCGGGTGCAAAACGCCCCTATCATCGTCACGGGCGCTGTTTCCTCCTCCGCCCCCAACACGGCCCAGCTGGACATGGCTGTCCAGATGACCCAGCAGTCGGCCCAGGAAGCGCTCACCATGGTGAAAAACTATATCCAGGAACTCACTCCGGATATCAGTATCCCCTGGCTGTTCGGGGATTTTCTCCAGCGCTACTCCCTTCACCACCAGCTTTTGTCCGCCTCCTACAACGTGGGCGGCCCCTCAGCCGGCTATGCCCTGGCCCTGAACACCTTGTCCGCCCTGCTGCGTATCCCCTTGTGCATTGATTTCGGCATTACCGGGGCTCCCTGGACCAAAGGCGTGAAAAAAGATGAAGTGGGCGGCTCCGTCATCATCGGCGGCCACAGGAAAAAGACGGAAAAGGTTCTTCTTTACCTGCGCAGGATGTACATGCCCCTGCAGAACTACAAAGACCTTGAGCCAGAGTTCCTCATCGGCTACTGGCAGCGTAAAAAAGACATCATTGCCGTCACCCACTTCGCTGACCTGATGCCAGAAGTCCTCTTCCTGGACGATGACCACAATGATATGAGGGAATCACTGATCGAAAAACGCATCGCCTATAAAACAGAGAAATATTACGCAGACAAACGCACGGAAAACTTAAAAGAGGACATCATCGAAACCAAGCGGAATATGCGCCAGCGTGCGGAAGAAGAAATCCTGCGCCGGGTCAACGCCATCCGCAGGTATCTCCAGGACCCGGACCGGGAAAAGTATATTTCCCATGAGCAGATTTTCACGAAATATATGAAAAGTAACGAGACACTTTGAGTATGATGACGGCCTGTTTCCGTCATCATACTCAAAGGAATTTTAGCTAAAAGGGGCGGGCTTAATCTCTTAGTGCTTTAGGTTTACCGAGGATTTCAGACCATACCACAGCCTGTTGAAGCGCATGGGAAGGCAGTGCCGCCTGGACAGGCAATGGGGCAGGGGGCTTTCGAAGCGAAGGCGTAATATCCCTTGCCCGCCGTTCAGGTTTCGGCGGCGTTTTACGCGGTGCCGCAAACGGGTGGTCCGGATCAAATGACCGGGGTTGGGGATCTGAGGTCGGCCAACCCGGTCTTGCCTCTGTGGCAGCCTCTTCGTCCGACGCCGGTGCCATCGGCTCCGGCACATCGGCTTTCCTCGCACGGGCAGGCGGGTCCTCAGCATCCGCCTGCCTGTCATCAAACAAATCCCAGACAGAGTCTTTTTCTTTTCCCTGTCCTTCCTGTTGTTGTTTCCGCTTGGCTTCCTTTGCCTGATTTTCCAACTGCGGATCTATATCCTCCAACTACATATGCTGTTTTCATAATGAGTAATTTTAATTTCTTAATATTTTTCCTGTTTGCAATAAACTTTGAATTCTTTCAAGAGTTTTTCTTTCTGAACATAATGAGAGGAAAGCTTCTCTTTCAAGTTCTAGTAAATAGTCTTCCGTAACATGTGTAGCTTGAGATAATTCGCCACCGCAAAGAACATGCGCAATTTTCTGTGCAATTTTTTTGTCGTGTTCTGAAATGTATTTACCGGTTAGCATAGAGTCAACACCAACAAATAACATCCCCAGGGCTTGTTTCCCAAGAACCTTAATATTATTTTGTTTTATGGGTTTGGTGTAACCACTTTCATACATATTTAGAGCTGTTTTTTTTGCAATTGAAATTTGATTTTTTTTATTGACTACTGCCAGAATTGAATTTTCATAATCTGGGGCACGTTCTTTTAGTTTGCCCTTAGGAAGCTGAATAGGGAGAGCAAGAGTCATCAGCGGTGCAGAAATCAGGAAGGATACGAGTAGTACCAGTAGAACGTCAACAAAGGGAGTAATGTTTATTTCTGACATCAGTTCTCCACGCAGTCGTCGCGCGTGTCTGAATTTTCTCATTGTTTTGGCAGCAGATGCTGTTGCAGGTAATGGAGCAGTTGCAGAGCGAAATAATCCATCGTCTCAGTCATTCCACGAATTGTAGCACGAAACAGATTATATCCAAGAGTCGCTGGGATTGCTGCAAACAGTCCTGCAGCAGTAGCAACTAGGGCCTCGGCGATGCCGGGACTTATTACGGAAAGTTCAACTGAATTGAGCTCGGCTATGCTCATGAATGTATTTATTAC
>CAJWHT010000229.1 GCA_913041495.1 uncultured Desulfobacteraceae bacterium | reverse complement strand
GTTTCATGGGAAGCCGCAGCGCATCTACACTGATAATGCGATGGAATTTTGCTCGCACGCGCTTTCCCATGGCTGCAAGGAATGGAAGATCGACGAACCGGAAAAGCGTCCCAAAGGCGCACCGCAGTTCGGTGCGATCATCGAACGCAGGCTGGGCGCAGTGATGGAAGAGACGAAAATGCTGGACGGAAAAACCGTCCGGAAGATCAAGCGCTACAGCGAAACGCGCGGCATCCCCGGTAAGGAAAAAGCCACGATGACGATCGAGGAGTACGATCGCTGGCTCGCGAACTATTTCATCTACTATCACAATACCCCGCATGAAACGCTTGGTATTCCGCCAGCGGTGGCTTGGGACCGATCAGTGTACGGGTTCAACGACCAACCAGGATGCGGCGAACCCGAGCACATCGAGGATGTAAATCGACTATTCCTGGATTTCCTAGAATTCGACGAGCGCTCGCTCAGCAAGGAGGGCATTCGCTGGGGTAACATCCACTACTGCAGCGACGAGCTTCAGACCCATATCGACGAGCATTACCGCGGCAAGTTTCGCTGTCGATATAACCCCTTCGACATATCAAGCATCCACGTGTTCGATCCCGACCTCGACACCTACCTGACGGTGCCCGCCATCGAAGCTGGCTTCGAAGGGTGGACCAAGTGGGATTTTGAAGAAGCCCGTGAGTTTTTGAAGACCTACGACATCGCGCCACGTGAAGCCGAGTTGCTGGCCGCCAAGGCGCGCATGGACACCGCCGGCGTGCCGCTGGTGCCGGGTTATCACGGCGACGAGCAGGCAGACGAGCATTTGCAGGCCGAGGCCGAGCGCATCGGCTACCCGGTGCTGCTCAAGGCCAGCGCCGGCGGTGGCGGCAAGGGCATCCGCATCGTGAACAACGCCGGTGAAATGAAGGACGGCCTGGAAGCCGCATCAAGGGAGGCGGTCAACGCCTTTGGTGACGGCCGGGTATACCTGGAAAAGTTCTTCACCAACGCCAGGCATATCGAATTTCAGATCCTGGCGGATAAAGCGGGTAATACGGTTCATTTACTGGAAAGGGAATGCTCCATCCAGCGCCGCCACCAGAAGATCATTGAGGAAACCCCGTCCACTGCGGTGAGCCCTGACCTGCGGGAGCAGATGGGCAGGGCGGCCTGCCAGGCCGCCCGGGCCGCCGGATATGTGAATGCCGGTACGGTGGAGTTTCTCTTGGACGATACCGGCAACTACTATTTCCTGGAGATGAACACGAGACTCCAGGTGGAGCATCCCATCACGGAAATGATCACAGGGATTGATCTGGTCCGCCGGCAGATTCTGATTGCGGGAGGGGAGCCTTTGGGGCTTGAACAGGCGGATATCCGAGGCCGGGGGCATGCCATCGAATGCCGGGTTTATGCCGAAGACCCGGAGAACGGCTTTTTCCCGAGTCCCGGCACCATCTCCTGGTACGAGGCGCCTTCAGGCCCAGGCATCCGGAACGACGCCGGTGTCTACACCGGTGCGGCGGTACCTGTGGAGTACGACCCCATCTTGTCCAAGCTCACCGTACATGCCGAAACCCGGGACCAGGCCATTGCCCGGATGATCCAGGCGCTGAAGTCCTATGTGGTGACCGGGGTGAGAACACCGGTGGATTTCCTGGCCGATGTGCTGGATGCGAAGCCATTCAGGAACGGGGAAACCTTTACGGATTTCATAGATGTTCATTTTTCGAATTGGAAACCTCATGTGGCGGATCGGGACCCTGTAGAAGCGGATTGGGCCTGCCTGGCATTCCTGGCAGACGAGCTTTGCGGCAGACCCCTTGCGGGACCTGTCACCGGCGGGGGGCAAATGGCTGCGGACCGATCCCCCTTCACCACCCTGGGGCACTGGACATTATAAACGGCCATGGGCCGCCCATGAAATTCATGCGCCGTGCCCACAACAAAGCATGAAAGAATTCAACGCGCTACTTGGTTCTTTCAAAAATGGAGGGCATCATGGAATATCAACTTGACATCAACGGCAGCACGATTCTCGCAGATGTGGCCCCCGGCAGGAAAAACAGGGCGAAGGTAGCCCTGGGGGAAAAGGCGTATACGCTTGAATACCACCGCATCTCGGATACCCGTATCCAGCTGCGGGTCAACGGCCGGCAGATCAATGCCTGGGTGACACCTGCGGCGGGGGGCAAAACAATCATCCTCAACGGCCGTCATTTTTTTGTGGGTGACCACAATGCACAGGACACGGGTAAACCGAAACCCTCCGGGGACGGCGAGGTGCCCGCTGTGGTGACGCCGCCCATGCCGGCCATCGTCATCCAGATGCCCGTATCAGAAGGGGACCGGGTGGTGCAGGGGGATACCGTGGCGGTGGTGTCTGCCATGAAAATGGAAACCTCCCTGAAAGCGCCTCACACAGGTATTGTGACCTGCATCAGCGCAGCAGAAGGTGACAAAGTCATGCCCGGGGATATTCTGGTGGATATCGAAAAGGAGACGGAAGGGGAGAGTGCATGAGCGACCTGACATATGACAAAAAGGGAACCGTGGCACGGATCACCATCAACAGGGCGGCCCTGGGCAATACCATCAGTGGGGAGGCCATCTCGTTGTTTCTGGAGTACCTGGACCGGGCTGAGGCCGATACCGGTGTGCGGGTGGTCTGCCTGACCGCAGCCGGAGACCGGATTTTCTGTTCCGGTGCGGACCTGGGCGGAGCCATGCAGGCCGCCCCGGATGAAAAACAGGCGATGTTCAACCGCTACGCCCGGTTGCTGGCACGGATTTCCAGGTTTTCCAAACCCACCCTGGCCCGGATTAACGGCCACTGCCTGGCCGGCGGCACCGGTTTCATGCTGGCCTGCGATATCGTTGTTGCCCGGGACGATGCCCGTTTCGGCACCCCTGAAGTTAACGTGGGGCTATTTCCCATGATGATCGGGGCTCTGATTTTCAGGAACGTCCTGCGCAAACAGGCCATGGAGATGATCCTGCTGGGGGAGAAGATCAGCGCGGCAAAGGCCCTGGAAATGGGCATGGTGACACGGGTATACCCCGGTGAGACCTTTGACGCGGAGGTGGATAAGATCCTGGAGACGCTTTCATCCAAAAGCCCCATCGGCTTGCGTCTGGGCAAAGAGGCCTTTACCGCCTGCGAGGGCCTGGACCTGGAGCCGGCCCTTGGCCGTCTGGCCGAAGCCTTACAGGCCGTGGCGTCCACAAACGATGCCGCAGAGGGGATCACCGCTTTTATTGAAAAACGCCCGCCCGTTTTCACCGGGGAATAAACCTGACCATGCCTGTAAATTTTAAGAGGCTTTAGACATGACTGAGTCCAATAAACCTTTGATTATTGCCAACTGCAGCGGTTTTTTAGGGGACCGGCTGTCGGCTGCCAGGCAGATGGTGGAAGGCGGCCCCATTGACGTGCTTACCGGGGATTACCTGGCCGAACTGACCATGGCGCTGCTCTTCAGGATGAAGATGAAAGACCCGCAAAAGGGATATGCCGTCCCCTTTTTAAAGCAGATGGAAGCCGTTATGGGCCCCTGTTTGGACCGGGGGATAAAGGTGGTGGCCAATGCGGGCGGCCTGAATCCTTTAGGACTGGTCAAGGCCCTTGAAGATGTGGCGGGGGAACTGGGGCTCCATCCCCGGCTGGCGGCAGTCACCGGAGACGATCTGCTGCCGGAGTTGTCTGAATACCAGGCGGAGGGAGAGATATTTACTCACCTGGATTCCGGGGAACCCCTGGCCGGTGCCCAGGGCGGCCCGATCACCGCCAATGCCTATCTCGGGGGCTGGGGAATAACCCGGGCCCTGTCCCAGGGGGCGGATATCGTGGTGGGCGGACGGATTGCGGATGCCGCTCTGGTGTCGGGCCCCTGCGCCTGGCATTTTAACTGGCAGCCCGATGACTGGGACCGCCTGGCGGGCGCCTATGCCGCAGGGCACATCATCGAATGCGGCACCCAGGCCACCGGAGGGAACTACTCATTTATGGAAGAGATCCCCTCCTTTAAACACATCGGATTTCCCATTGCCGAGATGCATGGGGACGGCTCTTTTGTCATCACCAAACATCCGGGTACCGGGGGCAGGGTATCCAAGGGAACGGTGACCGCCCAGTTGCTCTATGAAATCCAGTCACCGGCATACAAAACACCGGATGTGACGGCACTGTTCGACACCCTGTCTGTGGCGGATATCGGGGACGACAGGGTGCTGGTGACAGGTGCTAAAGGGGCACCTCCGCCGGACACCACCAAGGTGTGTATCAATACCCTCTGGGGGCATAAAAACACCATGACCGTGGTTCTTACGGGCCTGGATATTGAAAAGAAGGCAGCCATCGTTGAGGAGATACTCTTTGACAGCCTTGGCGGCAGAGAAAATTTTGCCCAGAGCGATGTTCAGCTCATTCGTTCGGACAGGGAGAATCCGGATCACAACGATCTGGCCTTTGCCATGCTGCGCATCTCGGTGATGGACCCGGATGCAAAAAAGGCGGGCAAGCTTTTCTCTGCTAAAGTTGTTGAGCTGGCCCTTGCCTCCGTTCCGGGCTTTACCCTCACAGGTCCCCCCTCCGGCGGCACCCCGGCCATCCGGCACTGGCCCACGCTGGTGGACAGCCGCAGGATAACGCAAGTTGTGCATATGAATGGAGAAACGGTTGACGTGCCACAGCTCCCGGAAATTGTCCGGGCAGCAGCCGGGCAAACAAGTGAACCGCATGTGGATGGCTGCGATGCACCTTCCTTTGATACAGATGGCATCGACACCCGAAAAATTCCTTTGGGACGCCTCTTTGCCACCCGTTCCGGCGACAAAGGGGGCAATGCCAACCTCGGGGTCTGGGCAAAGGCGGAATCGGCCTATCCGTTTCTGCGGTCATGGCTGACCACAGACCGGCTGAAGGCCCTGCTGCCGGATCTAAAGGGATTTGACATCGAACGGTACGAGCTGCCCAACCTGCTGGCAGTCAACTTTTACATCCGCGGCCTGCTGGGCCACGGGGTGGCGGCCTCCATGCGCAGTGATCCCCAGGCCAAGACCCTGGGGGAATACCTCAGGGCTAAAGTTGTGGCCGTACCGGTGTCCATACTATAAAAGAGAATAACAACACATATCAATGTAAGGATGAGCCATGGGAAGCGAGATCTATTTTAACAAAGAGCACGACCTGGTCCGCAAGGCGGTCCGGGATTTTGTAAACAAGGAAATCAATCCCCACGTGGATCAGTGGGAGGAGGAGGGCATTGCCCCCCTCCACGATATCTTCAAAAAAATGGGGGAACTGGGATTTCTGGGCATTCGTTTTGACGAAAAGTACGGGGGGGAGGGCCTGGACTACTGGTACGAAACCATCGTCCTGGAGGAATGCGCCCGGATTCACTGCGGTGGTATTCCCATGGCCATTGCGGTGCAGTCCAACATGGCAACGCCGGCCCTGGAACAGTTCGGCTCCGAATACATCAAGGAAACCTATCTTAGACCCGCCCTCAAGGGGGATATGGTGGCGGCCATCGCCGTGACCGAACCTGATGCCGGCTCTGACGTGGCCGCCCTGAAGTCCTTTGCTAAGAAAGAGGGGGGCCATTATATCCTCAACGGTTCCAAAACCTATATCACCAACGGGCTCCAGGCGGATTTTCTGACCCTGCTGGCCCGGACGTCCGATGACCCCGGTTACCACAGTTTCAGCCTCTTTGTGGTGCCCACGGACCTTAAGGGGTTTTCCGTTTCCAAGAAGCTGGACAAGCTGGGGATGAGAAGTTCCGACACGGCGGAACTCTACTTCGATAACGTGAAGATCCCCGCGGAAAACCTCATCGGTGTCGAGGGGGAAGGTTTTATCCAGCAGATGCAGCAGTTCCAGCACGAACGGTTCGCCGTGCTGCCACTGTCCTACGTCATGATCCAGGAGGTCATCAAGGAAACCGTCGAATACCTGAAGGGCCGTATCGTCTTCGGCAAGCCCCTGATCAAAAAACAGGTGCTGCGCCACCGTCTCGCCCATTGGCTGGCCCAGGCGGAAACCATCCAGCAGCTGGCCTACCATATTGTCCGCATGAAAATGGCCGGCCAGGACGTCACCCGGGAAATTTCCATGGGCAAACTGCTGGCCGGGGACCTGCTCAACGATGTCACCTCCGGCTGTCTCCAGATGTACGGCGGTATGGGCTTTATGAACGAGATGCGGATTTCCCGGCTGTTCCGGGATGCCCGTCTTATCTCCATCGGCGGCGGGGCCAGCGAGGTGATGAGCGAAATTATTTCAAAAACCAGCGGGTTTTAACGGTCAGCGGGTGGGGGAATAATTGGATTGCAGTATCCGTGCACAGCCCTTGTGCACGGATACTGCTGTCATATTTGTCCTTATTTCTTTTTACCTTTATCTTTGTTTTTCCCCTTTCCTTTGCCTTTTCCCTTGCCGTTTTCTGTATCATCGGCTGATGCTGCGGTGTAAAGGTCGTGCCCCTTTTTCAGGTCTTTAAAGGCTTGTGAACCGGGTTTGATGCCGAGGCTTTTTGCCAGGGCACCCCAGCCCTTCCCTCTGTTTTTCTTCCGGGCCGATGCCACATAGGACGCCGGTCTTCCGGTCATCTCTCCCAGTTTATAACTGAGATAGGCTTCAGCGGCATCCCTGGTATTTTTGATAATGACGTCCACATCGCCAAGGCTGACCTTAAACCGGTATGACAATTCCTTCTTGAAGGCATCCAGGTTCGCTGACGCCTGCATGTTTAAATCGTCAACCCAGGCAAAATCCTGGGCAATTGCAGGGGAAGACAATGCAAAGGTGAAAAATAACGCGGCCAACGGGATTATCCTTGAAATCAAAGTTTTCTTTTTCATATGTTCCTTACTTTCGCAAAGGGGTGAACGATTTATCCGGGGAATCCGGATGCTCTGCTACCTGTTGTTGGCATTGAGTATACCCTATCGATATCCCAAAGGGAATAGGAGGCATCCGCAGTCTATTATGAAAGGGCGGATGCGGCCAGGAATCCGCCGTGAACGGCATCGTTGATTCTTCCCACCTTAAGGCTGTCTCCGATGACGGTATGGGAAAGGCCCATTTCCTCGGCCAGGGGAACCAGGGTGTTCACCGGTTTGGCGCCGGAGGCCAGGATGATCGTATCAAAGGTTTCTTTGCGAAGAGCGCCGTCCTGTTCCCAGGTCAGTTCGCCGTCGCGGATGGACATGACCCTGGCACTGGTGCGTATCTTTACCCCGTGGCGGTCCAGATTGCCCATGAGAATCCAGCGGGTGGATTTGCCCACATCCTGTCCCGCCTTTTCCAGCATTTCAAATACAGTGACCCGGGAGGTGCCTTTAAACATATACTCACGCAGCCGTTCCGGGGAAAGGGCCTCATAGGTCATGAGAAAGTGGAGCATGTCCGGGGTAAGGCAGCCTTTCCGTGCTGCAAAATGGGCGGTTTCAAGGCCCACGGCACCGCCGCCGATGACAGCCACCCGTTTACCCAGGGCAGGATCATCCGCCAGAACATCCCAGGAGGAGATAACAGAGGTGTCGTCGATCCCCTTAATGGGCGGCACCAACGGGGCGGCACCCTGGGCGATGATAAGATGATCCGGTGCCTGGTTTCTGATCAAATCAGGGGTGACTTCGGTGTTGAGACGGACCGGGATATCGTATTTTTTCAGCATGGCCCGGTAATAGCGGACAAACTCCAGAAGCTCGCTCTTGTGAGGGGGGGCGGCAGCGATATAAATCTGGCCGCCGATGTCGGCTGCCCTGTCGTACAGGACGGGCCGGTGGCCGGTTCTGGCCGCAGTGACGGCGACCTCAAGCCCTGCGATGCCGGCACCGGCAATCATGATTTTTTTGGGATGATCCGTGATGCGAATCCGGCGTTCCCCCTCAAATCCGGCCCGGGCATTACCGATACAGGAGACGGGGCGGCCGTTGAATAACTCATCCGTACACCCCTGGGAGCAGGCCACGCAGGGACGGATTTCTTCGGGGCGTCCTTCTTTTGCCTTTCGGGGCCAGTAGGGATCGGCGATGAGCACCCGCCCGAGGTTGACCATGTCGGCCTGGCCGTCCCTGAGTATTTTTTCCGCCTGCTCCGGGGTGGTGATGCGGTTGGAGGCCATCACCGGGATGGAAACGAAGCCGAACTCGTCCACCCACTGCTGGGTGCACGGCGCCGCCACGTCGCAAGACGACCCCTGCTCCGGGAACCACTGCAA
>CAJWHT010000228.1 GCA_913041495.1 uncultured Desulfobacteraceae bacterium | reverse complement strand
CCTCCCTTCTTCCCGGCCTTTAATAATAGCATAGTGGCCGGGAAGAAGGGAGGGGAGTGGAGAGAACACGCGATTAGCTTGGCGGCACGTACCGGAGAGCACTCATCATCAACTGTGGAATAATACTCGCGGGAATACTTTGGCTGATTGGTCCGCGAGGTCTCTTCGTAATCTCATTCACTTTGCCGGCTTTGTCCTTCATCTTCCTGGCGCCGGTTTTCGATCTTGTTAATCAGGTAGAACACTTTTTTCTCGGTCCGCCGCAATATGTCCGCAAGCTCCCTGTCGTAGGGAGACAGCCCTGCTCTTCCGTCCAGGACAAATACAAGGATATCGGCCTGATCCACAGCCACCAGCAGTTGATCTTTGATCTGGGAGGCAAAATAATCGTCGTCCGTACTCAGGAACCCGCCCGTATCCACCAGGGTAAAGGGAATATCGTTCCACTGGGCATCGGCGTAGTGCCGGTCCCGGGTCACTCCGGGCATGTCATCCACCAGGGCCTGGCGGGAACGTACAATTCTGTTGAATAATGTGGATTTTCCCACGTTGGGCCGGCCCAGAAGGGCCACAACCGGTTTCATAGCTGTCCTCCAAATAATTTAAGCAAATCGGATTATTATACACCAATTCAACCGGTTTAGGAACTGCCGATGAAAAATTTTAAAAAGATAAAGACGACCGAATCCGGGAAAAATATTAATTTCAGAAAGACCGTAGAAAGGGAGGGTGCATTTTTTACCTTATTCCATTCCCAGCGCTGTCATGCGTTCAATGAGCTGGGACGCCAGGGCCTTATCCTTGTAAGGCAGGCGGTCCTCCCAGTTACAAATGGACTGGCTCACTGGGGCCTGGGTGGCCACGATAGCCTCTTCTCTGGCTTTCTCAGGAAGGTTCATGGCATCGTAGCTCAGCGCCAGATATGCATGGGCCGGCCAGAAATAGGGGTCTTTTACCAATGCCCTTTGAAAAATGTCCACGGCGCGGTCAAAGGTGCCGGTCAGAAAATAGGCATGCCCCAGATTCCACAGGTACCAGGCCGGGTATTTGGGATCCAGCCGCATGGCCTGCTCAATGTAAGTGATGCCTTCTTCGGGGTATCCCGCCCAGGTCAACTGTTCACCCAGCGCCGCCAGCCATTCCGCATTACCCGGCTCCAGTGAGATGGCCTTTCTGACATTTTTAATCCCGTCTTCATGCTGGTGGGTCCACAGAAAGACATGGCCCAGCAGGCTGTATCCCGCGCTTTCTTCCGGATCCACTTCAATGGCTTTCTCAGCCATGGCATGCGCCTTCTCCAACGCCCGGGGGGCGGTGTTCGTTCCGAAAATCCACTCGATCAGTATGGTATGTCCAAGCGCAGCCCACGCCCTTGCATAACCCGGGTCCAGATCCACTGCGGCTTGGTACATCTCCCTGGCTTTGGCAATGCCGTCTTTCATTTTATTGGCCTGGAACTCCACCCCCTTCAGGTAAAAGTCATAGGCTTCGACATCCACCTTCGTATCCCGGGTCATCCGCTGCTGATCCTCCGAAGAGAGTTCCACGGCAAGGGCTGTAACAATTTTCCGGCGGACCTCGTCCTGGACGGAAAAGATATCGGCAAGATCCCTGTCATAGCGCTGTGCCCATACATGGCCTTCGGTCTCGGCATCAATAAGCTGGGCCGTAATCCGAACCCGGTTGCCCACCTTGCGGACACTGCCCTCCAGCACATAACGAACCCCGAGTTCCTCTCCCACCTCTTCTATTTCCACAGCCCTGCCTTTGTACGTAAACACCGAATTTCTGGCAATGACGAAAAGGCCGGAAATCTGAGACAAATCTGTAATCAGGTCCTCGGTCAGTCCGTCGGAAAAATATTCCTGATCCGGATCACGGCTCATGTTTGTAAAGGGCAGGACGGCCAGTGAGGGCTTTTCAGGCTCCCGAAGTTTGACAAGCTTTTCCTTGATTCTGGATTTGAGCTTTGACGGGCCCTGATGCGGCACAGTGCCCTGTTTTATATGTTTTGCGACAATCAGTCCCGCCCCCAGAAGGACGCAGAACAAAACGATGGCAAACCGTTTGCGCCGCCGGGCCTTGGGATTGTGGTGAGAGCAGGCGTAGACCACCTCACCGGGTTTTGCGGGATCGGTAATCACCCGGTATACCGGCACCTTGTCGGAAATATTTTTCAGGTCTTTTTCCCCCAGGAACTCGTATCCCAGGGGCAACAGTTTTTTCACCTGGTCAAAGGCAGAGCCGGATATACAGATGCCACCGCCCGGGGCAATCCCCTCCAGCCGTGCGGCAATATTCAACCCGTCGCCGTAAATCTGGTCCCCGTCCTGAATGACGTCACCCAGGTTAATCCCGATCCGAAACTCCATCCGGTGCTTGGGCGGCAACTCTTTGTTTTTCTCATACAGCGCGGACTGAATGGAGACGGCACATTGCACCGCATCTGCTACAGAAGGGAACTCAGACAGAAGATTGTCCCCGGGGGAATCCACCACCCTGCCCCTATGAACCTGAATCTTATCGGCCATGAGGCGGCGGCAGGCCTTGAGCATCCTGACGGTTCGGACGTCATCATCAGACATGAGGCGACTGTAGTCTTTGACATCCATGGAGACAATGGCTGCAAGCTTGCGCGTAATGTCCCTGTCATTCATGTCTGGAGGCACTCCTTGAACGTTCTTGTGATTGGCCGCTGAACTGCAAACACAACAGCGGGTGTGGTGTCCCTAATGGATACAGACCTGGGTAAACATATGGGTACCGTCCGGCAATGTCAATCCGAAAAAATGTTAAAAACCGTTAACCCTGTTTAACATTTCACTCCGTTTCAAGGCCCCTGCCCGGCCTAAAATCCAAAGTGCTGACATCCACAGAAATGTGTGCGATCCGTGTGGACAAATACTTCAGGAGTTTCGTGGATTAGTGGACGAGATTGACCGAAAGCCCTGCCTGGCAAGCTTAAATCATTTTTCCGGTTGTAAGACCCCACTTTCATTGACACGATAATCAAAGGCCGATAGGACTTCGGCTTGGGTCTTACTCGGCGTCTCAAGGCGCCTGGTCGGTTTCCTCGAACCTTTCGGCAATGTAAGAATGGAATGTAGATGTTTCATATCATCCATGACATCCTCTGCAGTCCGCTCAACTCCTGCAGCTTTCAGTTTCAATTCAATTCGGCGCAGATAAGTCATGGCGACCACGCATGTAAATAAATGGCATTTGATTTTGCTGTCAGTCCAATGACGGATCGGCTGCACGCCCACTAAATCCTCATTCTTACTAAGGCGAAATCGGTCTTCCACTTGCCAGCGATCCAGACTCGCCTCAATGATGTCCTTTGTCACCCAATCCGTATTGTCGGTGATGATGATGTTTTTACCGAACATCAGTTTTCTCTGTTTCACCTGATATGGATCTTTTCTAAAACTCATATTCAAGCCGTTTTCTGACGTTTCAAAATTCAGGGAAAATAAATCAGTGCTCATGTGAAGTCGCTGACACAGACGGACGTATCTGGCTTGTATATCATCGGCTTTTCTCCAGTGAGGAGCACTTTCTTTTACTTTCGCTCTCATTGAGAGCAACTCCTGTCGAATCGTATCAAGCTTGCTCTCAAAGGTGTATGATTTTTTCCGTGCTGTTTTGGGGTTGTAGGTTACGATAACTGTCCGCTCCTTACCCCAGTATTCTTTCTTGGTTCGATATGCCAGTTGACATTCCCCATGGCATTGTTCATCAATCAGCTTCCTGTTACGGGCAGTATCTGCAATCTCAAACCGATCAAGCGGGATGGCGGCAAGTTCCTGGGCAAAATAAGTGGAATATGTTGTAATAAAATGAACTCTGGAATGTTCATCAATCCAAGTGTAATTCCCTTCTGAATTCATTCCTTTGTCAATTACAATTGTAAGACGCTCTTTGGTATTGTTCAGGCCGCATACGACGCCGAACATTTCATCCATAACCGTTTCAAAGTATTTGCTGTCATGAATATTACCCGGATAAACCGAATAAAATAAAGGGAGTCTTGTGTCTCGTGCGACCAAAAGACCAAGGCCGATCTGCCTGAGATGATGCCGCCCTTCCTTATTTTTACCCCTGCACGCTATCTCTGACTCAGTTTGGCTTCCCATGAATGTATAGTAATTGGTGGTGTCGAATAACAGGCAATCCGAAGATGGGGTTTCGACCTGCCATACTCGCTCAAAAAATTTCGATATGATCTCATTCAAAGCATTTTCATCAACCCGGCTCCATTTATCCCAGTATCGTTTGCATGAGAGTTCGTTTAGATCAACCGGACGTATATGCTGGATAGCAGTTCTCCTATACCAATCCGATAATCTATTTTTGCTGACGGCTTCAATCATCCGATTCCAAACACAATAAAGAAAATATTCTCCTATTGAAGGGCCTTTTTCCCGGTCGGCCGGTGGGATAATCCCATCAATCAGAGAGCATAGGTCAAAGTCTTTATCTGCTTGTTGAGCCAACCACAGTGCACCGAATTCTTCAGTCCTCAAATTTTTTATTTCTTGAGGTTGACCCTTTACAAGACCTGCTACCCGATCAGGTGATCCAATATATGTTTGAGAAATAACTTTTGGTTTGCCGTTTACCCGGGCAATCTCCCTGACATACAGGTAGGGTCTTCCTTTTTTCTTCTTGATGTGGAAATGTGCCATACTTCATAGTATTTTGTAGGGTCTTACAAGTCAAGTGAAAAATATCCGAAAGGCCAGTTTTATAGGGCTTGGGACATGGGTGAGTTGTGCGAATTGAGGGGTACTACAGAGGATGGGGGCGGAAAGACCCGTCAATGAAGGGATTGGGCGGCCCCGATGGGCTTATCTCCGAAACTCCTGTTTGACTTTTGATGGGGAAGAAAAATAAGTTTAGGCTCCCGAGCGAGTTTTCGCCCAGGAGCCTTGTCAGCATAGTTTTAAAGGTCTATGAACCATAAATCGTCCTGATTCTGCTATATACTGGCGACAATTAAAGAGGATGAAGCAACGTCAAGTCAGATGGCAAAAAAACTGGAAAAGGGAGATCAATTCTGTCCACCTACTATCAATAGTCAGCCATGAGGTCAATAGGAAAAAATTGTTTGAAAAAAGGTGGTTATGAGGAGGGGCTTAGAGAAAAAAGAACCAGGGTAGCACACAATGCACTACCCTGGTGGAGAAAAGACGAATTCAGGTCGGAGGTGCCCTTAAAAGGAGCTTGAAATCGTCTTTACAAGCTGTATTATTTTTTGCTGATCGGGTGAGTCTTGGGGAACTCTTTGGATAGTTCAGCTGCAGCCGGGGCACAAACGGGATGTCCCCAACCGGTTGCACTTACACCAGACTCTATATCATTGACGATATTATCGTCTTTTGTGGTGCTCACACCTGCCGGAACATAGTCCAGTTTGAGGGCATCACGAACTTTCCAGGCGATATTGTGATCTGCACAAGAGCTGTCACCACTGACGCCGAGGGCACCAAGAAGCTTACCTGTTGCGTCATAAAGTGCCAGCCCACCACCAAAAACATTAACCCCACCAACTTTTTTACCAACCATGGGATCATTCGCAGTGCCTATCTTTTCTGAATCACCGCCATAGGCCGCAGCAGTATCAACAGGATTACTGTGTTGAAGGCCATAAAGGCTCCCACCAGGCTGAACTGCGGAAAACAGATTGGCGGTAGAAAGGGACAGACCAGGCAAGCTGAATGCATTGGCTGTATTGGCTTTCTGGGCTGAAATCACCCGGCTACCAGGCCACTGATCCCCTCTATCATTTCCTGAAAAAACAACCACTTTAACAACGCCATCTCTATCTACAATGGTAGCCCACATATTCAGGTCAAAACCACCGTTACTTTCTTTGACAACATCTGAAAGAACTTTTTTTAATTCAGAATGAGTCGGAAGACCTCCAGCATAAGCAAAAGAGGAGAGAACCAGAAGAGACACTGCTACAGAAATCAAAACTGACTTTACACTCATTGTACATTTCCCTTTTCACATGAAATACTTTAGTGTTGAATTATATTCTATAATGGCACCTCCCGTCCCGGCCCCATATCTACACCTTACCTATAAAAATGCTTTGTCGATTGACTATAAACTTAAAAAAAATATCAAAAATTGATTTGATTGTGAATTTGTGCCCTTATAGCCTTGGTGTGATTAAGCGTCAATGGGGAAAACTACGTACATCAAGAAAAAAATGTACCAATGCCCAGTTTTCATTGAGGGTTATATGCTCATACACTATTGTTGTTAGAAGGAGTAGATGTTTTTTTACCTAATCGTTCTGATACATTTTAACATCGGCATTAAAAGCATCACATCAAGCACGTCCTAACTTTTCAATGCTTCAGTATTGGGGGGAATAGTGTCACACGAAAACAAGTTGAAACGAACCAAAGTCCCGGTTATCCAAGAGTAGGGGCGAGCACTAATGCAGGCGATAACTGATCTTGTTTTTCTTTTAGGAATGGATGGTACATATATCGAAGTTTTTTCTGCGGCTGCTGAAGATCTTTATTTACCACGAGAACATCTCATCGGCCAAAAAGTTACGGATGTTCTTCCTCGCCCAAACAGTGACAACTGCAGGGCTGCTGAATCCCGCAAGGGCCCCCTCCGGGCTGAGGTATCCCAGCAGAGATAGTGCCGAGAGTACGAGCAGGCCGACAAGATCGACTGGCAGCCATCCCCCGATAAAAACAATGAGGGCTATGACAACAATTCCCAGAAGCAAAACAACATGAACAGTCATAAATTATTCCTTTTCAACGTATCGACACTACAGGGCTATCTTTTGCCTCCCACTCACTGGGCCAGGGTTTTGATGCAACAGTTCCCATTGATTCTATTCTGTCTTGGATACAGTCCAAATGGTTTCAGCGCCTACCGGCAAATCCGGAGGCGTGTTTGCAAACCGCTTAAAGCGATGAAAAAGCATGAGCTTCGCTATGGATCAATCGTCACTTTTTTGCTTCGCCTTTGATTTGGCCTTTCTATTAATAAACCAATCCTCGTTACCATAGAGTTTTTCTTGGCATTTCATGCAGATACTATGGCTGAACTGGGCTTCGGAATGGCTTTGGATATATGACTCTATTTGAATCCAGTATCCTTGGTCATCCCTAATTTTTTTACAGGAAGCACAAATTGGCAGCAGCCCCCTCAATATTTTTGTTTCTTCAAACAACCTGTTTTTTTCTTTCAGCTCAGCCAGCCTTTTCTCCTCAACCGTTTTTCTCTGAAGGGTTAAAACTGTTGTTGCCCAAATGGCGAACAGTGCAATTCCTCTGTTAAAAAAGGCTTTCCACTGTTCGCCGCCAGACGGAGAATATATTAAACCCAATATGGTTAGCAACGATGACACAATGGCCACCTTTAATGTGAATGACTTTCTCGGAAGCCAAAGTGACATGAGGACAACTGCAATATAAGGCACTCCGGCGGCAACCCCAAGCGGGATATACAGATCCGCAAAAAAGATGAACGCAAACAAAAGGGTGCAGACAAAATATATGACGTTTGTCTTAGAATCCTGTTGAAAGGATACTTTTTGTTTCATGTTGTTACACCCTCTAATACTCTTTAGAAAGAACCCGGCCACGGGATGTAAAGGACACTCCTTGTTGAGATCTTGTCCCGACCATTATTGCTTCAACGACAGGGGTGTTAACAAGTGTACCTGCCTGCCATTCAACTATAAAGTTGGCTCCTGATCCCCCTTCTTTATTTTTTTCCGGAATCACATAGCGTAGTGATTCCAACGGCTTTAAAGTTACCGGTTTATCGAGATATTGTCTCACTAAGTTGCCCTGGGTTTCATAATAATCGACCACCGTTATATTAATGGAGTGTTTTCGGTTAACATTTCTGATGCTTAGCGTCACTGTCAGTGAATATGGCAGCTCCTTGTTTCCGATATAAATATGAGAATATGCTGGAACGTATACGACCTGTCCCTCGGCCACCTTTGGTGTGTCAATCGCAAATGCACCATTTGAAAAGATACAAAAGATAATAAGAGAAAGGGTTAAAATACCTGTGAACCGTTTCTTTTTCATACGCCTCCTTTGCTTTAATTCTATTTTGTTTGCTACTGTATGTCGTTATTCCATTTTAATCAACGTAGTCCTATCATAGTGTTGAGACAAAATGCTTTTGGGTTGTTATCTTCATAGCTCTCCACGGGAGATGAAAAGTAAGCGATGAATTAACCCCATCTACTGCTGAGTCCAGCCATGGGATAGTATGC
>CAJWHT010000227.1 GCA_913041495.1 uncultured Desulfobacteraceae bacterium | reverse complement strand
CTCCAGCCCTTTGACGTAGAAGGTGTCCACCACCTGGTCCACCTTGGTGCCCACCACGGCGACATTAACGTTCAGGCCGTTTCGGTACAGGGCGTTTGTGACGGCAAAGAGAAGCCCTGGAAAGTCATAGGTCAGGACTTCGACTATGGTGAAAAAACTGGATGTTTCATTATCAATTCTAACCTGGTTGGGTTCAGGGCGTTTACCCGAAGATACGGTCAGGGTTTTGGGAATCTTTTTGAGGGCCTTGTCCAGGTAATGGTCATCTTCCAGGGCCTGGCTCAACTGCTTTTCTGTTTTTTCCCATTTTTCTTTTTCAAAAAGCCTGTCCTTGGGGGGACGGACGTTGAAGATATCCAGGATGTGGCTGTCCCCCAGTGAATACGCCTGGGAGGCCACGATATCGATGTTGTTCTGGAAGAAAATGCCGGCAATTTTGGAATAAAACCCGGGTTTGTCTTTCCCGCAGATGGATACGGTGCGCATATCAGTACCGTTCTCCTTGGATATCTGCCAGATAAATTCGCGTTCTCCTAAATTCCGGTAAAGGTTGATGTGATCCACAATATTCTGGGGCGGCACATACAGCAGGTACCGCCGGGACATGGCGGACAACTGCCGGTTGACTTCTTCTTCCCGCCAGCTTTCCCGCAGCAGGGTTAAAACGTCTTTCTTCTTCCTTTCGATCAGGCGCTGGGTCTTCTTGGATGCAAGTTCTCCGGTTTTTAGGATGCCCATGGTTTTGAGGAACAGATCCTTGAGCAGGTTTTCCGTCCAGTCGTTCCAGGCTTTGGGCCCCGTGGCCTTGGAATCGGCAACCGTGAGCAGGAAAATCATGCGAAGGATGCGTATTTTTCCCAGTTTATTGGCCATGTAAACGGCGGTTTCCTCGTCATAGATATCACGGCGGGTGGCGGTTTTGGCCATGACAAGATGGTGCTCGATGAGGAAAAGGATGTCCTCTTTTTCCGTGGGGTTGAATCCGAGCCTGTCAACGATGGGGGCGGCGATCTTGGCGCCGCGCTTTGAGTGTTCCTTGGCCGGATCCGATTTGCCGATATCGTGGAGAAGGCCTGCCACCATCAGGACGTTTTTATTCCGGATATCCTTGTAAACGCCGGCATACAGGCTGTCCATCATGGAGTCGCCGGGCTCTTTAAAGCTGTTGATTATCTGGACGCAGCGAATGGAGTGTTTGTCCACGGGGAACAGGTGGTAATGGTTGTACTGGATTTTATTCACCAGCGCGGAAAATTCCGGGATGAACCGTTCCAGAAGACCTGTGGAGAGCATGACGTTCAACACGTTAAATTCCCAGAAAGAAAGGCCGAGGATCCGTTTGAAGATTTTTACGCATTTGGGATCGGTGCGCATTTCCTCGTCCACCAGGTGCCTGAACTCCAAAACGATCCTGCGGGCTTCGATGGACAGGGGGGTGCGGGTCTGGCCGCTTTCCAGAAATATCTTCAAGAGCAAATCCGGATGCTGGAGGATGACCACGGTATTTGCAAAGTAAAGCCTGCGTTTTCTGACAATCAACCCTTGCGTTTTTGTGGGTCTGGGGGCCACGGATTCTTTTTTGATTTTGCAGGAGGAAAGAATATCTTCAAAGGTGATTTTGGAAATCTGTTTGAGGAATTCCATCCGCTCGTGGAGGGTGCCCAGGAATACTTCTACATCCGGTTGGGCGGTATCGTTCTCATAATCCAGAAGACTTGCCACTTCTGCCTGGTGTTCAAAATGGAGGGTGTCGTTTTTTCTCCGGGAGATGTAGTGGAGTCGGTTCCGGATATCCCAGATATAGGTGAGGGACTCTTCCAACTCCAGATATTCGGCATGGGACAGGAAACCGTAATATTCCAAATCCCGCCGGGTTTTGATATTGGACTTGATCTTGGCGTACCAGAGCAGGGTATGGTAATCCCGAAGTCCCCCGAAACCGGATTTGAGATCCGGGGCCACAAGGTAGGTGGAATCCCCGAAATCCTCCAGGCGTTTCAGGCCGTTTTCGTACAGATAGTTCAGGGTGGGTTTCAGGTGCTTGCGGGACAACTGCTGTCTGAACTTTTCCATAAAGGCGGTGTAGACCAGGGACGCACCGCAGAGAAACCGTGCATCCAGGACCGTGGTCAGTATATCGAAGCGTTCAAACGACATTTTTATACATTCGTCGATGTTCCTGACGGCGTACCCCACCTCAAACCGGGCATCCCACAGGGGGTAAAGCAGCTCCTGAACAAAGGCCTCCACATCGGGGGGCACGTTTTTGTCAAACAGGATCAAAAGATCGATATCCGAATGGATGCATTGTTCTTTTCTGCCGTATCCGCCCAGGGCGATGACGGCAAAGGGGTTGCCGGCAATGACCATCTTTCTGGCTGCTATGCTTTTGGCAAATACATTGTAAAAGTATTCGTCCAGGCAGGTGGTCAGGCGGTCCAGAAACCCGTCGGCCTTTCCGTGGAGAAAGTCATCGATCAATGCGTTTTTTTGTTCGATCAGTATATTTGCTTCCGGGCTGTCCATACCTGTGTTTTATTACCCTAAGTTATCCGTACCTATTTGAGTGTGTTTCTTCGTTGTCCTGTCCGGCAGGCAACCGGCTGACCGCCGCATGCCCATGTTGCTGAAATCTTAGGATTGCAACGGATGTGCCAGTCTTTTGATTTCAGGGGGTTAAGCCGGTTGGGTTCTGTGGGGTGAAAAAGAGGTGTGAAAAAATAAAAAATTCGTAACAAAAATGTGAGAAAATGGAAATTGTAATTACAATTTTGTAATTAGATGGGTCTGGTTAAGATCGGGCTGCAGGGAGGGTGTAAAAAATAATACAGCCAGGCATGTGGCATACCTGGCTGGAATCTTTGAAAACAAAAGGTTTCGGGATGGCAGTCATTACTCTTTATCAATTTTTCCCGGTTCGTCGTCCTTTTCATCAATCAGAGGTTCTTTTGTTGCTTTTTTGAAGTTCTTAATGCCTTTTCCAAGACCGGCGCCGATCTCCGGAAGCTTGCCCGCCCCAAAAATAATGAGGATAATGACAAGGATAATTATCAGTTCCGGCATTCCGATTCCACCAATCATAGTATGCTCCTAAGTTTGTTTCATGGCGTTGATATCAAAGTAAATTAAGATAAGATAAGTACCATTTCAGTTCGGGGGTGTCAATCTTTTAGAAAAACAGTGAAAAAGCAATAAAATACATATTTGTAATATAATTATTGTAAGATACATTTTTCTTCATCTTTGGGTGGAGACGGCCCATGTAAAAACATTCTGTGATGCGGAATAAACGTTGACTGTTGAAACCCGGCCTGCTAACCAGAACATTGTTTACTCCTTCCGGGGAGCGACCCACAACCAGGGGCCCTTCCTTTTTGTGTATGGTGAAGAGGCCCGATGATAGACGGAGAAACCCATGACCCAGACCCCAGATGCCCAATTCCAGGGGGCACAAAAATACGTCCTTGATCCGGAGCTGGCCTCCATTGTCAATATCTCGATGAAGCTTGAGATGCCGCTGCTTCTCAAAGGCGAGCCCGGTACGGGTAAGACCATGCTGGCCCATGCCATCGCCGAAACCCTGTCCATGCCGCTGATCATTTTAAATGTGAAATCCAGTATGAAACTGGTGGAAGCGCTTTACCAATATGATACCCTGACCCGGCTGAACGACTCCAGATTCGGGGATTCCACCCGGGATGTCTCCAACATTGACGATTATATAAAGATGGGAAAAATCGGCCAGGCCTTTTGCGCCGATGAGCGGGCGGTATTGCTGATTGATGAAATCGACAAGGCGGATACCGACTTTCAGGATGATATGCTGGATGTCCTGGACCAGATGCAGTTCGACATTATTGAAACCGATAAAACCATAACCGCCAGAAACCGTCCGGTGATCATCATTACTTCAAATGCCAAGAAAGATTTGTCCGATCCATTCCTGGGCCGGTGCAACTTCCATCATATCGCCTTTCCCGAGCCGAAAATGATGCGCAAAATTATCCGGGTGCATTTCCCAAAGATCGATAACAGCCTGGCGGAAAACGCCATCTCAGCCTTCTACGCCATGCGCGATATAGATGGTATTGAAAAGAAACCCGCCACCCGTGAATTGATAAACTGGATCAGGGCACTGAATGCAGATCCGGATTTCAGGGCCAAGGATCTGGTGAAAGGGGCCATGCCTTTCCTCGGAGTGCTTTTCAAAAAAAGCCCGGACTATGAGCGGGCCAAAAACCTGACCGGCCGGCGCAAGCTGTTCTAAAACGGCGGTGGCCGCAAGGCCGTGGGCTGTGTTATTATTGTTCTGGAATGACCTGACAGAAGGAACCTTATGTTTCTCAAGTTTTTTTATACCCTGAAGGATGTGGGGATACCGGTGTCTCCCACCTCTTTTCTCACCCTTCAAAAAGCCCTGGACCAGGGGTTGATCAACAGTCTGGATGACTTTTATACCTGCGCCAGGGCGGTGCTGGTCAAAAGTGAGCGGTATTTTGACCTCTACGACCAGGTGTTTGCCCATCATTTTGAAGGGGTGCCGCTGCCGGAGGATGCCGGCTTTGAAATCGATGACATGGCCCGGGCCATGCTGGACGAATGGTTGAAAAATCCCAAAACCATGGCAGATGCCCTGGGGGTGGACGAAGAAAAACTCAACCGCATGTCCCCGGATGAACTCATCGAATATTTCAAAAAGCGCCTCAAAGATCAGGACGGCCGACACGACGGCGGCAGCAAATGGATCGGCACCGGCGGCACCTCCCCTGTGGGCCATTCCGGCTACCACCCCGGCGGTATGCGGGTGGGAGGAGAGTCCCGGAACAAGTCTGCGGTGAAAGTGGCCAACGAGCGGCGGTACAAAGACTACTCCACAAAGGGGCCCCTGACCCAGGCCAAAATCGGTGAGGCACTGAAGCGGCTGCGGAACATGCGGCCGGCAGGCCCTAAAGATGTGATCAACGTGGATGAGACCATCCGGGAAACCATGAAGAACGCCGGGGAGATTGAACTGGTGTTCGACCGGGCCATGAAGGACCGTCTGAAGGTCATCCTGGCCATTGACAACGGCGGCTGGTCCATGGACCCATATATCCACGTGGTTCAGACCCTGTTCGACTATGCCCGATCACAGTTTAAAGAGGTGAAAACTTACTTTTTCCACAACACCATCTACGATTATCTATGGGAAGATTCATCCCGGTACAAAAAGCCTAAAAACATCATGGAGTTTAGCCGGCTTGATCCTGAAACCCGCCTGGTGATTGTGGGTGACGCCAGCATGGCCCCCTATGAACTCATGGCCCATGACGGTTCCATCCACATCACGGAGCGCAGCGGCAGGCCCAGCATCGAACAGCTAAAGTTTCTTCAGGATACGTTTGCCCACTCGGTGTGGTTGAATCCGGTGTCGGAATCCATGTGGGGGTATACCCACACCATCATGGCAATTTCAAAGATATTTCCCATGTACGAACTTTCCCTGGACGGACTGGAGAACGCTGTCACCAAGCTTATGGAGAAGGCGTAACCCCGTACAGTTCACAGGTGTTTTTATAGATCTGTTCCGATAGGGTGTCCGGATCTGTGTTTTTCAGTTCCGCCAGCCGTTCGAGGACGGACCTGACAAAGGCAGGCTCGTTCCGGCGGAACTTGTTCTTCTGGGGTTTCGGGGTCAGGTAGGGGGCATCGGTTTCGATGAGCAGCCGGTCATCGGGGATCAGGGGGGCAACGGACCGCAGGTATTCGCCGCGCTGCTGGATAGTAAGGATACCGGTTATGCCGATGTGATAGCCCAGGTCCAGGTACTTGACCATCTCTTCTTTCGACCCTGAAAAACAATGTACCACGCCCCGCCGGTTTTCCGGGCCATCCGATTTCAGAATCTCGTAGAATCGTCCCTTAGAGTCCCGTTCGTGGAAAATCAGGGGCAGGTCCAGTTCATCCGCCGCGGCCATCTGGGCCGAAAAACAAGCTTCCTGGTCAGCCTGGGGGGAGAACATCCGGTTGAAGTCCAGCCCGGTTTCGCCCCAGGCCCGGACACAGTCGTTGGCCATGGCAAGGCTTTTGAGTTCCTCTATGACCTGGCTGCCGCACTGGATGGCATCGTGGGGGTGTATCCCCACGGCGGTGTAGACATTGGGATGGACAGCGGCGATTTCAACAGCTTTGCGGGCGGTATGGCGGTCAACGCCGGCGATCATCACCGCGCGGACCCCTGCTTGATTTGCCCGGGTCATGACCTCGGGCAGATCCTGGGCGTAACTCTTGTCGTTGATA
The DNA here is from genome assembly GCA_913041495.1 of uncultured Desulfobacteraceae bacterium. Taxonomy (GTDB): domain Bacteria; phylum Desulfobacterota; class Desulfobacteria; order Desulfobacterales; family Desulfobacteraceae; genus Desulfobacter. The sequence continues at coordinate 2,085 of CAJWHT010000227.1, read as the reverse complement.
TGGCAGTGGGAATCAAATAAAATCATGGGATGTCTTTGTGTTACAGGGAGTTCGTGTCGTTTGGTCCTGCCCAAGGCTTCCTGGGTTTAAGGTTGTATGCATGTTTAAGCCTTCACTGAGTTTGGAAGAAGCCTTTGTTACGGGTTCAGTGAAGGCTTATCGTGTAAGAAAAACTGTTTTGCAGCACTCCTTGACACAAGCGGTTTATATCAGTAAATTCAGTTTCAGTCAATTACCAGAGACCACAGGGCGGCTAAGGACTATATGAGTGCGGACGGCGGTAAAGCCAACATTATCAGGTTGTTTAACGTAAGCAAACGGTATGGGGGAAAACTGGCTCTGGATGACGTGTCCCTGGATATCGAGCCGGGGGAATTCATCATCATTTCCGGACCGTCCGGTGCCGGAAAATCAACGCTTCTGAAAGTGCTGTACCTGGCCGAGCGTGTTTCCGAAGGGCAGATTCTCATTGACGGCATGAATCTGGCCAGGATTTCGCCGCGCAAGCTTCCCTTGTTGCGGCGCAGGTTTGGCATGGTATTCCAGGACTTTAAACTCATTCCCAATCGTACCGTGTTTGAAAACGTGGCTTTGGTACTTCAGGTGGCCGGAGAAAAACCGTCGTATATCCGTAAAAAGGTGATGCACGTCCTTCGGACCACCGGCATGGAAAAAAAGGCCAACCACCTCCCCCCCACCCTGTCCGGAGGAGAGCAGCAACGGGTGGCCGTTGCCAGGGCGGTGGTCGGGGAGCCGTCCATCATTCTGGCGGACGAACCCACGGGCAGCCTGGACGAGCATTCCGCACAACTGGTGCTGGAACTGCTCATGGAGTATCATAAAAACGGTGCCACCATATTGATTGCCAGCCATAACCTGGGTCTGATCGAGGCATCGATCCGGGGGCGGAATATTGCACTTAAAGAGGGGAAACTCCAGGGAATTTCCACCATGCTCTATTGAGGAGAACTGCCGAGTCTTATGAGCCGATCCGTTAAAAAAGCCCTTGCAGATATCCGGTCCAACCGTTTTTTAAATTTGATCACCATTGTCACTATCGCCCTGTCCATCCTCGTGGTGTCTGTCTTTCTGCTCTTTTTTGAAAACGCCAGCCGTGTGCTGGAATCCTGGAACCAGGGGGGGCGGGCCATGGTCTACCTGGATACGGGGTTCACACCAAAGATGCTGCCGCAGCTCAAAGAGAGGATTTCAGGGTTGGGCCGTATCGATCAGATGACATTTATTTCAAAGGACGCCGCCCTGGAGCGGCTCCGTAAAGAGATGGGGGCAAAGACCCTGTTTTTTGAGTCCATTGAAAAGAATCCCCTGCCCCATGCCCTGGAAATTTCAGTGGCCGAACTGTCCGGTTTTGAACAATTGGCGGCATTGGCGGCAGATATTGAAGCTTTGGACATGGTGGAATCCGTCGAATACGGCCAGGGCTGGCTGGGCCGTTTTTTGCGGTTATTTAATCTTTTTAAAATGACGGGCTATGCCATGTGCAGCCTTTTCTTGCTCATCGCTTTATTCATTACCGCCAATACGGTGCGGCTGGCATTCTACGCCAGGAAAACCGAGATTGAGATCATGCGCCTGGTGGGGGCCACGGAGAGCTTTATCAAGACCCCCTTTTATGTGGAAGGGCTGTTCCAGGGCTTTTTGGGCGGGGCTTTGGGGGTGATTATTCTTCTGGCCGGATTTCTGACCCTGAGCTCCGGCATTACCCAGAATATCGGTGCCTACGTCTATGTGGACATCCGTTTTCTGTCCTGGCCGGCCATGGCCCTTATTCTGTCCAGCAGTACATTTTTAGGTTGGTTCGGATGTTATCTGTCCCTGAAACAAATACTGCGGTAAGACCGTTACGGTTTACAGCATTTCTGGCCGTATGCCTTGGCCTGGTGCTCCTGTTGCTGGTTCCGGCCTGGGGGGTAGAGGCTATTTATAAAGGTACCACCAGTGCATTCAAGCTCAATGTAAGGAATGCACCGTCCCAGAAATCCGCTGTGATCATGACCCTTGATAAAGGGGATGAGGTGGATGTGCTGAAGGTGGACGGCGGTATCGGCGGCTGGCTGGCCATCC
>CAJWHT010000226.1 GCA_913041495.1 uncultured Desulfobacteraceae bacterium | reverse complement strand
AAAGTCGGCATAGACGATTCTATTCTCAAAAAACCGGATAAACTCACCGACGAAGAGTATGCCGTGATGCAACGTCACCCCATTCACGGCGCGGCCCTTTTTACCAATCCCACGTCAGAACTTGACCGCATGAGCCGGGATATCAGTCTTTATCACCACGAACGCTGGGACGGCACGGGATATCCGGGAAGGATTCCCCACATTGACCTCCTTTTTAAAAATGGCGGGCGCACGGATAACGACCTGGCGTGGACCGGAACACCGTTGAAAGGCAAGCAAATCCCCCTGGCTGCACGTATTACCGCCCTGGCAGATGTTTATGATGCCTTAAGTTCCAGGCGTTCATACAAATCCCCGTGGCCCGAAAAAAAAGTGTTCCAATGTATCCGGTCCGATTCCGGCCGTCATTTTGACCCGGAGGTTGTGGCGGCCTTTTTTGAAATTCAAGATGTTATCCGCGCCATCAGAGAGTTATACGACGATTAGACCTGAAGATAGCGTAAACCCTTATAAAGAGCCCCATAGACGCTTGACCCCTACCGTGGAATATAATAGCATTGGTGACTGTGGCAGGCACTGCCTGCACACCTGATATCAAACGCAAAGTGAGACATTATGGACCTAGCTTCTTTTTTTGGCATCATTTCAGGCCTCTCGTTGATTATATCCGCCATATTCATGGGCGGGGATTCCTATAATTTCATCAACATACCCGGACTGATGATCGTATTCGGCGGCACCATTGCCACCACCCTTATCACATTCCAGTTCCAGGATGTCTTTGCCGCTTTCAAGGCGGCATATTTTGTTTTTTCAAAGGACAAAGAAGATCCCAACGAAGCTGTGGCGACCATGATAAAACTCAGCCGCATCAGCCGGCGCCAGGGACTGATGCAGCTTGCCAAGGTGAAAACCCGCTCTTCTTTTCTTAAAAAAGCATGCGGGCTTCTGGCAGACGGATCATCCGAAGAGGTTATCCGGGCTGCGTTGACCACGGAAATTCAATCCCTTCAGATGCGTCATTTCATCGTTCAGGATGTCTTTCGCAAGATGGGGATTTACGCTCCGGCCTTCGGTATGCTCGGTACCCTTATCGGGCTGGTTCAGATGCTCTCCCACCTGCAGGATCCCTCCAACATCGGACCTGCCATGGCTACGGCGCTTTTAACTACCTTCTACGGATCTTTTCTCTCCACGCTTTTTTTTCTGCCCGTTGCCGGAAAACTGCGGTCCAGAACCGTGATTGAGATTATCAATCTTGAAATTATGCGGGAAGGGGCGATTTCCATCATCAACAACAACAACCCCATCATCATCTACGAGAAACTGTCCAGTTTCATTTCATCCAGGAAACGCAAACCCTTTGAGCAGATGGATGTAAAGGCCGCCTCATGAAAGACACGGGATATACCAACAGCTATATCACCTACGATGACGAAGCCACCTGGCTTGTGACCTATGCAGATTTGATGACCCTGCTGATGGTCTTTTTCGTCCTGCTTTACTCACTGGCCTCCTTTGAGAAAGAGGGCCTTAGAAAAACCATGGCCAACCTCAATGAGGTGGTCAAGGAAAAACCTGAGATAAAGGGAATGATGAAATTTCTGGGGCAACCGGACGGATTTGACAAGCAGATCCGCATTGATGACATCACAGGGCTTAGAACCCGTGACACCGCCCTTTACAGATCCATGGAAAAAATGGTGAAAAACGCTGCCAGAACGGAACAGCTTTCCCTGGACGCCCACAACGGCAAATTGATTATCACCATTTCCGGAGAGGCGCTTTTCAGTTCGGGGTCCGCCACCTTGTTTCCTTCTGCAACCCTTGAAATAGACCGGATGGTTGACCTTTTTCAAGAATATGATGAATACGACATCAATATCAAGGGACATACGGACAACGTTCCGATATCCTCCAGGCAGTTCCCCTCCAACTGGGAATTGTCCGCCATCCGCGCCACCACCGTATTAAAACACCTGATATCCAGGGGGGTTGACCCTGAGCGGCTGACAGCAACCGGATACGGGGATATCATGCCCCTGGTTCCCAACACCACCCCTGAGAATCGTGCCAAAAACAGGAGGGTCGAATTTGTTCTGGAAAAAAAAGAAACCGCCGGCAGTTGATACGCTGGTGGAATTTGATGATAAACGGGAGGCATTCCGGTATGTTTTCCCACCGGGAAAACGCCTGCCGATGGTCTTTAAAGGCAAGCCCGTTCGTGTCATAGACCTCTCAGCGGGGGGGATCGCATTTACCAATGAGGGATTTAAAACCAATGAAACTGACACGGTACAGCTTAATCTTAAAATGCCTAATTATAAGGGCAATACCGTTTTTAAGGCGGTTGCCAAGGTAATTCGCGTAACGGACAAGGGCATCTGCCATTGTCTCTTCGAAAACTGTCGTGTGGAAGATTATGAGCTTCTTCATAAATATGTTCTAGAAATGCAGAAGCAGGACCTTAAAAAAAGATGATTCCATGATCCTGCACGTGGATATGGACGCCTTTTTTGCGGCTGTGGAGCAACGGGACAATCCCGGTTTAAAAGGCATGCCCCTTGTGATATCCGGCCATTCCAAACGAAGCGTTGTCTCTACGGCCAGTTACGAGGCAAGACAATTCGGCATTCACTCGGCCATGCCCGTGTACCAGGCCAGGCAAAAGTGTCCGAATCTCATTATTCTGCCCGGCAGTCGCCATAAATACGCCAGGGATTCAAAACAGATCATGGAAATTCTACGACGGTTTTCCCCCTTGGTTGAGCCGGTGTCCATTGATGAAGCCTACGTGGATATAAGGGGGTGTGAAACCCTTTTCGGATCTCCTGCCGATATTGCCCGGCGTATAAAGGAAACTATTTACAAGGAGTTAACTCTGACCTGCTCCATCGGTATCGCTCCTTTGAAATTTCTTGCCAAAGTGGCGTCAGATATGAACAAGCCTGACGGCCTGACAGTGATCCGCAGGGACCAGATGCACGAATTTATCCACCGGCTTTCCATCAAAAAAGTACCGGGTGTGGGTAAAAAGGCCATGGAACTTATGGCGACATTACAGGTGAGCACCCTTGGGGATTTAAAACGGCTTGATGCGGCACTGCTGACCCGAAAATTCGGCAGCATGGGTCACAGGCTGATTCAACTGGCAAACGGAATTGACGAAACCTCTGTGGAAACCGGTCATGTCAGAAAATCCATCTCCAGTGAATCCACCCTGCCCCAAGACATCGTTGACGCCACCCTTGCCAGAAAGATCCTTTTAGATCATGCCCAGCAGGTGGGAAGGGATTTGCGGCGGCGGCAATGGATATGCCGTCACGTATCCATCAAGGTGAAGTTTAATGATTTTACACAGATTACACGGGGGAGGAAACTGGGCAACTGGATCAGTTCGTCCAACGCGATCTACGATGAGGCGTCAGCACTTTTTGATAAGGTGGTACTAAAGAAAAAAATACGGTTGCTGGGGGTTGGGGTATCTGACTTCCGTGATGCCGACGCGCCGGTTCAACTGTCGTTGCTGCCTGATCCGGATGAAACTGCCGAAAGAAAGTGGCGGCAGGTGGATCACGCCATGGATGCGGTCCTGCAAAAGTTCGGAACAGGCGTTGTATCCAAGGCCAGCCTAAATCCTTCTGGCCGATCTTATGACAGGGACCACGAAAGGAGGAAAAAAGACGATGACGGACATCAGTGCAATTGAAGTAACCATCACCGGCAGGGTTCAGGGGGTGTTTTTCAGGGCAGAAACCCGGAATGCCGCCATATCACGTGACATCTGCGGCTATGTTAAAAACATGGCGGATGGAACGGTACAGGCGGTTTTCCAGGGATCAGCAGACCAACTGACACGGATGCTTGCCTGGTGCGAAACGGGAGCCCCCCTGTCCAGGGTGGATAAGGTGGACTCCCGGCCAATTCCGTATCAGTCTGACCTCGTGGATTTTCAGATCAGATATTGAAATCTTGAATTGTCTTAAAACCCAAGGTCTTCATTCACAAGAATGATTTTGATCCGGCCCTTGGAAAAACATTTTTCCGTGATCGTCCAGTAGTTACAGATTCTGTCGGGACTTGAGCAGTCGTGGCAGATACCTGTTTTCCGGCAGGGTGTTTTTTTGTCCAGATTCATCGTGTTTACCGGAGCCGCATAATTTTTAATCCGGAACATGGCATCTTCCAGGTCGCCGCAAATCTTGTTTCTGCCGATGATTAAAAGGACATTTTTAGGTCCCCACATGATGGCTGCCACACGGTTGCCGATCATATCCAGGTTGACCAGGTGTCCGGCTTCGGTCACAGCGTTGGTACCGGTGATAAACAGGTCCACCATTAAAGATCTGCGCCTCAGATCCAGCATTTCTTCCACCGGAAGACTCTTGTCAAAGGTGTTGAGCACCTCAAGATCCGGATTATCTTTCAGGGCGTGAAAAAGGCCGGTGCCCACAAATGACATGGAGCCGCCCCAGGATACGCTTTTTGCGTTCAATGGAGGAATGATTTCAGTGAGGGCCATATCCTTGGCTGCTTCGGCCGTCTGAGCAATATGAACCTCAAAGTTATTGTTCTCAAGGTTTTCCTTCAGGGCTTCGAGTTTGAGCTGCCAGTAATTATCAATCGGATTTTTTAAAGCGGGGGTTTTCATTGAAGTCTCCTTGGACATGGGTTTGTTTTTATGTCTGGAATATACCTGAGAAGCGCTTTTTATGGCAACCAAAACTTTGTATAAAAAAATGCATATTCCCCACGGTTTGAAACTTTTTCCAACAAAAAGCCTTGATTATTTTTTTTAATATTTCCTGATTTTTTCGTGATACATTCCCCGGGTATTTTCTCCTGTTTTGCGCCAGTCGGCCGGTTGTTTATTTTGCTCAAACAAAGTTAAGATTCAATTCCATGGACGAATCCTCATCAGTTGTAAAGCTTTCCGTAAGCAGCCGCTTAAAACCCCAGAGAATTGCCACTCTTGGATTACAAGGAATTTATGAAAATTCTGAACTTTTTTGTTGACTTCATATTCCAATCTTAATAATTGTATGACTAAGCTATAAATCGGATTCAGCTTATGACTGCGATTCGCTCTCTCATCCTGACCTCAGCGCCTGTCTGCATGTGCATTAAGATTAAAGGCCTGAACCCTAAACGGCCTTAAACATATAAAAAGCAAAAGCCTTACACGTTACAGAAACAAAGCAACTCTATTTGTCTTTTAGTTTCCATGAGGAGGTGGTGCAGACTCAGCATTCTTTTTAAGATCATCCATATATTCAGATCATTAACCCAACCAAAGGAGATGACAGATGAGTAACAAAGAAGTTGTCGAAACTACGGAAGCCCAAATCGCAGTCCACTGGAAAGAAGAGGATTACTATTTTCCTTCCTCAAAGTTTGTCGGCCAGGCCAACCTGACAGATCCTGACATTTTTGACCGGTTCAGCCTGGACAACTTCCCTGATTATTTTACTGAATATGCTGAGCTGCTTACCTGGTACAAGTACTGGGACGAAATCCTGGATACGTCTGACGCCCCCTGCTACAAGTGGTTTAAGGGCGGAAAAATAAACGCATCATACAATTGCATTGACCGCCATCTCAAAGACAACAAAAACAAAACCGCCATCCACTTTGTTCCTGAACTCGAAGAGGAACGGGTGGACCATATCACCTACCAGGAACTTTACGTTCGGGTAAACGAATTTGCCTCCCTGCTGAAAAATGATGCCAAACTCAAACGCGGCGACAGGGTCACCATCCATATGCCCATGTCCGCAGAACTTCCCATAACCATGCTGGCCTGCGCCCGTCTCGGCGTTATTCATTCCGTCGTCTTCGGCGGGTTCTCCGCATCTGCCTGCGCCGACCGTATCGTTGATTCCAATTCAAGGGTACTGATCACCATGGACGCGTATTATCGTGCGGGTAATCTGCTCAACCACAAGAAAAATGCCGATGACGCCGTGAAACTTTCGGCGGAACAGGGCCAGGTGGTAGACACGGTGCTGGTATGGCAGCGTTACCCGGGCAAGTATTCTTCAGACACCCCGATGGTTGACGGCAGGGATGTTTTTGTTAATGAAGCCTTGAAAAGCCACTACGGCAAACGTATCGAACCCGAGCAGATGCTTTCCGAAGAGCCGTTATTTCTTATGTACACCAGTGGTACCACCGGCAAACCCAAAGGCTGCCAGCACGGCACCGGCGGGTATCTTTCCTATGTTACCGCCATGTCAAAGTACATCCAGGACATTCATCCCGAAGATGTTTACTGGTGTATGGCCGATATCGGCTGGATCACCGGTCATTCGTTTATCGTTTACGGCCCCCTGGCCCTGGGCGCATCAACCGTTATCTACGAAGGGGTTCCCACCTATCCTGATGCCGGCCGTTCATGGCGGATTGCCCAGGACCTGGACGTCAACATATTCCACACCGCCCCCACCGCCATCCGTGCCTTAAGGAAACTGGGACCCGAAGAACCTGCCAAGTATAATTATCATTTCAAACATATGACCACCGTAGGCGAACCCATCGAGCCGGAAGTATGGAAATGGTATGAATCCGCCGTGGGCAAGGGTGAAGCAATTATCGTGGATACCTGGTGGCAGACGGAGACCGGCGGCTTTCTCTGCTCCACCGTCCCTGGCATCAAACCCATGAAACCCGGCAGTGCAGGTCCCGGTGTTCCCGGAATTCATCCCTTTATCCTGGATGACGAAAACAATGAAATCACAGAAACCGGTATCGCAGGCAATATCTGCATCCGGAATCCCTGGCCCGGTCAGTTCCAGACCGTCTGGGGAGACCGCCAACGCTTCGTGGACACCTATTTTGCCCCCATTTGCAAAAATCCGGAAAGCAAGGACTGGAGAGACTGGCCCTACCTTGCCGGTGACGCTGCCATGATGGCTGACGACGGGTATTTCAGGATCCTGGGCAGAATTGACGACGTCATCAACGTTTCCGGACACCGTCTGGGCACCAAAGAGATTGAATCCGCCGCCCTGGTGGCCGATGAAGTGGCAGAAGCCGCTGTCGTACCGGTGGCACACGAAGTTAAAGGCAAAGAACCCGATCTTTATATCGCGCTGAAAACAGGTATCGAACCTTCCGAAGCCCTGGCCCAGAAGATTTCCGATATTGTCTGCGAACAGATCGGCAAGATTGCCAAACCCAGAAAGGTCTGGCTTGTACCTGATATGCCCAAGACCCGTTCGGGCAAGATCATGCGACGTGTTCTCGGTGCCATCTCCAACCATGGTGACGTGGGCAACGTCATGACCCTGGCCAACCCGGAAGTGGTGGAAGAAATCAGAAATATGGTCCAGAAATAGGTTTGGACCGACTACTAATATTTAACGTGTTGCGTTAGGAGGAGATTCATGTCCAATTCGTATGCCGAAGCCTATGAGAAATCTATCAATGATCCTGACGGATTCTGGGGACCTATAGCTGAAGACTGTTTCTGGTACAAGAAGTGGGACAAGGTATTGGATGATTCCAACAAACCGTTTTACCGGTGGTTCACCGGAGGCCAGACCAACACCTGCTACAATGCGGTGGACCTCCACGTAGAAGAAGGACGCGGTGACCAGACTGCCATCATCTATGACAGCCCGGTCACCGACACCATAAAGAAATTCACCTATAACGAACTCAAAGAACAGGTCTCCTTGTTTGCCGGGGCCCTGGCTGCCAGAGGCGTAACCAAGGGAGACCGGGTCATTATCTACATGCCCATGATCCCTGAGGCTGTCTTTGCCATGCTGGCCTGTGCAAGACTCGGTGCGGTTCATTCCGTGGTATTTGGCGGATTCGCAGCCAACGAACTGGCCACTCGCATCAACGATGCCAAACCAAAGGTGATCGTATCCGCCTCCTGCGGTATCGAAGTGACCCGGGTGATTGAGTACAAACCCCTTCTGGATGAGGCTATCAACCTCTCCGACTCCAAACCGGACGCCTGCATCATCTTCCAGCGTCCTCAGGCAAAAGCGACAATGCAAGAAGGCAGGGATTTTGACTGGATGGAGGTCATGGCTCAAGCAACGCCACACGACTGTGTGCCTGTGGCAGCCACCGATCCCCTCTATATCCTGTACACCTCCGGCACCACCGGACAGCCCAAGGGGGTTGTCCGGGACAACGGCGGCCACCTGGTGGCGCTGAAGTGGACCATGAGCGCCATTTACGGTGTGGACCAGGGGGATGTCTATTGGGCGGCCTCGGATATCGGCTGGGTCGTGGGCCATTCGTATATTGTTTACGGTCCGCTGCTCAAAGGCTGTACCACCATTGTCTTCGAAGGCAAGCCGGTGGGTACGCCGGACGCGTCGGTATTCTGGCGGATCATATCCGAGCA
>CAJWHT010000225.1 GCA_913041495.1 uncultured Desulfobacteraceae bacterium | reverse complement strand
GGCCCGACAGATGAAACGGATCATGCCGTTTTGAACCTGCCGATCTTTTCCGTTAGCCGGCCCGCAAGTTCAGAAAGGGCACAGGCCTTTGACTTCACCTGGCTGCTGGCATCGGCCACCTGGTTCGAGGCGGCGTTGATTTCCGCCATATCCCGGGCAACCTCTTCGGAGACCAAAGAGGCCTCGGCCACATTTTCATTGCCCTCCGCAATCCGCCGGGATACGGTGGAAATATTTTCGGCGATATCCTTTGTGGAGGAAGATTGCTCTTCCACGGCAGAAGCAATGCCGGTTACGATATCGTTGATCTGTGTCACCACATCACAGATGGCGTTGATATCCGCCACCGTACCGGAGGTGGACGCCTGGATGCCGTCCACCCGGGACTTGATTTCGCCGGACGCCTCAGCCGTCTGGGTGGCCAGTTCCTTGATCTCATGGGCCACCACGGCGAACCCTTTGCCGGCGTCACCGGCCCGGGCCGCCTCGATGGTGGCGTTGAGGGCCAGCAGGTTGACCTGCTCTGAGATGTCGGTAATGGCATCAATGACATCTCCGATTTCACTGGCGGCATCTCCCAGCTTATGTATCCTGTCGGTGGCCGACCGGGTCTGGGAAACGGCACCGGCGGTGATCTGCCTTGCGTTTTCGGCATTCACGGCGATCTCATCGATCACCGATGACATTTCATCCGTGGCCGTATAAATGATCGTTACATTATCCGACGCCTCCTGAATGGCTGTGGCAACGGAACTCATGTTCCGGCTCATCCGGCCGGTGGCTTCAGTTACCCTGTCTGATTTACCGGAAAGCACCTGGATATCTTCGGTCATCTTCGCGGAAATTTTAAGGAAATCGTTGGATGCGTCATCCACCCGGCCGGCATTGTCTGAAATATCTGAAATGAGCGTTTTCAAACTGTCGATGAATGCATTGAACCACCCGGACAATACCCCGACTTCATCCTTGCGGGTCACGGCAAGCCGGCGGGTCAGATCCCCCTGCCCCTGGGCAATATCCCTGATCATGTCCACGGTGGTATTCAGGGGGCGGGCCACCAGGGTCCGGCTGAAAAAAAGAATGGTAACAATCAAAGCGAAAATGGCGCAGACCGTGGCAGCCACCTGAACCCAGACGGCATCGGAAATATTCTTCCGGGTGATCTCGTTGAAATTGTCTATTTTCTGCTGGGTGTAGGCCTGCTGCTGGACTACGGCCTCATTCACCAGTGCATGGGTATAAAAAAGCGTGACACTGCCGACCTTTTCACCGTTGTGCATGGCTTGTGCTGTCAGGGATAATTCAGGGTCCAGGGCAATCGTATCGGGAAAGGTATCCCCCACCACGGTCCCAGGGCTCCGCCAGCCGCCGATTAAAAACGCGTCATCCGCATCCATTATCTGTATGGCTGCAATATCCTTCAGATTCATGTACCCCTTCACGGTTTCCTCAAGCCGGGTCAGGTCAAAACTGAACAAAAGCCCCTGGGCCACACCGGTCAGCACCTGGAGATTGGTTGTCATGCGCGATGCCAGTGCGTCCTTAAGCGCCCGGCTTTCCGCCTCAAGTTCCACCTGCTGGGACTGCCTGAAGGCATCAATCATCCGGGAGGACAGATTCGAATGCTGGGAAATGGAGATGATGGAAATGATCACCAGAAGCACCAGCATCATGGAACCGCAGGCCAATGCGATTTTCATTGATATGCCGAACCGGGTCTGATCGTGGGTTAACCCTTTGTTTTCACCTGACATAAACACGCCCCCTTTATTATGGTTTTTACCAATTTCGGGAGGTAGGGTTAGCAAATTCCCTGCCAGGCCAGGCCAATCTGAGGTTTCAGTAAGCTGATCCCCAAAAATGTAAAAATGAGTGGTGCATTTGGTCAAAAATGCAGCAGATTATTTAAACACCGGAACGCGGAGCCGTGTATGGCGGGCATGTGCCCAGGCAGCCCGAAGGATTGAGGATTTCATCAAACTGAACCATATCCTCAATTTTCCGCTGCTGCCTGAATTTAGATGGGTCACCCCGGGGGGTCAGGATTGATAAATCACCTGGCCGGAGGCCGCATCAAAGAGGTGCATTTCCCTAAGATTCAGGGTGAGGGTCAGTTTTTCCTTCGGGGTAAACAGGCGTTTTCCTTCGCTTTTGGACAGCAGAGATATCCCCATGATATCCATATGCAGATGGGTTTCGTGACCTAATGGTTCAGCCACTTTCACCTCCCCCGTACAGGACCATTTTCCAGGTTCCCCGCCGTTATCGGCCGGAACGATTTCCTCGGCCCGCAGCCCCATGACAACATCCAGACCGTCAGGCAGATCAACCCCCTCGCGGTCCGGCACCGGGATCTTCAGCCCGCCCTCAAAGGCAGCAAAGGTACCGGTTTCCTCCCTGGCAATCCGGCAGGGAAGCAGATTCATGGGCGGGGTGCCGATAAAACCGGCCACAAAGGTATTGGCAGGTTTTGAAAACAGGTCCAGGGGGGTTCCCACCTGTTCAATATAGCCGTCCCGGAGCACGACAATCCGGTCCGCCAGGGTCATGGCCTCCACCTGGTCGTGGGTCACATAGATTACTGTTGAATCCACCCGCTGGTGCAACAGTTTGATCTCGGCCCGCATCTGGATCCGAAGCTTTGCATCCAGGTTGGACAGGGGTTCGTCAAAGAGGAAGATGGCGGGTTTTCTGACCATGGCACGCCCCATGGCCACCCGCTGCCGCTGGCCGCCGGACAACTCATGGGGTTTTCTTTTAAGCAGGTCTTCAAGCCCTAAAATGGCAGCCACTTCAGCCACCCGCTCTTGAATTTCCGCCTTGGGGGTTTTGCTCAGCTTCAATCCGAATGACATGTTGTCAAATACGTTCATATGGGGGTACAGGGCATAGTTCTGGAACACCATGGAAAGCCCCCGGTCCTTGGGCGCCACATCGTTGACCACCCGGCCGTCGATGGCGATGGTGCCCCCGGAGATTTCCTCAAGCCCTGCCACCATGCGCAGGAGTGTGGACTTGCCGCATCCGGACGGCCCCACCAGCACCAGGAATTCCCGGTCTTTGATTTCCAGGTCCAGTCCGTGAATTACCTCTGTCTTACCATACGCTTTGACAACATTTTTAAATTTTAATTCAGCCATTCAGAATCCGTCATCTTTTAGATTATACCAGGGTTAAATTCGCTTATAAAATACCAAATCCCCCCAAGAATCAAATCTTTTTTTGAAAAAAATCAGAATAATCTTGACAGCCAAATGCAATCCTAATAAATCGATGCTAAACTACAAATTTTTATTTTGTCTCTTATCTGATTCAAAACCCCAACATATACACCCAAGGAGGACCTGAATGAAACGGCTAACCGGACTTTTTATTGTGACCCTCGCCGCCTGTATTGCCTTGCCGGCGTCTGTTTTTGCAAAACCTGTGACCATCTACTGGTGGCATGCCATGCGCAGTGCAAGAGGCGAAGTGGTTGCCAAAATGATCGAAGGGTTTAACGCATCCCAGTCCGATTATAAGGTGGTGGGAACCTTCAAGGGCAATTATGATGAAACCATGAATGCCGGCGTGGCTGCGTTCCGTGCAAAAAAACAGCCCCACATCCTCCAGGTATTTGAAGTGGGCACCCAGACCATGATGCTCTCCGGGGCGGTTTATCCCGTATATCAGCTTATGGCGGATGCCGGTTATGACATAGACTGGAGCCGGTATCTTCAGGCGGTGCTGTCCTACTACATGAATGCGGACGGCAACCTGATGTCCATGCCGTTCAACTCCTCCACCCCCATCATGTACTACAACGTTGATGCCTTTGAAAAAGCGGGCATCGCCCCCCTGTCCAAAACCGAACCCGTCACCTGGGACGAGTTGGGACAGATCACCAAAAAGATTGTTGACGCAGGCATTACCCCGGCCGGTATGGTTACCGCATGGCAGTCCTGGACCCAGATCGAAAACTACAGCGCTATCCACAACCTGGCATTTGCCTCAAAAGCCAACGGCTACGAAGGCCTGGATACCCAGCTTGAGATCAACAACCCCAAGGTTGTGGGCCATATTTCCCGCCTGAAATCCTGGGCTGAGGACAACCGCTTCATGTACGGCGGCCAGAAATACCAGGGCCCCAAAGCCGAGTTCATTGCCCAGAATGCAGCCATCTACATTGACTCCATCTCCGGTATTGCCAAGTTGAAAAAAGCCGTGAAGGACTTCAAATGGGATGCCGCCCCCCTGCCCGTGGAAGCGGATATGCCAGCCCCCCAGAACAGCATCATCGGCGGGGCCTCCCTCTGGGTGCTCAACGGTCACACCAAAGAAGAGTACAAAGGTGTTGCCGCCTTCCTGAAGTATCTTGCCGGCAACGAAATGCAGGAGTTCTGGCACAAGGAAACCGGCTACTTCCCCATCACCATCGATGCCTATGAATCCCTTAAAGCCAAAGGCTATTACGATGCCAACCCCCTCCAGGAAGTGGGCATTAACCAGTTGAACCGTGCCATCCCCACCAAGATTTCACGGGGGTTGAGACTGGGATATTTTGTCCAGATCCGGAACATCATCAACGAAGAACTGGAACAGGTCTGGAACGGGAAGAAATCTCCCCAGGAAGCCCTGGATACCGCGGTGAACCGGAGCAACGACCAGCTCAGGACCTTTGAAAAAACATATAAATAACGGGTAACCCCAGGCGCAAGGCACACCTTTTTTTTGAGGTGTGCCTTGCGCCCTTTTTTTGCCATGATAAAGCGATCCCATTTTAAGTCCAGATCCCTGCCCTACCTGCTGATCCTTCCCCAGGCGGTGGTGACGCTGACCTTTTTTTACTGGCCGGCCATCCAGGGCATGATCCAATCCTTCCTGCTGAGCGACCCTTTCGGCCGCAAATCCAGGTTTGTCTGGTTCTACAACTATATCGAACTGTTTTCAGACCCCCTGTACCTGAAATCCATCCTGATCACTTTTGTGTTCAGCCTGGCCACAGCCGCTGTTTCCATATCACTTGGCCTGTTCATCGCCGCCATGGCCAACCGGGCCCTGCGCGCCACAGCCCTGGTGCGCACCATGCTGATCTGGCCCTATGCCGTTGCTCCGGCCATCTCAGGTATTATGTGGCTCTTTCTTCTCCACCCTTCCTACGGCATCGTTGCCATCGGTGTGAAAAACTGGCTGGGAGTGGACTGGAACCCGGTGCTTTACGGCAGTGACGCCATGGTGATGATCGTCATGGCCTCGGCCTGGAAAGAGGTGAGCTACAACTTTGTCTTCTTCATGGCCGGAATGCAGGCCATCCCCAAATCCCTGATTGAAGCTGCGGCCATTGACGGGGCAGGCCCCTTCCGGCGGTTCTGGACCATCACTGTCCCCCTGCTGTCCCCCACCTTCTTTTTCCTGATGGTGATGAATATCATCTACGCCTTTTTCGAGACCTTCGGCATCATCCACACCGTTACCCAGGGGGGCCCCGGCGGTTCCACCAACACCCTGGTGTACAAGGTCTATCAGGACGGATTTGTGGGATTGAACCTGGGCTCGTCTTCGGCACAGTCCGTGGTGCTCATGCTCCTGATCATCCTCATCACCTTCCTGCAGTTCAGGTTTGTTGAAAAGAAAGTACAATACAGCGGATAAGACTTATGGTAGAAAAAACACCCATTCTGGACTTCCTCACCTATGCATTCCTGATGCTGGGTATTTTGATCGTGGGATTTCCCATCATTTACAGCCTGATTGCGGCCACCCTGCCCCTGGATGAGGTCTCACGGGTCCCCATGCCCCTGATTCCCGGTGACCAGTTCATGGTCAACATCAAAGAAGCCTGGAGCCGCGGCGACCTGGGCACCCAGATCACCAACTCCATCATCATGGCCTCGGGCATTACCCTGGGCAAAATCACCGTATCCATGATCGGCGCTTTTTCCATCGTTTACTTTGACTACAAGTTCAGGAAAATCGCCTTTGCCTCGGTGTTCTGCACCCTCATGCTCCCGGTGGAGGTCAGGATTCTGCCCACCTACGAGATGGCGGCCAACGTCCTGAGCCCCCTCCAGGTGGTGTGGGAGTTTTTGCGGCTGGACGGTATCGTGTCCTGGTTTACCCAAAACGATTTCAGCCTCACCCTCAACTGGAGCCTTCTTGACAGCTACACCGGCCTGATCCTGCCCCTGGTGGCCTCGGCCACCTGTACCTTCCTGTTCCGCCAGTTTTTCCTGACGGTTCCCGAAGAACTCTGCGAGGCGGCCAAAATCGACGGCGCCTCCCCCATGACCTTCTTCAGGAAGATCCTGTTTCCCCTCTCCAAAACCAATATTGCCGCCCTGGTGGTTATTGAGTTTGTATACGGCTACAACCAATACCTCTGGCCTCTGCTGGTCACCACCAACCCCAAGATGACCACGGCGGTTATCGGCCTGCAGAACCTCATCCCCCAGGCAGACGACCTGCCGGAGTGGAATATCGCCCTGGGCGCCGCCCTTCTGGTGATGCTGCCGCCGGTGCTTGTGGTGTTGTTCATGCAGCGCTGGTTTGTAAAAGGATTGATCGAAAAGGAAAAATAGGGGATATGGAAGCCACCCGGTTGAAAAACAGATACTACGTGCTCCGGCACGGCCAGAGTGAAGCCAACATCCGGCATCTTGTGGTGAGCGCCCCTGAAAACGGCGTGGACGGCTACGGCCTCACAAAGACCGGCGAAGAACAGGTCAAAGCATCCGTCACCGGCTTTTCAGGACTGGGGCCGGACACCCTGATTTATTCCTCTGATTTCAAACGGGCCCGGGAGACGGCGCAAATCGCCGCCGGGATACTCGGCGTATCGGCTCAGATCACCCACACTCCAATGCTCCGGGAGCGGTTTTTCGGAGAGTTTGAACTGGGACCGGACACCTGCTACCCCGGTGTCTGGGAAAAAGATGCTAAGAAAACCGCCCCTGAAAACCGGGTGGAACCCGTCGAAGAGGTTCTGAAACGGACATTGACCTGCATCGGGGAAATAGAATCTGCCCACCGGGACCGGGATATCCTCCTGGTGGCCCACGGAGACACCCTTCAGATCCTGCTGACCTGGTTCAACGGCATGCCCGCCTGCCGCCACCGGGATGTTCCCCATCTGGATACGGCAGAACTCAGGCAGGCCTGATATTAAAAATCAAGCTTTCCGGCCACAAACAACGCCTCTATTTTGTTCCATCTGATGATATTTTGCGGTACTTTCTATTGATAATAGGCCACATTACAAGACCCCATAAAATACCGCCAATGGGAAAAGTAGTTAACGAAATCCAAATGATTTCTGTAAATGATTTATCCCCGATGAAATGTTGAAGCAGTGAAAATGTAATTGCTGTTAGTACCCCCCACCCGATAACACCATTCCAGATAATATAGTGCAACTTCCCCTTAGAAATTGTCCTTTCAAGTTTTTCGCTTTTGCTTATTTTCAATCTCCCCCACCCCCTTTAATTTGATTCATTTCTTGCCTCTGCTAATGATTGTGCGAACTCCGGGATAACCTCAGCAACGGATTCGTAAGAAATATGACATTCAAAATGATTGATTCTCCGAACATTATCAGCGAAGAACTTTTCCGGTGCCAACAAGATTGTTGTGTAGCCGGAATAGTTCATAAACTCTTTTTTGTTGGCCATAAACTGGGCACGCCGATCATAGTTTATGTATTGATTGGGGGTGAATTCCCCATAAGAAAGTTTGTCTTCAATATGCAATGCTATTCTTTTATCTGAGTTTGGAAAACCAAAAACCAAGAAGATATCCGTCTCAGACTCAGTACCATCATCTAATCTACACCACCAATGCCGCCACCAATTTTCAGGTTTTTTCTTTGGTTTGAGAGCTATTTGTTCTTCTCTGAGGAGAATCGCTTCGTTGGATAGCTCTTTAAATTTGGTTTGGTCTAATACCCAACGACAAAAACTATGTGAGGACTCAATTTTTGATGCAAAGGCCAGATCAAGTTTAAATTCTGATAGCATGCCCACTCCTTTATTGGGGTTCAGTTTGGTGATCACTACCTATGCATTCGTACAAATCACACGCCGATGAATTTTTCTCAACCAGAAACAGCAATAATTTGTATGACCTTAATAAACAATTAGGGGCAACGCCTACCGAGAATCCATCCCCATGTCGCAAATATTTACACGTCCGGCAGGTCCCTGTTTGATCAGGAATAAAATCGGGAAAGAGGTTGTTGGCTCTCATTCTGTAATCCCTTGGAATCAACCAATTTCATTCATTAATACTCTGTGAACTTCTTCATCTTCGATTCCAAGATAAGCCATCGTTGTTTTAGGATCTGAATGATTAAACCTCTTTGCGATGACATCAAACCCGACTCCGAATTTGACCCGTTGTTGATATC
>CAJWHT010000224.1 GCA_913041495.1 uncultured Desulfobacteraceae bacterium | reverse complement strand
GATACGGGAATGCCTTCAACCTGACCCTGGCCCAGGGTGGCGGAAAGGCTGGCATTCGCATTGTCCGGGCCGCCCTTTACTGACAGTGTGGCCGTAAGGCTGCCGCTGGTGGCAAGGGGCAATCCGAGAGAGGTTGCGGCTGCTGCGGTGTCGGCATTCAGGGTCAGGGAAATGTCCGCAACAGGATTTTTCGGTATGTTTTCCACCTGTCCTGTGGCGTTGATCTCAATGCCCGGGGCGTAGGCGTTTACCTGCATATCCGAGAGCGTGTCTTCTTTTAACCGGCCTCGTACTTCCACCCTGTCAAGTGAGAGTTCCGAATCACCGGTACGGATGGAGAGGTTACGCAAATTCGTGGCGGCAGCAAGCGACATGGCGGCCAGGTCTAAATCTGAGACCCGGATATCCAGCGCCGGAATCTTTACGGCCATCCCCGGCCCGGTTAGGGTCAGGTGGGCCTTGTTCAAAAGACATTCCCGGATCGTAAGGTTGAGGGGGGGCACCGAGGGGGGATCGGGTGACGGCGACTGGGAAACAAGGGCTGAAACAATGTCCGCCTCGCCGGATTCCGACACCGCAACAACCAATTGGGGGCTGTCAACGATGATGCCGGCAAATCGAATTTCCCGGTGTGCAAGTCCTTCCCAGTCAAGGTCTGCCTCAATGGCCGGAATTTTTGCAAGCACTTTTCCCGAGGCATCCGTTAACGTCAGGCGGCCAAGTGTTATCCGGCCTGAGATGAGAGACAGTTCCGCGCTTTCCCAGGTCAGGGTGCCGGGAATGATGGTGTTGATTCCGGCCTGAATCGCCTGCTGAACCCCGGGGGTTTCAAGATAGCGCATGCCCGCAGCCCCGGTGATTCCGATAAGGCACAGGCCTATCAAGGCGATCCGGATGAAGCGCTTCATCCCTCCGGACCTTTTTTCCCTGTTACGGGAACGCGGGGCACCGCCTTCAGGAGGTGACGGTTTGGGTGTGATGGTGGCTGGCATAGAATTCAATAATACTCATTTTGTTCGGTTGTAAGGCATGATCAAAGAGGTGTCAATCCCTATAACGGTTTTACACGGGATCAAAATTAGCATATGATGAGAAACTGTCAAACAGGATTCTGATGCAGCCGGGCGGGGAGCGCCGGGGCTGCACCTTCTAAAATAAATTGGAAATCGGGACATGAACAAATTACTAAACCTGCCTTCGGAAATTGAGATCCGGGAAGTCCTTCATCTGGATGGGGTCCAATTGCCCAGCTTCCCCCAGGCTGCGGCCAAACTTTTAGACTCCGCCAAGGATGAAAGCACCTCCCTAGAAGAATTATCCGCCATTATCGAAACCGACCCCGGTCTGTCTGCCCAGGTCCTCAAGATCGTCAACTCTGCCACATACGGACTGGGAAGGCGGATTACCTCCCTGTCGGATGCCGTGGTGATGCTGGGCCTTGATGAAATTAAAAAACAGGCTTACGGTATCGCGATTTTCAAAGGGCTTTTTAAAAAGGGGAAAGACCAGGCCTTTGACCGGCTTCTCTTCTGGCGTCACAGCCTGGCCGTGGCCGTATTGAGCATGGAAATCGCAAGAAGAACCGGCACCGTTAATCCTGAGGAAGCCTATATCGCAGGGCTCCTTCACGACGTGGGAAAGGTGTTTCTCGATCTCAGGGGGAAGAAGGAATACGGTGCGTTTATCCGCGCCCTGTCCACGTCCACCGATCTTGTGATTGAAAAGGAAAGGGAAAGCTTGGGGCTGGGCCACGACGACATCGGCGCCTATTTCTGTGACGGGTGGGAACTGCCACAGCAACTGACTGCGGCAGTCAAGTACCATCATCAGTCATTCGGGCATCTTGATATGCCGGCCGAACACAAATCCCTGATCGCCATTGTCGCCTTGTCGGATTTCATCTGTTGGACCCAGGGAATCGGATCCTATGATTTTATCCGTCCCCCGGTGCTGCCCCCTGAAGTGTCAGAGACCATTGATCTGGAAAAAATCAACATCATCAAATGCATCACGGAAATGAACCGGGAGGTGGACCGGATTTCCGCCTTTTACCAATTTGTTTTTCCTTCGGATACCCAGTTGCGGGAAAATCTGCTGTGGGCCAATCTTAAGCTGTCGCGGCTGAACACCCGGTACTACTACCAGGATGAATCCATTCAAACGGACAATGTACCGGCATCAGACCCCTACCTTCATACCGAATCCGATTTCAGCAAAGCCCTGTCAAAGGCGAAGAGCGTCAAAGAGGTGCTTGACATCCTGATGTACCAGATCGGCCGGATCTTTAAACCCCGGCACTGGTCCATCCTGTTAAAGGATCCTAAAACCGAAGAGCTTGTATTTTCAGTTGTGGTGGGGGCAAACAAGGATAAGCTTAAAGGGGCGAGGCTGGCCAAAGGCGAAGGGGTTGCAGGATACATCGCGAAAACCGGTGTCCCCCTGGTGGTGGAAGATGTCTCGGCCGATAAACGCTTCAGCAAACGGGTGGATATGTTCACCGGCTTCAAAACCCGGTCCATCATCGGCACCCCTTTGAAAACAGGGAAAAAAGTATTCGGTGTGATTCAACTGGTCAACAGGGATATCAAAGAAAAGTTTGATTCAAAGGATATGAACCTGCTCACCTCCATTGCTGAATATGCCGCCATTGCCATTGAACGTTCCTATTATACCCAGGCCCTGACGAACCTGGCCACCAGGGATGTGCCCACCGGCCTTAAAAACCGGTGGAGTTTTGAACGCACCGTGGGCAATACCACTGAGTTCAAGGTGCACTACGGCAGTGTGTTTTCCATGCTGATCATCACCGTGGACGGCCTTGAACGCCTGCTGATGGAAGGCGGACAATCCGTTTACGATAATGCGCTCAAGGAAATGGTCCGGGTGATGAATGCGAAGAAAAGAAGGGATGACACCCTCTTCCGTTATGGGGAAAATATTTTTCTCATGCTGCTGCCCCTGACCTACTCTGACGGCTCTGAAAAGCTGAAACGACGGATTGAGGACGGGATCCGTCTTTCCGTGTCAAAAGAACTTTTACCCGAACTCTCCGTGACCGTTGCCGCACATACCCTGAGCAGCAACGAGGTCAGAACATTCAAAGAACTGGTTGAAACCGCGTTATCCGAAGCAAAGAAAGTGACCCGGGAAGATCGTGTCGCAGCTATTGAAGACAATCTTCAGTCCCTTGTGGAAGAGGAAATAAAAAAAGAAGATGAGCAACGGCGCGGCAACAAGTTCGGGAAAGTGGTTTCCCTCAGGGGGCATTACCTTCATCCCACATTGGGGGCTTCCGTATATATATCGATAAAAGAGGTCTCTCTTACAAAAATCGCCTTCACCATCCCCAAAAAGTCTTCTCTCAAAGAGAACGACTTCCTGGATATCCAGTTTGTTCTGGATGATCTGAAACGCTCCGTGATCAAGCGGCAGATCATTGTCCGTGAGGTGGAGGGGGATTATGTGCTGGCCGATTATTACAATCCGCCTCCCTATGCCAAAAATCTGGGGTTTTACCTGCTCAGTTAAAAGGCAAACGATCTTTCCTTTTCTGATATTGACCTTATACTACTTAATTATGTGTAGTTATTAAGCCCCGCGCGAAGATGTCATGCCACAGGCAATCGAGGCGCCACTTTATTTGCCGGTCATCAGGAGAAGCTCTCCATAATAAGTTGGCGGTTGATGACCGTTTTAAGAATTCCAGCCCCGGCAAAGCCATTTTTAAAGTCTGAATGCGGCCAATTGTGGAGGAAAGATGTGATTTCATGGCCGGTTGGGTTCTGGTACGAGGCTTGCATTTTCAAAAAGGCAGATGCAAACGACAGACGCCAGGCGGAAGAATTCAATAAGAGAAGAATGATACATATACCATTGAGGAGGAACCATGACTTTAAAACGAGCACTCATGCAACCCATGAAAACCAATTGGCCAAAAATCCTTAAACAAGGCCACCAGAACAAAGGTAAGCAATGTACGGGGTGTTGCGTTGAAAAACTGATTGAAGAGGGCGGGAAAGTAGAAAATGCGTTTAAAGCTTTGTTCTCACACTTCGTAAACAATTCCAAATGTGATACCGGCGAGTATGAACTCTGGGGCAAGGATGACGACAGTGGAAATAAGCACTATTCCCAGAACAATCAGCTCATCATGATCAGCAGGAAGCGTAAGGTCACAGGCCCGGCCAAAAAGCTCAAAGGTGCGGAGCGAATAGAACAGAAGTGCAACACCAAATACAAGTACAGAATATCCCATACCCACGAGGTGCCTACAAGATATATCAATGATGTGGTACGGGGAACCATGACCTTTAAAAACTGCACGGATATGCTGGCGGCGCTCAACTTTATCCACAATAAGGAAAATACACCCATCAACATCGCCACTACAAATGTGGTCAAGTATAAAGTCGTCAGAATCAAGCAGATTTATATGCCCAGAAGTGAACTGCTCTACGGGGATGTCAAGCTGAATATCCAGATCACTGCTGAAGGATACAAACACAATTGCGAACTGCAGTTGAACCTTCTTGATATGATCAAAGCAAAGGGCACCAAAGAGGGGCATGGGGCTTATGAAACCTGGCGGAACCTGGATGATGAATGCTGGGCAAAGTATCACAAAGAGCTTCCCACATCGGTGGGTGAGATGCCAGGCGAATTCCAGGGCCGGGCTCAAAAGGCTATCCATGCCTCCCATCAGGCCTACCACAAGGCGGATATTGCAATACATAACGATCCTAAGTTTCAGGCCGTTTTGGATAAGGTCAATGCCTGGAGTTCCGATATCAAGTCGAAGGTGGCCACCAATACCATCGTTCCCTATGATAATCCCCCGAAAAATTCATAACTGAAATAAGATCACGGCACCACCTGCAAACGGCCCGTCCCTGAAAGGGGGCGGGCCGGATTTACTTAATAGATAGTTGTCGATGTTACTTTTGTTTCTTTCAAATAAAGCTCATCAGTAAGGATGAGTATGGTAATTATTCCATTCTCAACCTCATATAATTGTGCTTCCACAGCACAAACTGGAAGATTAAATTCTTTTCCCACAGACATATTGCTTCTGTCATTGGTGATCCTTTTCCCCCAGGTCATTACGGTCCCTATGGGATTGTCTTTTTTCAGGTCGGGCTCCCCGAATTTTTCAAGAAGTCCTTTATATATCGCTTCGGCCTCATTAATGGTGGCAGTTTGGCCTAATGTGGCCTGTTTCAGCGAGTATATTGGTGAACCAAGCCCCATAAGCGACTTGCCTGTCTGAACAAAAGTCCCTTTAAAATAACGTTTTCCCGGGGAAACTTTCTGTATCCCATTCAATAGTTCTCTAATATTGAGCTGGTTTGACGATTTGAGGGTTTTGAGGTTTTCGTCGAATGCTGTATTTAATTGGAGTTTGTCTTCAAGTAGTTCTTGAACATCGTCCATCTCCATTCCCCCATGCAGTCCAGCCACGTTCAGATCTCTTGCAGTTCTGGTGTCTTTTTTCTGTAAATAGGGTTTTTCAGGACTTATCGCTTCTGTTTTCCACCCCCATTTCTTCTTTGCCTTTAACCGTTTAAATTTGAGTTCGAATTCTGCGGAGGCTACATGGACAACGATACCTTTTCCTCCTTTCCAGGGATCATCGAAAAAGCCTACGGGTCTCGCGGTGAATGTTATATATGAATCAGGCCTGTAAACCAGGTTGGTTTGCTTGGTAAGGGCAACATCGTGCACTATGCTTTCAGGCACTTTCTGGCTTTTAAAATCTGCACCGTTTTGCAATACTACCTTAATGGGTGTTCCCTGGTATGAATAATTGTAGCTTATCTCTGTTTTAGACGATCCTAATCCGAACAGCCCGCCTTGCAACTGAACGCTGCCGTCCTTTTCGTTGTAGTAGGCTTCGGCCAGGATATGCAGCGGCCGCCTTGTATCCGTCCCTTCAACCATGTACTCGTCTGATTTCGGGGAGGAGAGCTTTTTAAAATGGGACCAAGCAACTTCTCCATCCATTGCAATCGGTTCAACCCCCCTTTTTATCCTGTCCGCCTTTGCTGCAGCTTCCTGCTGTTTGCGGATTTGTTCTTCTCTGACTTTTTGTCGTTTAATGGCCTCAGCTTTCGCAATGGCTTCTTTTTTCTCATCAATTTGGGGTTGCAGCCAATCATTGGTGAATTCATAGATATCTCTACCGGTTCTTTCGTTACTTATTTTTAGAGCATATAGAACAGATTCAACGGAAGCTTTTTTTACCCCCTTGGAGTATTCATTCCACTTTGTAAGTTTGACCGTAGCATGAACAATAACTTTTCTGTATCTCAGCCTTTTGATGAGTTTTTCAGCTTCATCTTGGGAAACCGGGAGTTCTCTGATGAATTCCCCGCCTTCCACATACAACTCGATTGCTTTGGGAAAGGCATTGGTTTGCGGGCGACAGCCCCAATATGAATCTGGGCGTTTAAGGTAAAAGGTTTCATAATCTTTAAGAGGAGTGAATTCGAATGCTCCTTTTTCCAAATTGTAATGCCCCAGATCTCTTTTAAGTTCTAACAGTGCATATTCGGGCGGTGGGCTGTCAAGAAAATCTCTTGCTTCTGGCCCAAATTCGGATTCAAGTCTTGAAACTTTGATTTCATTTTTTTCGACTGATTGATAGGTTTTACAATGTCTTAATTTAAGATAATCTGTCATCCCACCCGTTTTGGACAGCACTCTCTGAGCATCAGGAATAACTCCAGGAAGAAGTGTTAAGTATTTTAGATTAACAGGTTCAATCACAGGGATGTTGGATTTCTTTTCAGGAACTGAAACTGACTGTGGTTCTGGCTCCGGAAGATCGTCTAAAGATGTAACTTGGGGTTCGGGCTTTTTGATTTCCCAGTTATCGACAGACGAGGCTATGTGTTTAGCCACCAGGGTATTTCCTGGGTTTTTGTATATTTTATACTCAATAGTTCGGGCAGGAGGACAGTCTTTTTGAACGACAAGACCCACTTTGTGGAGAAAGGTGGGCATCTTTTCTTTCAGAAGGGGACTATTCTCTTTAAGCTTTATATTTGAAGTTATTTTTTCTTTACACCAGGAGTTACCGGTTTGCTCAACAAATACTTCTGCACCGAGTTTTTTTGAATGTGCCAACCGGTGTAACGTCTCCGCATAAGCACTTTGAAGGATAAGTGAAAAAGTTAGCCCGAAGCTCAGAATTATTTTTGCATTTAATTTCATGATTATATAATCTCCCAAGCTCCATCAGTTCCTTTGCTAGCTACAACGGTTGATTCCTCGTTTCCCTCGGGAGTCGAAACCTTCATCGTAAGTGTTCTAGCAACGGTTTCAACCTCAATATTTTCCACAACCAGATTCGCATTGTTTTGGTCATCGGAATAAGTGTCCGAAAGTTTGTCCAAGTCCACCGCCGGTCTTACCGTCTGTGTAGCTATCATATCATCGGATAGACTATCCAAATCATGCGCTTTTTGCATGGTCGGCGTTTGAGTTTCCTTTTCCTCTGATTGTATCTTTACAGACTCCGCTGTTTTCTGGACAGCCTGCGTTGACGGAGTTCCTTCTTTGGCAATCAAGGATGCGTGAATATAGCCGATGGCTCTTTTCTCCTGATTTATGAGTACCCAGTTTTTTCCTCTAACCTGGCCTACCGCTAAAACGAGGCTACCCTTTTTCAGCACTTTTACGACGGCATGCTCCATTGAAGGGCCAAATCTGACATTCGAGTTTTTTAGGATTTCATAGGGCTCACCAATCAGAGTTAGTTTTTCCGGTCTGACCACTTCTTTATTTCTGACAATAGGTACCTGTCGCTGTATGGTCTCCGTTTTTTTGACTATGATTTCGGCCTCAGCTTTGGTTTCAGGGTTTTCCCATTTCACTGTCTCCCCATCTTGGGCCACGGAAAGAGCCCTCGCTGATTCCCGTTCAACAGCCAGGCGATCCTGTTCATCCTGCGGCAGGCCGGCATAGGCGGCCTGCATGTTGGCGAACCCGGTATCGCCGCCCGTCGACGGCAATTGAACCGCGTAAAGGGCGGTCATCTTCGGCGGGCGGGCATGGTTGGTATGGTCCGTATGCCAGTCCTTGGCGCCGATCGGCACGATTTCGCCGTCCAGCACGCGTTTCGCCCGGCGGCTGTCCAGGACGGCGATCTTCGGATGTTCCGACATCAAAAGCTCGGTCAGATGCTGATCCATCAGGTCGCCGAACAGGGACATGGCGCCCATGGCCTTGGCGTCGTCGATGCCCTCGATGGCCAGCCTGGCGGCCGTGCTCGGCGTGACGGCCGCGGCCCAAGCCCCGCCGACCAACTGCGGCGAGCTCGTGGCCGGGCGGGTCCTCGGCTCAACGCGCGCCTTCCAGCGCACCAGGGCCAGCAGCGCCGCGCAGTGCTGCCAGCTCTGCGCGGCAGCTGAGG
>CAJWHT010000223.1 GCA_913041495.1 uncultured Desulfobacteraceae bacterium | reverse complement strand
CTTCACCTGAACCTGCACAAGACCTTTTCCACCCCCCACGGCGGTGGCGGCCCAGGTTCCGGTCCCGTAGCGGTTGTGGACAAACTGATCCCCTTCCTGCCCGTACCGAGAGTCGAACGGGAACTGGATACCTACAAGTTTGTCACCGACTGTCCGGACAGCATCGGACGGATGCACACCTTCTACGGCCACTTCGGCGTAATGATCAAAGCCTATGCCTACATCCTCACCATGGGTGCACAAGGCCTGACCAACGCCTCCAAGTACGCGGTGCTCAATGCCAACTACATCAAGGAAAGCCTAAAAGACACCTTGAACCTGTGCTACGACCGTCCGTGCATGCACGAATGCGTGTTCAACGACAAAAAGCAGCAGGAATACCATATCACCACCATGGACATTGCCAAACGGCTGCTTGACTACGGTTTTCATCCCCCCACGGTTTACTTTCCGCTGGTGGTGGATGCCGCCTTCATGGTCGAGCCCACCGAGACGGAGTCCAAGGAATATATTGACCAGTTCATTGATGCGGTCAAAGCCATTGCCAAGGAAGCTGCCGAGACGCCTGAAAAACTTCAGAAGGCGCCCATGCTCACCAAGGTAACCCGGCTGGACGAAGTTACCGCTGCAAGGAAGCCATGCCTGAGAGGATAACTTCCCATAACACATCAGGCAGCCGGCGCTCGTGTGAATTTCAGGACTTAGGCCTTCTCGAATACACACGGGCGCTGGCCCTCCAGCAGGAAATCCTGGCGTCCAAACTGTCGGACCGGCAGGTGCCGGACCGGCTGCTGTTTGTCCAGCATCCCGCAGTATATACTCTGGGACGGCGCGGCGGCCGGGAAAACCTGGTGGTGTCCGAAGATTTTCTGGCACAAAAGGGCATACGTATCGTCCAGACCGACCGGGGCGGCAACATCACCTACCACGGCCCCGGCCAGGCGGTTCTCTACCCGGTTATCGATCTGGAACGCAACCGCCTTTCCGTCCCCGAATTTGTCGAGGGACTCGAAGAGGTGATGAAACACACCTGCGCCGAATTCGACGTACCGGCCGACCGGGATGAGCGGAACCACGGATTATGGGTGGGCAACAAAAAGATCGGCAGTGTGGGCATCGCCCTGAAAAAAGGGATATCCATCCACGGCCTGGCCCTGAACATAAACCCGGATCTGGCCCCGTTTACCTGGATCAACCCCTGCGGCCTTGCCAACCAGGCCATGTCCTCCATCGCCCTGGAACGCACCCTGCCCCAGCAGACCCTGGAAGCAGAACCCAGCCGGGACGACCGGGCCCAGATGGAGAAAATGATGGACAAGGTAAAAACCTGTTTTGTTAAAAGTTTCTCTGCGGTTTTTGACTGCAGTATTAAACCGTACAATTAAGAAGGAACACCGACATGCAATGCAACGCTGCCTGCAAAACTAAAAAAGATGGCATATCCAAAGGCAAACCGGCCTGGCTGAAGAAGAAACTTCCCCTGGGCGGTGACTACCAGCGGGTGACGCGGCTGCTGTCGGAATCCAAACTCCACACGGTCTGCCAGGAAGCCAACTGCCCCAACATGTTCGAGTGTTTCTCCAAAGACACCTCCACCTTCATGATCCTGGGCTCCCAGTGCACCCGCCACTGCAGGTTCTGCAATGTCACGGCCCTGGACCCCATGCCTGTGGATCCTGAGGAACCCCGCCGGGTGGCTGACGCCTCCAAAACCCTGGGGCTACGGTATGTGGTGGTGACATCGGTGACCCGGGACGATCTGCCCGACGGCGGTGCGGCGCAATTTGCCAAAACCATCCGCGCCATCCGGGAAACCCTGCCGGTAAAGGACGGTAAACCTGCCAGAATCGAAGTGTTGATCCCGGATTTCCAGGGGGATGGTGAGGCGCTGAAAATAGTTGTAGATGCAAATCCGGATGTCCTCAACCATAATGTGGAAACCGTAGCGTCCCAGTATGCGCGGGTTCGCCCCGAAGCCGTCTACCAGCGCTCTTTGGATCTCATTGCCAATGTGAAACGCCTCAATCCGGATATGCTCACCAAATCCGGCATCATGGTGGGCCTGGGGGAAACCCAGGAAGAACTCATCCGGACCATGAAAGATCTCCATGCCCACGGCTGTGATATCCTCACCATCGGCCAGTATCTCCAGCCCACCCGTGAACACCTGCCGGTGTTTACCTTTTACACCCCGGAACAGTTTGAGGACCTGGAAGCCAGGGCCAGGGAAATCGGATTCACGCAGGTGGCCGCCGGCCCCCATGTGAGATCATCGTATAAGGCCCAGGAGTTGTTTGACGCCTGATACAGCCCCCTTTCCTCAAAAATCTGCTTGATTTTGTTCCGGTCCGGTCAAAGGGCTGCACTTGATGATCGTTAAAACGGTCACCATTCAACACGATTTTTCTCGCAGACCCCGAATCCCATGATTGCCAAAACCCACGGAATGCATTAATAGTATCGGGTGAAAAAAATTAGGATAACAATGAACAAGGCGGCACCCGTTCATACAGACATTGAGGAATACCATGACCAGACATCACCTGAGCATTGAAAAAATCGGCGGCACCTCCATGTCACGATTTCCTGAAATCGTTGACAACATCATTCTCAAAGACAAAGATCACACCTACGGCAGGATATATGTGGTATCGGCCTATGCAGGGATTACCAATGATCTGCTTGAACACAAGAAAACCAACCAGCCGGGCATCTATAAATTATTTGAAGACCAGCAAAACTACCCCATTAAAATGATCCGGCTGCAGGAGGCACTCTACAAACTCAACGAGAGCTTCGGAGAGGTCGGCCTTGATGTGAAGACGGCCAATGATTTTATCGGTGACAGGATCGACCAGGCCATAAACATCCTGCGCAGCATGGATAATGTACTGGCCTCGGGTTATGTCAGCCGTGAGGAACTCCTTTTGGCCGCAAGAGAACTTTTGGCCTCTCTGGGGGAAATGCACAGCGCCTTTAACTCCGCCAATATCCTCAAAAACAGGGGATATGACACCACCTTTGTGGATCTCAGCGGGTGGGACGACGGCCGTCAGCTGACCATTGACGAGCGTATCAAAGACAGTTTTACCCCCATTGATCCCTTTTCCACCATCTGTTTTGCCACGGGCTACACCAAAGGAACGGAAGGCATCATGCGGGAATTCGACCGGGGCTACTCCGAGGTCACCTTCTCCAAAGTCGCCGTCTTATTGGGGGCGGATGAGGCCATCATTCACAAGGAGTATCACCTTTGCTCGGGTGATCCCCTGATCATCGGTGAAGACAAGGTCAAACCGGTGTGCAATACCAACTATGATGTGGCGGATCAGTTGGCGGATGTCGGCATGGAGGCCATACATCCCAAGGCATCAAAACCCCTTGAAATCAAGAATATCCCCATCCGGGTAAAAAATGCCTTTGACCCGGATCACCCCGGCACCCTCATTACCAAGGATTTCATTGCCCCGGAATCAAAGGTGGAAATCGTCACCGGCTCCAAGGAGGTCACCTGCATGGAAATCCATGACACCAGAATGGTTGGGGAAGTCGGCTTTGACCTGCGTATCATGCAGATCTTCGATAAATATCACGTCTCTTACATCTCAAAGATGACCAATGCCAACACCATCGACCTGATCATTGAAGAAAAGGACTGCACCCCGCAATTTCTGGCGGAACTCAACGAGGCCATGGAAAAGGTGGTAACAAGCCCTGTGGCCATTGTCTGCGCCATCGGATCAAACATTGCCAAACCCGGAATCATGGCAACCGCGGCCCAGGCCCTTGCCGGCAATGCCATTAATATTCTTGCCGTGTCACAGACAAACAGGCAGACCAACATGCAGTTTATCGTTGAAAGGGACCAGTTCGCCCAGGCCCAGATCGCACTTCACGGCGCATTGTGCGCATAACACCGCTTAAAGAATAAATTCTTTTTTCCACGGGGGACACGAAGGCAGGCATTCTTTGTGTCCCCCGGTTTGCGTCAAAGATGTCATGATGGGCGTCATAATCCTTTGCAAGAAGTTTTATGCGTCCTAACACCGGTTTTTGTCGTATTTGGTATCATAATCGTCGTTTTTGCCACTTTTAATCTGGTCCCGCATGTGTGAACCTATAACACGTTCTAACCCATGACAACGATTGGGTCATAGCCTTTCAGGCAGAAGGCGTTACGTCAAAAAAACCAGGTATGAAAGGGGCGGATATGAAAACCATATACTCGATAAAGTGTGAAGTTGTCGAAAACGAATTTTGCCCATATGTGCAAGGATCCTACATATTCACCAGGTTGACCCCGGAAAATATGTGCGCGGCCACATTTTCAAGCATCTGGCCATTTGCCAATGCCATGCGTCACAGTCCCAAGACCGGATTTGAGGACGCAAACGGATGTGTCACGTTAAACTGTCCGGACGGCTGGGTACAATTCAGGTTGTCCCGGATCTCCCCTGAAAACCAAGGATTGAATGAAACCGGAGAAACGCAATGAAGATTTTCATTCTGGGCTTTGAAAACGCTTTTGCAAGCTCATTAATCGGCCTTATGGATATTTTCCTGCAGGCGAAAGTTTTGGCCGGACAATGCGCGGGGAATACAGCAGGTGAAAGCCCCGTAGTCAGGCTGGTATCCTTGGACGGCAGGGCCCTGCGCTGCCAGAACGGCATCATCTTAAACACCCATTGTGCGGTAAAAGACATCAGCCAGGCGGATCTGTTCATCATCTCTTCCATTCCACATGTGGAAGCCCCCCTGCCCGGGCAGGATTTTATGGTCGATTGGCTCCGGCAAAAACATCTGGGGGGAACCGTCCTTGCCAGCGTCTGTACCGGTGCATTTCTGCTGGCCCTAACAGGCCTTTTAGACGGGAAGGAAGCCACCACCCATTGGTCTGCGGCGGGGGAGTTCCGCGCCATGTTTCCGGCCGTAAGGCTTGCACCTGAAAACCTGATCGTAACCCATGAGAATTTATGCTGCGCTGCAGGTGCGGGTGCTGCAACCGATCTTGCCTATTATTTTTTGGAATCCTATTTTGGCCATTCCGTTGCCGTCCAAACCGCCAAATTTTTTGTCCATGATTTCAGGCGGCAAACCCAGGCCGCCTACGCCACCCTGGATACCAACGCCTGCCATGCCGACCCTCAAATTTTAAAGGCCCAGACGTGGATCGAAACCCATCTGGATGAACCGTTTAACATCAGCGACCTTGCGGATATTGCAGGACTTGGCCGCCGCACATTTGAGCGCCGGTTTAAAGCAGCCCTCGGGGATTCGCCCAAAACCCATATCCAGAAACAAAAAGTGGAGACTGCCAAGAAACTGTTGGAAACCACCAGCCGTTCGTTCAGTGAAATCTCCTACGCATTGGGATACCAGAATCCGGGATCATTCAGAAAGATCTTCACCGAATGGACCGGAATTCTGCCATCCTTTTACAGGAAAACGTTCGGGGCCTATAAGACAGCCCCCCTGCGTCAGCAATAATGCACACCGTTTTAAAAGTCGCTGATCCCAGGTTTATAGGTCTGATCTATCTTGGGCAAGGGCCCTCCACCCAGGGTCGCCTCAAAGGCAAGCAGACGTTTATAGACGGACAACAGTTCAACGATGGTGGTCCAGGAATTGACCAGATACTGAAATGAGTTGCTCACCTGGTTGAACGCGGTGAGTATCTGCTGGAGGATACCAAAGGTGATGGTCCCTGCGGCAATGGTCGGCACCAGGATCAGGTAGACAAATATATTATCGGCCTGCAGGTAAAGGCTGCGGGCCACATTAAAGTACATATAGTGAAAATAAAGGCGGAAATAGTTGCGCCGCACGTTATTGAACAACTGCTTTAACGTCACGGGTTGCGCCCTGAGTTCATCGTCCTCCCCGTAGACCAGTTCCTTGCGATAGGCCGCCTCCACCCGTTGGTTTTTAAATTCCAGTCCCGGCAGCTTGATCCCCACAACGGCAAGCAGCCCCGTGCCAAACAGCGACCAGACGATGGCCGCGGTAAAGAGCGGATACGGGATGGCCCCCACCACCGGCAGTTCGCTTACGTACTGCGAAAGGGACCACAGCACGGGCAGGAAGGCAAACAATGTCATCACCGCATCCACCATGGCAACGCCGAGGCTCTCCATAATGGAGGCAAAGCGCATGGTATCTTCCTGGATACGCTGGGACGCCCCCTCGATATGGCGCAGCTCTTTCCAAAAGCCTGTATAGTATTCGTTCATGGCGGTCCGCCACCGGAAAATATAATGGCTTATGAAAAACCGGGTAAAGACAAACACGCCGATGGCCAGAAAGGCGATCTGGGCAAAAATCAAGATCAGGCTATACATGTCAGAGGCCGGCACGGACGCCTCTGCTGACAGCGCATTCTGAACGGTATCAAAGAACGGCCGCCGCCAGTTGTTGATGGCCACCGAGACCTGTACACTGAAATAGGTGGAAAAAAGGATGCCGGCAGACCCCAAGATTGACCAGAGCTGCCACGGATGGGGGGAAAAAATCATCCAGAAGCCTGCAAAAATAAGTACCGAAACCGTGTAGTAGATATAGAGCAGCAAAAAGGAGTCAGAGACAAAATGGCCCACCCCGATGATGGGGGAGGCCTGGGTGGGTGTAAGATTCAACACAGCCCCCAGATCATTTTTAAATAGATACCAGATGGTAATGGAAAAAATGATCCAGACCAGGAGCAAGGGAAAAAAGAGCCTCGGATTCGGGAAAAATGATTTAAACATAACGTGTCAGCACATGCAGCCTTTCCATGGGAGTTGAGTACAATGGGTGTGGGTTCAGGATTTCATAAACCGGAACATTTTATTTAAAGGGATCAACGCTTTTTCAATAATATCCGGATCCACAAGCACTTCATTGCCGGGGGTGTCAAACACCTTGGATAATCTTTTCAGATCGTTGAGCTGCATCCACGGGCACCTGGCGCAGCTTCGACAGGTGGCGCTTTCACTGGAGGTGGGGGCGATGATCAGTTCCTTGTCCGGTATGGCTTGCTGCATCTTAAAAAAGATACCTTTGTCCGTGGCCACGATAAACCGTTTTTTATCAGAGGTCTTGCAGGCATTGATAATCTGGGAGGTGGAGCCCACAAAATCAGCCAGGTCGATGACAGGTTCCGGAGATTCGGGATGAACCAGGACCGCCGCATCAGGGTGTGCTTTTTTCAACCCCATGAGTTCTTCGTACTTGAATTCGTCATGAACCACGCACTTGCCCTGCCAGGAGATCATATCCGCACCGGTTTCCCTTTGCACATATCGTCCCAAGTGGTGATCCGGCGCCCAGATGATTTTCTGACCGTCCTCGGCCAGATACCCCACCACCTTCACAGCGATACTGGAAGTCACCACCCAGTCGGCCCGGGCCTTTACCGCAGCCGAGGTATTGGCATACACGACAACGGAACGGTCCGGATGGCTGTCACAAAACCGGGTAAACTCTTTTTCAGGGCAACTGATGTCAAGGGAGCAGGTGGCCTCAAGCGTCGGCATCAACACCCGCTTGTCCGGCGTGAGGATCTTTGCGCTTTCCCCCATGAACTTGACTCCGGCCACCACCACGGTTTCGGCCTTATGGTCCCTTCCGAACCGTGCCATTTCAAGTGAATCCCCCACAAAGCCCCCGGTTTCCTCGGCCAGGGACTGCACCTCGTTATCCGTATAATAATGGGCGATCAAAACGGCATTTTCGTCAATCAGCCGCTGTTTAATTTGATCTCGATATGTTTTTCTTTCTTCGGGACTTATAAATCCCGGTAACTCGGGGAAGGGTAAGTGTTGCGGCAGCCGGCCAGGTGCTTTTGTCATGTGTCTGTCCTAAAGGTGTTAAAAGTTTGTTGCATAAACTAACGCTGAATTCATGCGTTGCAAGCGTAAGCTCACCGGATTATAGCAGGAGGCCGATTCTGGTACCAGTTGTTGCCCGTTTTTTTTCAAGATAAGTATTGAAAAACCAAAAAAACATTGACGGGGTAAACCCTTTTTAAAAGTCACATACACCCTTTGGCATCAAAGCATTTGGCTTTTCTATAGATCTCCATGATTCTATAGAGATTAACTGTTTGATCCGCTCCTACAACTATGCATAGAATGCCATTTTTGATGATTTGCAGACTGAGTTGCAGACCCTGAAAGACGAGATTAAAGTGAGTGCAAAAACCATTAAAAGTGTATGCAGGATCTGCTACAACAGTTGCGGAATCCTGGTGGACCTGGAAGATGGAACGCCTGTTCGTATCCGGGGCGATAAACACCATGTGTTAAGCCGAGGGCGACTGTGTGCGAGGGGAAAAGCCGCGCTGAACCTGTTAAATCATCCGGACCGGATCCGCACCCCACAGCTTAAGACCCAAGTTGCCGGAAAGGTTACATGGCGATCCATCTCCTGGGAAGAGGCCTTGGATCGCACGGCCAAGGGC
>CAJWHT010000222.1 GCA_913041495.1 uncultured Desulfobacteraceae bacterium | reverse complement strand
GTCGACAGGGTTTGCTCGATGGCGTTGTCGTAGGCCTCGTCGTCGACCACACGGGCGATGAGCCCGATGTCGCACGCCTCGGTCGCGCTCAAGGAAGGCGTCGATCTGCTGATCGGCATCAACCCGGCATTCTGCTGCCCGGGCCTGATTTCCGAAGCCATGGCCGGGCAGATCGAGAAAAAGGTGGGGGTGCCCATCGTGAACATTACCTACGACCTGTCGGGCGGGAATAAGAACCAGGTAGTGGTGCCATTCCTGAAATACCTTGGCGGATCAGACTCCTCGCCCTACTCCCAGAGGCGGAAGGTATCTGTCTGACGCTCTGCGGGCAGGTAGGGTTTTATATCCGGGTACTGCAGCAGGAATTCATTCTGGAATTCAATGCGCTGGACATTGAGGCGGTTGTGTGAATCCACAGCCCTGCGGTACCTGAGATAATATTCGTCATAGTTGTTCAGGGCCTCTTCATCTTTGAGTTTTGTAATCCTGTCAAAATTTTCATAGGTGTACTTGAGCAGGGCTTCAAAATTATCCAGATACGTTTTGAGGCTTTTGTAGTGCAGGGTTACATTGCGGTTGGTATAAAATAACCGAAGGTGGTAGACCCAATTGAGATCCTTTTTGATAAAATAGGTCTCATAGTCTTGGGTGAACTTTACCATCCTCTCTATGGCCGCCCGGTTCTGGGACATGATGATCCGAAGTTCTTCGATGAAATCAATGGTGCGTTTCAGCTCCTTGACCCGGGATTCCACCTTTGACATCATTTCCAGGGTCACCAATGCTTTGTCCAGGCGATGGGTGGTGTTTTTGAGAGTCTCACTGAAACGGACCACCTGACGGGTAATGGGTGGCAGGTGGGCGTACTTGTTTTTTTCTTTCATCTGAAAATAGATATAGGCTTCGGTGGCCGTCACTGCCGAGAACGTGGTCAGGAAAATCATGAAGAGGATGATCCCGGCGCTCCGCCTGGATTTAAAGATGAAATAGGGGGTGGTGATGGGCGCGGCAAGCACCACGGCCGCCCACCAGAACGGCTTTTTGCGCTTATAGCATTCGTAGAGCATGAGACAGGCCAGGATCAGTGCATATGGAAAATAAAAGTAGTACAAGTTTAATCGCCTCTGTGAGTATTTTTTTTATATAAAAAAACCAAATAACTCATTGAATTTTTTCCATGGTTTGTTGTGGGCACGCCGAATAACATTCATGGATGGCCCATGGCCGTTATCTGATAGCTTTTGCCATCCGTGGTTATTGAGACTGCCCCGTCAAGATCGGTGCGATAAACGCGGATTTTCTTATCCGAATATCGCTCAAGGCTCTCCTTGTGGGGGAGTCCGTATCTGTTCATATAGCCACACGATACTATTACACTTTCAGGTGCGATGATATCAAGGAAAATATTGGTGCTGCTACCCCGGCTGCCGTGATGCGGGGCGGCCATGACAGTGGATCGCAGCACAGTGCCATATCGTTTTGCCAGGCGTTTTTCCCTCTCCGCTTCAATATCACCGGGAAACAGCATGGAAAATCGGCCATAGCTCAGGCGGCTGACAAGGGAGTCGTTGTTCCGGTTGCCGGATCGTTCCTGCGCAGGATACACGCTTATTTCCGTCTGTTCGAATGTGTACGTCATGGCTGATGCATTGAGAATCACCTGAGCGGTCTGCTGATGATTTGCCGCCCGGATAAGTGCTGAAAAGGCGGGACTGTTCCTGGTCTCCTTGTTTCGAATCCATGTCCGCACTCTGAAGTTTTCCATGATGAACACTAGCCCGTTCATATGATCGGCCTCCGGATGGGACAGGATCACGGCATCAATGGTTTTGATCCGCTGATACCAGAGAAAAGGCCCCACAATATACCGGCCGACATCAAAGGCGGTGCTTCCTGAAAATCCGCCCCCGTCCAGCAGAATCACCTTCCCCGTGGCCGTATGCACCAGGGCGGCACTGCCCTGCCCGCAATCAATCACCGTTGCCGTAAGCTTTCCCGGATAAAACCGGTCCTTGATCCCCACCCCTGTGCAGACGGCCCCGGCGGTTATGGCCAGAATTAAAAAGCAGGCAGCGGCACGTCTTTTCCTAAATGCCAGGAACAGGAGTCCGGATAAAAAGATATAGACCAGGCCGGTCTCAATCCATGTCAGTGTGATGATGCGGGACCAGGAAAATTTCCAATGGGCCAGCACCTGTATCAGCATGATGCACAGGTCCATTAGTTCCAGGCTCAGATCAAGAAGTCCTGAAGCCAGGCCGGGGAAAACCTTCATGCTCAAAAGAACAAGAAACCCGAGGGGCAGGCAGGCAAATCCCATCACCGGTATGAGAATCAGATTTGATACCACCTGAATATAGGACACGATATTGAAGTACCTGGCAATTAAAGGGAAGGTGCCCAGGCCTGCAAACAGCGTCACCAGGGTGGAACCGGTCACAAAGGTTATGACGGGATGTTGAGACGGCAGATCGTAACGGGATATGGCCCGGAATCCCAATACTATGAACCCCAGGGCAGTAAAGGAGAGCTGAAAGGATATGGAAAACAAGGCTGCGGGATCAAGTGCAAGAATGGCGAGAGCGGCAAGGCACAGGGTGTTCAGCCCGTCATTTTCCTTTTCACTTAAAATCGCTGCCATAAATATCAGCGTCATGATAAAGGCCCTCTGGGTGGACGGGGAAAACCCTGAAAAAAGTGCATAGCCCAGCAGCGGTCCCAGGGTCAGCAGGCCTGCAAGTTTCTTGGCAGTCCCGGATATAGTAAGCCTGTGAGACCGGCTGAGTATCCGGTAGAACAACTGGTAAAGACCGAATGCCAGGATGGACATATGCAAACCGGAAATGGCCAAAAGGTGTGACACTCCAGCTTTGGCAAACATATCCCGCAGTTCCGGGCGAAGTGTTTCTTTTTTGCCGGTGATCATGGCGTCCAGCACGGCAGCGGAGTATTGCCGCAGCAATCGTTTTTTTGCCGTGGGTGAAGAATGCGTTTCCAAATGCCGGGCCAGGAACCGGCCAAATTCATCCCTCAGGGATTCAATGCGCTGCAATACCTTGTATTTTAAGTTGCGTTCACGATCCTCAAATAGTTTAATCCGGCTGTAGTCAACATGGGCACTGCCGAAAATTCGTTTAAATTGCATGTGCAATTTGTAATCGTAGCCCCCAGGATTGGCAAAGTTGCGGATCGGTCTTAACCGGGCAGTGAAAGTGATCAGGGATCCGATGGGCGGTATCGGTGCCTGCCCTGCCCTGTAGATCGTGAGACGTATCCGGCCAGACGTTTTTACCGGCTTTCCTGTTGAGTCCTCGACGGTCAGGCAGTGGATCGTAACCCTGGTTTTGCCAGGTGTCGCTTGTGTATTTCCCGCGTAATGCCGGGCAAAGGAATCCACCCGGCCTGTAATTTGCCGGACACTGCCGTCGGCAAAAAAGGATATATGGTTTTCGGGCAGATCCCGGGTCATTTTTTCTGACATGAAAAAGAATCCGGTCAGCAATGAGACCATGCAAAGCAAAAGCGATAATCGCTTTAAGGGGTATATGTAGAAGGAAACGAGAAGTATGAGAGCGGTGCCAAGCACGGGGAGCAGAAAATAAGGCAGCTCAGGCCCTGCCCGTGCCGCAAGTATCCCTGCTGAAAGCGACAGGGCTGCCGGTGCCAGCGGTGGTAAAACAGGATTCAGAAGGTGGTGCCTCACATGCCCTCCTCCTGCGGTGAGCGGCGCTTTGTGTTAAGACAGCGCCGCTGTGGAATTAAGGAGAATTATTTTATCCGTTCGATATCGGCCCCCAGGGCCTGGAACTTTTTCTCGATGGCCTCATAGCCCCGGTCCATATGGTATACCCGGGAAATCAGGGTGGTGCCTTCGGCCACCAGGCCGGCAATGACCAGGGATGCGCTGGCCCTAAGGTCGGAGGCCATAACAGGAGCGCCCTGGAGGCGTTCAACCCCCCTTACCATGGCGTAGTTCCCGTTGGAAATGGAGATATCGGCCCCCATTCTAAGCAACTCGTTGGCGTGGATGAAACGGTTTTCAAAAATGGATTCATGGATGACACTGTTGCCCTTGGCTACTGTCATAAGCGCCATGAACTGGGCCTGCATGTCCGTGGGAAATCCGGGATACGGCAGGGTTTTAATGTCGATGCTCCGGATGTCCGAAGTTCCTTTTACCCGGATACGGTCTTCCGCCGTTTCAACTTCGGCTCCTGAGGCTTTCAGCTTGCTGATAATGCCGCCGATGTGGTCCGGAACGCAGCCGTTGATGGTCACGTCTCCCCCGGTGGCCGCGGCAGCCACCATAAAGGTGCCGGTTTCAATGCGGTCGGGGATCACCCTGATTTCCACAGGGTTCAGCTTTTCAACCCCTTCAATGGTGATAATGGCTGTACCCGCACCGGCTATCTTTGCCCCCATTTTGTTCAGGGCTTCGGCCAGGCAGACTATTTCAGGCTCCCTTGCCGCATTCCGGATCACGCTGGTGCCTTTGGCCAGGGCTGCGGCCATCATAAGGTTTTCCGTTCCGGTGACCGTGGGAATGTCGAAATAGATTTCTCCGCCGGTCAGCCCCTCTTCGGTGCGGGCCTCAATATAACCGTGCTCTATGCTGATGGTTGCCCCCAGGGCTTCAAGACCTGTCAGGTGCATATTCACCGGGCGGGCACCGATGGCACACCCCCCGGGCATGGAAACCTTGGCATGGCGGAACCTGGCCACCAGAGGACCCAAGACCAGGATGGAGGCCCGCATCTTCCGGACCAAATCGTACTCCGCCTCGATTTTATTTATACCTGCACCGTCCACGGTGAGGGTATGATCCCCGTTTTCACAGTCGGCCCCAAGATCTTCCAGCAGCAGCCGGATGGACCTGATGTCCATGAGGTTGGGAACATTGGTGAAGGTGGTCTTGCCGTTGACAAGGATACTTGAGGCAATCAGGGGAAGAGCTGCGTTCTTGGCTCCGCTGATGGACACTTCTCCTTCGAGCTTCTGGCCGCCGTTGATCTGAATTTTATCCATAGGTCTCTTTAAAGATGGTCTTGCGTTGTTTCACTTCGGGGCTTGATCGAAAAAAGGGTTTTGGAAAAAGGCCAAAACCCTTTTTATCTGCAGATGGTACCTGGGACGAGAATTGAACTCGTACAGCCCTAAGGCCGAGGGATTTTAAGTCCCTTGCGTCTACCAGTTCCGCCACCCAGGCACAGTATCCGGTCTAACTACATTATTCCCCAAGTTTTTGCAAGTTTAAAATGGCCGCAAAAATGATGAAATCGGCGTGCCGTATGATTCCCCGAACAACGAGCCTGAAAAATTGCATGTCAAACTCATTGGGCTGTCCGGCCTGTTCCAAAAGACGCAGGTAGGTATAGCCTTTTAAGGGGTTTTCCTTGCTAAATTTTATTTTTGGGATTTTTACTTTTTAGGGAAGTTGTGGTGCCGAAGGGGAGATTCGAACTCCCACAGGCGTACGCCCGCTAGTCCCTGAAACTAGTGCGTCTACCAATTCCGCCACTTCGGCACGAACGAGGGGTTAAATATACCAACCGAAATTAGAATGCAAGGGAAAAAGTGTCACCAGGCGAAAAAATGTAGTTGGTAGCCCCGGGATCCCAACTACATTTGATATAAATCCTGATCAAAAATTCGGTGCATCCTGTTGCAGCAATTGATGGTAAGCAAAAAAACTTCCTCCTTCGACATCCCGCCGTCTTCACGGTTGGATAGCGGTAACACCTGCTATGCAATCTACCCTCCATTCTCAGACCAGGCCTTTATACCACCCTTCAAGTATGAAGTGTCGTAGCCCCTCTCCTGCATTTTTTCCGCGATTGACTGGCTTACTGCACCGCCCTTCACGCAATAGACAATGGTAGTTTGGTTATGTTCCTGCCCATTAATCCAAGTGTCAAAATGTAAGGGATCAAGCCATTTGGCACCTATGATTTTTTGCGGTGACGCTTCGTAATCTTCCTTTCTGCGGACATCCAAAAGATTGATGCTCTTCTGGCTCTCCAGGGCCTTATTTAAGTCTTCTACATCAATGGAACGTATCATGGTCGTCCTCCATCTATATTTGAGTTGATCTTGGCTTGAAGGTAAGGCTAACTTTGATTACGTCAATTTGCCCGGCATGCAAATAAGTCATGTAGTGACGACAACAACCCGCCTTTCGGTAAATACTATCTGTACCGGTATTGGAAAAAAACCTGTGCGGAACTGGGCATAGACGACCTGGATCTTTACGGCGGGACCCGCCACTCCAGCACCACGGCCATCGCTAAGGTCCTGGGCAAAGAACGAGCCCGGGATTATTACGGACATGACACGAACGAGGCGTTTGACCCGTATTGCCAGATCGGTGAACAGGATGATTTTGAGATTTCTCAGCTCATGGCGTAAATGAGAGGAAAAGTGATAAAATTCGACCGGAAAAAAGGAGTAAAAAATGAGGTGCACCACTTTTTGACCTATAAAAAAACCCGAAATCTTTATGATTTCGGGTAATTATGTGGTACCGAAGAGAGGACTTGAACCTCCACGCCTTGCGGCACTAGATCCTAAGTCTAGCGTGTCTACCAATTCCACCACTTCGGCTTGCGATATCCTTAGAGTTGGATGTCTTTTTTTGCGGTGGTGCCGAAGGGGAGATTCGAACTCCCACAGGCGTACGCCCGCTAGTCCCTGAAACTAGTGCGTCTACCAATTCCGCCACTTCGGCACGGTGTTTTACCGCTTGGTGACCGCTTTTGTCGCAAGCAATTTGGCATTGCGTAAAAGCGATGGTTGGGATATATATATTTGTTTGTTTGGTTTGTCAACACAATTTTTTGTTCCACTTGCGTAAAGGACACCA
Source organism: uncultured Desulfobacteraceae bacterium (assembly GCA_913041495.1). Classification (GTDB taxonomy): domain Bacteria; phylum Desulfobacterota; class Desulfobacteria; order Desulfobacterales; family Desulfobacteraceae; genus Desulfobacter. The sequence goes on along the minus strand of CAJWHT010000222.1, from coordinate 1,637 downwards.
TGGAATTAATTGAGCACTTAGACCAGATCGGGTCTCCCTATAAAAACGCAGTTGTTACCATCGGCAACTTTGACGGCGTCCATAAAGGGCATCAGGCATTACTTGCCCAAGTTATTGAGATGGCAGAGGAAATCGGTGGCACTTCCGTGGCCATGACATTTGAGCCCCATCCCCTGCGGGCACTGGGAATTTCCAGCCCGCCCCTGATTACACGGCACGACCAGAAGCTTGAGTTGATCGAAAGATCTGGCATCGATGTCCTGCTCTGCCTCCCTTTTGACGAGACCTTTGCCTCCATCTCGGCCCACGGTTTCATCCAGGAGGTACTGGTGAATAAAATCGGGATGAAAGGCATCATAATAGGGGCGGACTACTCTTTCGGAAAAGGCCGGGAGGGGAATATCGGTCTGCTCCGATCTGAAGGCAAGCGGCTGGGTTATAAAACTGTGGTGTCGGAATGGATCTGTGATTCCGAAACCCGCAGCGAACGCATATCCAGCACGCGGATCCGTGAGATTGTCATGGAAGGACGGGTGGAGCTTGCCATGAAGTACCTGGGGCGCCACTACCAGATCCGGGGCAAGGTGATCACCGGAAGAAAGCGTGGCGGCAAGCAACTGGGCTTTCCCACGGCCAATATCAAGCTCCACGATGAACTCTGCCCCAAGCTCGGGGTCTATGCGGTGACTGTGGAAACCATCCACGGGAACTTCCCGGGTGTGGCCAATATCGGTTTTTCCCCTACCTTTGGGGATCAGATGTTCACCATTGAGGTCCATATTCTTGATTTTGACAAGGATATCTATGATACCCGGATCCGGGTGAACATGGTGGCCCGTCTCAGGGATGAGAAAAAATTCTCCAATATTGACGAGTTGTCCCGTCAGATCAAGGAAGATGTAAACCGCGCAAAGGAAATCCTGAAGCAAAATGGCTATACTTAATATATTAAAGTACCCGGAAAAATCATTGCTGGAGCCTTCCGCCCCGGTTGATGAGATTGATGAAGAGCTTAAACGTTTCATTGCGGACATGGGGGAGACCATGTTCCATGATTCAGGGGTGGGCCTTGCCGCCCCCCAGGTAGGCGTGAACAAACGGGTGATTGTCTATGACAGCCATGCGGCTGATCCCGAGTTCGAAGAAGAAGTAAATGAGTTCACCGCTTTGATCAATCCGGAAATCATAAAAAAAAGCGATGATACCTTCATTTCGGAAAACGAAGGCTGCCTGTCAGTGGTCGACTTTAGGTCCGATGTGAAACGGCATACCCGGGTGACTGTCCGGGCCCTGAACATCGACGGCAAGCAGATGGAGTTTGATGCCGAAGGCCTGCTCTCCGTGATCATGCAGCATGAGATTGACCATCTGGACGGGGTGCTGTTCATCGACCGGATATCCTCCCTGAAACGGGCCATGTACAAAAAAAAACTTAAAAAAAAGATGAAGCAGGCCGAATGAAAAAGACCCGTATCATATTCATGGGTACCCCGGATTTTTCCGTGCCTGCCCTCCATGCCCTGGCTAATGTAGAAGACTTTCAAATCCCCCTGGTTGTCACCCAGCCCGATCGCCCCAAAGGCCGAGGAAAAAAGCTGGCCCCCTCCCCTGTTAAAGTGGCGGCTGAAAAACTCGGT